>JBAZQS010000024.1:0-12296 GCA_041645075.1 Patescibacteria group bacterium | reverse complement strand
GACTAATAGCGCCGGCGGCACCGTCAATATCAACGCCAAGATTGAAAGCGGCGGCGTGCCACCGCCGCCGCCTCCGCCCAAGCCAATAAAAACATTGCAAATCACCCCCCCCTTGGGCAATGTGGTTTCTAATTGCGGGTCGGTCACGATTACTTGGAAGACCGAATATTGGACGACTGTTCGCGGTAAAACCACCATTTCGGACGCCAGCGCTTCCACCGAAGTCGGTTATGGCATTACGGCCGATAATGAAAATATAATCACGGGCGCGGCGGGCATTAATCATTCAGTTACTATCAGCGGACTAACCATTGGCAACATCTATAAATATTATGTCCTGTCCTCGGACGGCTCGCTCACCCAAAAAAATCCCGGGACTTTTATGGCAACCTGCGGCATCAGCAATCCTACGATTGGCGTGCTGGCTAAAAATAAAGGCGCGGAAATCAGTATTAATTATCCCACGGGCGCGGATGTGGCCCGATTAGTCATCAGAAGAAGCACCCAATCGGCGCCTGCCAACATGGGCGAGGGCAATGGCATTTATGACGGCCCGCCTGTGGCGGTATACAATGACCCGAATATCGGCTTGAGCGTCACTTATTGGTACACGATTTTTATTTGCAACAGCGCCAATGCTTGCTCCCAAGGCACCTTCGGTAGCGCTACCAGAATCGCCTACGGCGTCTCCGGCGTCCAGGCCAATGCCGTCAATCAGGGCGTGGCTTTATTGTGGAATAATCCACCCAATAGCAGTGTCCACGATTTTATTTTTTGGGCCGCGAGAGTGGTCCGAGTAAAGGGCAATTGCCAATCGGCCGGCATTAATGATGGCGTGGTTTTGGGTGAGGGCAATTTTACCGGCTATGAAGATACGGGATTGAAAAATGGCAAAATCTACAATTATAAACTTTTTACGCGCAATGCCTATGGCGAATATTCGGCCGGTTCATGCGTTTCGGCCACGCCCTCGGCCGGCACCGACGTCCAGTGCATTTCCAATATCAGCGTTTTATCCGGCAATAATTGGGCCAGTGTCGGCTGGAATAATCCGCCCAATGTGCCGAATGTTTTCCAGTTTAACAGCGTGCAGTGGCAGCGCGCCAATTCTTGCGTCAATTCTATTAGCAATGGCCAAACCGTCTATAGCGGTTCTGACCAAAGTTTTTATGATGGCAATGTGGTCAATGATAATACTTACGCTTACACGGCTTTTGTCCGATACAATCAGAATAATATTATCAATTGCGGTTGCGTGGCGGCTATGCCCAAAGGGGGAATCCTGCCCGGTCCGGTACCCGGCGTGCCCGGTGTCGGAGGCGGCGCCGTGATTGAACAAAATCCCAATTTTAATTTTTATGTCAATAATGGCATCTTGCAAATTTTTGCCAATGAGGCGAGAGAATTATTTATCTTGCCGTCCCACGATTTAACCATAAACATCCGGCGCGACAAACTGCCCAAGCCGGTTTCTTTGCTGGTGGCGCAAATCGGCGATAAGAATTATTTTATTTCTTTGGACGGCGCCCAGAATAAATATCAGACCTCGTTTATCCTGCCCGCCGCGCCCGGCGATTATGATTTATTAATTTCCACGATTTATTTTGACCAGACGGTTTCCAATCAAATTTGGAAATTAAAAGTCCTGCCGTGGGGCTATGTTTCTTTAGATAGAAAGGGCGCGGAAAGGATTCCGGGGGTTAGGGTGATTTTACGCTCGGATGGCGCGGATTTTAACGGTTTTGGCGTAAAAAATCCGCAACTGACGGACGCCAACGGCTTTTTCGGTTTTATGGCGCCCAATGGCGTTTATGATTTAGAAATAACGAAAATCGGCTATAAGCCGTATTTACGGCGCAACCTTAAAATCCAAAATAATATTATCAATCTTCATATTGATGTCGCTAAAGACCAGGATATTTTAAAAACCATAATTGAGATGCTTAACAATCCGGAAAAAATAGCGGAAAATATTTCTGATATTGTCAAGCAGGTATTGGAAAATCCGGCGGTAGAAAACGTCACGGTCAATTATGTAGCGCCAACCGTGGCCACGGTGGTTTCAATCAGCACGGTCGCCGCGATCCCATGGTGGAACTTGATTTATTATCTGCAATATCTCTTCACCGAACCGTTCATCTGGCTATTGCGGAAAAAAAGAAAGGGCTGGGGCGTGGTCTATAATTCCATTACCAAAAAGCCGATTGATTTGGCGGTGGTGCGCTTGTATGACCATAAGACCAAAAAATTATTGCGGTCAAGAATTACGGACAAAGACGGCCGTTACAATTTTATGATTGACGAGGGCGAATATTATATTGAAGTGACTAAGCCGAATTTTGTTTTCCCTTCCGTGGTTTTAATGAACATCAAAGAGGATAAAAAATATGTGGATTTGTATCATGGCCAGAATATTGCCATTAAAGAGGGGCAGGCCGGCGTCATTGTCGCCAACATCCCGTTAGACCAAGAGGATGCTTATGTGAGCGACCGGCAGATTTTAAAAAAATATTTCTGGCGCCGAATCAAAAAAAATATCAGCGTGGCCGGCCCGATTTTTTCGGCGGTATCTTTTGTGATTTATCCGAATTGGCTGATGGCCGGATTCGTTTTAGTCCATACTTTGATGTATTGGCTGTTTCGGCGATTGGCCGAACAGAAAAAAGCCAAGGCCTGGGGCATGATTTATGACCGCGACAGCAAACAGCTTTTGGGCAAATCCGTGGTCAGGATTTTCTCGCCCGAATACAACAAGATGTTAGAAGTCCAGATTACGGATAAGCATGGCCGTTATGGCTTTTTGGCCGGCGACAATATTTATTATTTAGCCGCTAATAAAGATGGGTATAAAGAATATAGGAGTGAAAATATTGATTTGCGCGACAAGAAAACCGACGAGGTCGTGGGTCAGGATATCGCCCTGGAGCGCCACGGCGAAAGGCCGATGTTTGAAAGAGGCGAATCAGGCAGACGGCTCATAACCGCCGGTGAACCGCTTGGGCCAAGGGTTGAAGAAGGAGGTGAACCGATTACCCCCTCTCCCTCTGGGAGAGGGCAGGGTGAGGGCGGGACAGGGAAAAAGGAGGGGGAATTTAATCCTCCTCACCCTACCCTCTCCTCAATAGAGGAGAGGGAAATACAAAAAAAAGAACCCTCGCCGTTGGAAGAAGTCGCGGAAACATTGAAGGAAAAATTTGAAAATCAGGAAACGACGACGCCAGAACTAAAAGATACGGCCATCGGCCTGCCTGCCGAAGCCTTGGCACAGGCAGGCCCGACTGCCGAAGCCTTGGTGCAGGCGGGCCCGGCGGCCCAAGAGGCGGCTCGCGGAGAAAAGCAAGCAACGGAAAAACCATTGTCTATGGCTCAACCGGCGGAAAAACGGATTGACAAGAAGAAGAGCAAAGAGGAACAAGAGGTAGAAGAAAAAATCAGGCAAGACCAGGAGTTATTGGCTGAATTGGAAGAAAGGGTGGCGGAATATGAAACGAAAAAAATTTTAGAAAAAAATAATAAAAATAATCCTGAATCGATTGCGCCCGCCGAAAATTCGGTCGCGCCAATTGAACCGGAAGCCGGAAAAACGTCAGAACCCGATCGCGCCGAAAACAAGAGCCCGGCTGATGTTTGACCGCTTTGATTTTATGGCGATTTAATGATATAATGAGATGGTTACAAAACTATTTTGAAATTTATTATTTATGTCCCGCCGCAGAAAAAGGAAAAAACATTTTCGTCTGGACGATTTTGATTTGGAGAATAAATTCGGCGCCCGTTGGCAGATAAATTCGGAAACTAAGAAAGGCATCGCGGTCATCCTTTTGTTTGTTTTCGGGTCGTTGAGCTTATTAAGTATTTTTGATTTGGCCGGCGACTTCGGCCGCTGGGGCGTCTCGGTATTAGCGATTTTATTCGGCTCGCTTAAATGGCTGTTTCCGGTTATGACTATTTTGTTCGGCTACTTTCTGCTACGCGGCGAAAAATATCAGATAAAATTCGTTAATTATTTGGGCGCCATTCTTTTGGTTTTGGGCTTGACCGCCCTTTGGCATTTACAATTTGACTTAAAAGAAGCGGCGGCCTCGGCGCAAAAGGGCTTGGGCGGCGGCGAAATCGGCTTGATTTTATCTTTTTTGTTTTTAAAATTGATGGGCTTCTGGGGAGCGGTTATAATGTGTCTGGCAATTTTTCTGATTGGCTTGCTTTTGACTTTTGAAACCTCCATTTACGGCTTGATGTGGCCGGCGCGATTGGTTAAATATATTTTTAATATATTCAAATCAATTTATTTATTTTTAAGCGCCGGCTTAAGTAAAACCGATTCAAAATTTGAAGCAGAAAACGGCGTTTATGAAGAAGAGCCGGAGGAGGAAATGGCTGAATCCATGGAGAGCGAGGGGCGATTAGCCGAATCAGACGCCAGGGCGGCCGAAGACATACCCCAATTTAAAAAAATTTCCGTTAATGACCATGATTTTGAAAATGAACCGGCGCCGGTTGAACCGCGATTTAAAAAATTCGGCAAAAAAATTGAATTGCCGCTTGACATTTTAGTCAGCAAATCAAGCAAGCCCACCAGCGGCGACATCAGGTCCAATCAGGAAATTATCAAAAAGACCTTGTCTAATTTCGGCATTCCCGTAGAGATGGGCGAAGTCAATGTCGGCCCGACCGTCACCCAATACACCCTGCGGCCGGCCGATGGCGTGCGCTTGTCAAAAATTATCAACTTGAACAGCGATTTGGCCTTGGCCTTGGCGGCGCACCCAATCCGCATTGAAGCGCCCATACCGGGCAAGTCCTTGGTGGGCATTGAAATTCCAAACCAAGTGGCGGCCCGAGTCACGATGTTTGAAATGCTGACCAGCCAAGGGTTTAAGGAAAGAGTTGATAATTTATATTTAGCCCTGGGCAAAGACGTGAGCGGCAAGCCGTATTTTTCCCGCTTGGAAAGAATGCCGCATTTGCTGATTGCCGGCGCGACCGGTTCGGGCAAATCGGTTTGCATTAATTCTTTAATTATCAGTTTGCTTTATCAAAACAGCCCCGATGAATTGAAATTTATTTTAGTTGACCCTAAGCGGGTTGAACTGCCGATTTACAATAATATCCCCTATCTTTTGACCCCGGTTATTACCGATGTCAAAAAAACCATCAACGCCCTTAAATGGACGATTGTGGAAATGGAAAGGCGTTTTGAGCTTTTATCCCGCCGGGGCAAAAGGAATATTGAAATGTATAACCGCGATGGCGCGGACAAAATGCCTTATATTATTTTTATTATTGATGAGTTGGCTGATTTAATGAGCGCGGCCGGCGCCGATATTGAGGCCGGCATCGTCCGCTTGGCGCAGATGTCTCGAGCGGTCGGCATTCATCTGATCCTGGCGACGCAAAGGCCTTCAGTGGAAGTCGTTACCGGCTTGATCAAGGCCAATATTCCGGCGAGAACTGCCTTTTCCGTGGCTTCTTTAATTGATTCGCGCACTATTCTTGATTGTTCGGGCGCGGAAAAATTGGTCGGGCGCGGCGATATGCTTTTTGTAGGGCCGGGCGTGGCTAAGCCCAAACGTTTGCAGGGCGTATTTCTGTCAGACCGGGAAATTAGCAATATTATTAACTATATTAAACAGCAAGGCAGCGCGCAATATATTGACGGCGTTATTGATAGGCAAGCGGGCGGCTTTTCGCCGCAGGGCGGCGGTTATTATTCTACTGACGAGGGCGATTCACTGTTGGGCGAGGCCAAAGAAATTATTCGCCAAGCCGGCAAGGCCTCGGCGTCTTTACTGCAAAGGCGGCTTAAAATCGGCTATGCCCGCGCGGCCAGAATTTTGGATTTGCTTGAAGAGCAAGGAGTTATTGGCCCGGCGGATGGCGCCAAACCCAGAGAAGTATTCTTAGACCGGCTGGGCGAGGTTGATGATGTGGTGGCTTTCGCCGCCAAAGAATACGATTTGGAAGGCGAGCTGGCGCCTGCCTCGTCGGAAGACGGGCCAGAATCGCCCACGGTTTTCAAGCACGAGTCATTTGATAGTGAAAATTTGGACAATGAAGAAGATGAGGCAGTGGCCGAGATTGAGGAATTAGAGCCGGAGGCGCAGGAAGAGATTGAAGGGGCGGAAGAAGTATCGGAGGAAGATGATAACTCGGTTGATGATGAAGTAGATGAGATAGAAGAAAAAATTGAAGAAGTAGAACAAGAAGAAAAAGAGAGAGAAAAGTTCAAACAACGGTTTGACGAAGATGAGTGGACTTAAAAAAATCCAAAGCCCAAATGACAAATCAATGACCAATGACAAAATTTTTGAATTTAGAATTTTGACATTCATTTGACATTTTGATTTTGACACTTGTCATTAAATTTATTTTGTTTTATGCTTTTTACCATTCAGAAAATAATTAAAGCTAAAAATTTGGGCGAAAAATTAATTGAAGCGCGAAGCGATATGGGCGTGGGCTTAGAAAAGGCGGCTAAGGATTTGAATATCGCTTTTAAATATTTGGAGGCGCTGGAAAATAATAATTTGGCAGGTTTGCCGGGCCGACCATATTTGAAAAATTTTTTGAAGCTCTATTGCCAATATTTACGCTTAAATTTCGCTGATTGTTGGAATGATGCCAGACGGTTGGAAATTAAAGAACAAAAAAAATATAAAAATATCGAGGGCCGATATTTTTTAATGTGGCCGAAATTTATCAAGCGGGCGGTGAGCGGCTTGATTGTGGCGGCGATTTTAATTTTTTTGGCCTTGAGTTTAGAAAAAATTTTTGCGCCGCCCCCGCTTAAAATTATCCGGCCCCAAGACGGCTTGATCACCAAAACCAGGCAGATAGAAATCATCGGCCAATCGCAGAAAGAGGTGGAAATCATTATTAATAACAATAATGTTTTCGTGGACAACGAGGGCGGGTTCCAGACCACCTTGGACTTGCAAAATGGCCTGAATTTAATTAAGATAACCGCAAAGAAGCGCTATGGGCAGGCAAAGGAGGTGGATTTGAGGGTGCTGTTGAGCGAATAGAGTGGTTAATTTTATAATTTTATTAATAATTAATCTAAGATATGGTACAGAAGAAAGGGGAAGATGGGGGAATGAGCGAAAAATTACAAGCCGTGGAAACGGCCATCAGCCAGATTAAGGAAAGATTCGGCGACGGTTCCATTATGAGATTTGGCGAGACCAAAGCCATGCAGGTAGACGCGGTTTCCACTGGTTGCTTGTCTTTGGATTTGGCTCTTGGCGTGGGCGGCGCGCCAAGAGGAAGAATTATGGAAATTTTTGGACCGGAAGCGTCCGGTAAAACCACTTTAGCTCAACATATTGTCGCTGAAGTGCAGAAGTTGGGCGGGGTGGCGGCTTTTGTTGACGCGGAACACGCCCTGGACCCGGATTACGCGGTAAAAATCGGCGTCAACATTAAGGAACTATTAATATCCCAGCCCGACACCGGCGAGCAGGCCTTGGAAATTGTGGAAACATTGGTAAGGTCAAACGCGGTGGATGTGGTCGTGGTTGATTCGGTGGCGGCTTTGGTGCCCCGGGCGGAAATTGAGGGCGATATGGGCGATTCTCATATGGGACTGCAAGCCCGACTAATGAGCCAGGCCTTAAGGAAATTAACGGCGGCCATTTCCAAGAGCAAAACGGTTTTAATTTTTATCAATCAGACCAGAATGAAAATCGGCGTTTTTTTCGGCAATCCGGAAACGACCACGGGCGGCATGGCTTTAAAATTTTATTCTTCGGTCAGGATTGAGGTCAGGCGCGCGGCGCAAATCAAGCAAGGCGACAAAAATATCGGCAATCGGGTCAAGGTAAAAATCGTCAAAAATAAAGTCGCCCCGCCGTTTCAGACCTGCGAGTTTGATATTATGTATAACGAGGGCATTTCCATTTCCGGCGACGTTATTGATATTGGCGTGGAAAAAGGCGTCGTCAAAAAGTCCGGCAATTCGTATATGTTCGGGGAAGAAAAATTGGGCGTGGGACGGGAAAATGCCAAAAGATATTTAAGGGAAAACCCCAATTTAATAAAAGGCATTAAAAAACAGGTTTGGGAGCAGGTGGAAAAAAACGAAAAATTGGAGCAAGTGGAACAGGTGGAGTCCAGCTCGATGGAACCGGAACCCATTAAATAATAATAAAAATAGCTTTAGTTCCCCCCCCCCTCATTTTTTTTGCTATAATTATAATACCTTGGCGAACCTGCTCCATCGGTTAATAATTGAGCGATAAAAATATGAAAAAACCCGGGATTTATTGGAAAAGCCTGGGAAGGTGGTTTAAAAAATTGAAAAATTGGAAAACCAAAAATCGATTGGTAATTTTGTACCCGCGATTCGCGGTCTTGTTGCCCCAAAGATTATCCCTATTAATCTTAATTTTATTTTTCATCGCGGGCGGCGATTTTAATTTTTACCAAAAAAGCATACCCGCTTTTATTTTTAATCAGGCGCGGGCAGCGGGTGACGGAACCGTTTGGTATGTCAGGCCAGGCAGTGGTACCTATGGCAATAATACAGGGGCCTCATACGCTAATGCCTGGGATGGTTTCGCATCAATTGTCTGGGGTGGCACTGGTATTAACCAAGGAGAAACGCTCTATATCTGCGGGACGCATATATACGGCACCGATTTTAGCCCTAATCAGAACTCAATCAACGCTTCAGGCACAGAGGAAAATCCTATTGTCATCCGAGGCGACTGCCCAAATGATCAGGGTGTGATTATCGGGGCACGGAAATTGGCAGCAGGATCTTTTACAAATAATGGTGACGGAACGTTTAACACGACATTTGTTTTTCAGGCAGCTATTGGTATTCAAGGCGACCCATCAACGGAAAACGGAAAATTAATGTGGGTTGTAAACTCTAAAGCAGCGGTTGCGGCAAAGGATGGATCGTTATGGTTAGACACTACTCCTACTCCTGATGTTTTATGGGTCAATCCATACGGTGACACGATGGAAGATATTTACACGAACTATGCTGGCACTGCACTCGATTTAAATGGAAATGATTATATTACAATAAGAAATCTTAAACTTTATGCTGGTGCTGGAAATGATGGGGTACTAAGATTAGCTAAAAGTGACACTAGCGGTGCGAATAATATTAACATTCTTAATTCTGAAATTGGTTATGGAGTGTATACTGGAATCTATTCTGGATATAGTTCTGCAAGTTCAAATAATATTTTAATTGAGGACACAGTGATACATCGGAGCAAAAGCGGGACTTACATGATTGGTAATGGAGGATATCAGTATAGCAATTGGACATTTAGAAGAGTTGAAGTGTATTCTGGGGAGGATGTGAATAATATTTTCGGTGGCGGAGATAGGCAGGCTATTGGCGGGCAAAACTTAGGTAATCTGTTAATTGAAGATTCTTATATTCATGATTGGGCAGGAGAGGGAATTATTGATTATATGACTTATAGTGCTTCGAATCCAGCTCACGCTCACATCAACATGAATAATGTTACAATCAGACGTAATAGAATAATTAATCTTAATGATGCAAATGATCAAAACTATCATTATGGTATTGCGAAGCATGGTGATTCAGAAGTTGATTTTGCCGAGCGTTCTAAAAACTGGCAGATTTATGATAATATTTTTGCCAATCTCGGCGGGAATATGAGTCTCGGTGGTATGGGCGTAGATAAAAAGGGTGTAGGAGCTGCTCTTCGAACTAAGGGTGGAGCAGCAAGCGATGGAGATGTCGTGAAGTTTTATAATAATGTTGTCTATAATGCAAACTATGGTATTTGGATTTTGAATCAGGCCGGAGGGGCAGCTCAAGGGATTACATACACTGGGGGAGCTGGATTTAATGCGAAAAATAATATTTTTTCTAACCCTAAAGATGGAGGATATTATTTTTATGTTGGAACCATTACTGGCGGTCCAATTAGTGTGAGCAGCAATAATAATTTATTTTATCCTGAAGGAATTAATCGATTTGTATATAATGGAATTACTAAATCAAATCTTTCTGCTTGGCGTACGGTAAGTGGCCAAGATGCAAATAGTTTAATTGGAGATCCTCTTTTCGAGAATATTGTTAATCGTGATTTCAGATTGAAAACAGGAAGTCCGGCAATTAATGCTGGAATAGATGTGGGATTAACTACAGACTTTGCAGGAAATTCTATTGTTGGAAATCCAGATATTGGTGCCTATGAATACACAGGTACTCCCCCTCCCGTCGTCTGCACTCCCAGTTGGTCTTGCACCCCTTGGTCCACTTGTTCCGCCTCCAGCGCTCAAACCAGAACTTGCCTTGACACTAATGCTTGCGGTGTGACGACCGATAAACCCGCCGAAAGCCAGTCCTGCACTTATGTTCCGTCCACCTGTACCTCCTTTACTTATTCCAGCTGGTCAGCCTGCCAATCCAATAATACCCGGTCAAGAACCGTTCTTATGTCCTCCCCTTTGGGTTGCCTTGGCGGAAGTCCTATCTTGTCCCAATCATGTACTTACGCTCCGCCAGTTACCGGCTGCACCCCCTATTGGTCTTGCACCTCTTGGCCTACTTGTCCGGCCTCTGGCCTCCAGACTAGAACTTGCACTGATACCAAGGCCTGCAATGTCAACACCAATAAACCCATTGAGAGTCAATCTTGTACCTATACCGTTACCACCCCTACCCCTGCCCCCTCTTCTCCGCCTCCGGCCACCGCCCCAGCCATAACCACGCCGGCTATACCCGTAGTGACTTTACCCTCGGCCTTAGTCACTGGCAACCTCATTAAAACTATTGCCAATCCAGGTATCTACTATATCGGTTCTGATAGTAAAAGACATCTATTTTCCAATGAAGCCACTTATTGGACTTGGTACAGCGGTAAATGGTCGGACCAGGGCGTTAAGACCGTTTCCCAGAACGTATTTGATTTATTAATTTCTAGCGCTAACATTACGGCCCGCCCCGGCGTTAACTTGATTAAATTCCAAAATAGCCCCCGGGTCTATGTGGTCACCCCCAACTCAATTTTAAAAGAAATTGTCACCAGTTTGGGCGATGACAGCGTGGCCAAAAAATTTTTTGGCAATGATTACGCCAAAAGAGTGATTATTATCCAAGACGCTTTTGAGGCCAATTACACTAAAGTCGACCCCCTTGATGTTAATGCCAAACTACCAGACGGTTCCCTGATTAAATACTCTGATTCCTCAACCGTCTACTATATCAATGGCGGCAAGCGGCAACAATTAAGCGGCACAGCCTTAACCGCCAACAACTTCAAGAGTGATGCCGTCATTACCGTTCCCGCTAGTATGGCCTATCCCGAGGGAGCCGCTATTAGTAGCATAATGCCTGAACTCTTAAAAGTTAATCAGTAAACACTAAATAAAAAATTAAATACACCAATAAAATATGAATTATTAAAAGACGGGATTATCTCCCGTCTTTATTAGTATAATTCGCATGCCATTCGTGTATTAGCATTGCCTATAATTTTATTTCTCCTGGCTCTTTTTTTTAAACCCGGCGCCAATCGGTATTAATCGGCCGATAATAATATTTTCCTTAAGGCCGGACAAATTATCTACCCGGCCGGTAATGGCGGCATTGATCAAAACGCGCGAGGTTTCTTGGAAAGAAGCCGCGGCCAGCCAGCTCTGGGTTGATAATGAGACCTTGGTGATGCCCAATAAAAGCTGGTCAACTTCCACCAATTTCTTGCCCGACTTTTTCAGTCCTTTGTTTAGAGCCGTAATTTCGGCGGCCTCGGCCACTTCGCCGGCCATCAATCCGCTGTCGCCTGCGTCTTTAATATACACCTTGGAAAACATCTGGCGGGCAATAACTTCAATATGCTTATCGTTGAGCTTCTGCCCCTGCGAAGAATAAATATGCTGGATTTCTTTCAAAACATATTTCTGGGTGAACTCCTTGCCCTTCAAACGGTATAATTGGTGCAAATCAATGCTGCCCTCGGTTAATTGGTCGCCGGCCTTAACCAGATCGCCGTCTTTAACTAAAATGGTCCGGGAAATCGGCATGATATATTCTTTAACCGCTAATTCATCGCCGATTAAAATAACGTGTTTTTTTTCTATTTTTATTTTACCCTCAACCGGGCTGGCAATTTGCCGGCCGCCGTCGGTAAACAACAGCTGGCCGACGCGGATCTGGCCACCATCTTTGACTTCAAATTTAATCTCCTTGACATTATCTATAAACGGGATTTTCTTTTCCACCTTATTTTGATAACTCACCTGTAAAATTCTTTCCTTGGAAGAGATGGTTAAAATGGTCTTGCCTTCGGGCGTCATAA
>JBAZQS010000003.1:0-71789 GCA_041645075.1 Patescibacteria group bacterium | reverse complement strand
CGGTCTGGCCCGTGACATTGATGACCAGTGCCACTACTTGGTCGGCGAGTCGTCCGTAGATGATACCTTCGGTGCTACGCTTCTTAGGGAAGGTGGTCACACCAGGCAACATCGGCCTTGGGCTGGGATGTCTAAAACCCAACCGCCGGTACTGCCAACCATGCCGCCGGTATTGCCGCCAACGGTTCCACCGGCCGCGCCACCAGTTCCGCGCTTCTCGTTGGAAGCTAAGAACCTATTGGATCGTCTGATCGGCATCTTGATCGCCTTAAACCAAGGCAAACGGCAGGAAGCTGAAGTTGCTTTCCAGAAGCTGGGTATCACTTATGCCCTGGTGAAATCCTGGAGCGAAGAAACGCGGGCAATAGCCTTCTACTTTGTCACCAGGTTGAAAACCTATGGGCTGCGTGTCGATGACCGCCTCTTCCAGCGGCCGATCTCGGGGCCAGCCAAAAGGCAAATCGTTGCCAGAAGCTGGCACGGTCTCGGGATGCGGGAATTCGGAGTCAGTTTCCCTCTGGTCGAGCCGCCGGCAGGTTGCGACGGCTATGACTACCTCCTGTGGAAACTGGGTCTGGGCGCAAAACCCGTCTCCGAGCCCTGGTCATTGGTACCATAACCTGCTTTGAAAAAGTCCCCGAATCTTTTCAGGAATTTGGACTCACTTTTTCAAACTGTTTATTGTTTGAATTATATTTGGCCGCGTTTGTACGAAGTACAGCGCGGCCTTTTTTATTTTTTAAAAATTGACTTTACCCTGTGGAATAGGACTAGGCCCAATTTTTTGTTTTAGCAAAAATTTTATTCCACAGGGTTTATCCCGAGTTATCCGACTTTTGCTCTTGACAACGATTTTAAAATGTAATATTCTATTTACTATATATAAATCCAGTCCCGCTTCTCGCGAGAGGCGGGGCTGGATAAATTTTAAAACTACAAATTTAATTAATTTTTATGTTAGAGAATTATATTTCACCCGATGGTTTGGCGAAATTAAAAAAAGAATTGGCCGAGCTGATTAATAAGAGACGACCGGAAGTAATTGAAAGAATTGCCAATGCCAGGGACTTAGGCGATTTATCAGAAAATGCCGAATATCATGAGGCCAGGGAAGAGCAGGGTTTTATTGAGGGCCGGATACAGGAGTTAGAGAATTTAATAAAAAACGCGGTGATTGTTAAAAATAGCAAATCCAATATTGTGGGCATTGGTTCTACGGTGCACGCCACCTGCCATGACGGTTCAAAAGTAAAATATACGATTGTGGGCCACAGCGAAGCCGATCCCGTCAACGGCAAAATTTCGCATGAGTCGCCGTTGGGGCGGGCCTTTATCGGCAAGACCGTAGGTGATGAATTTGAATTGATTATTCCCGCCGGCAAGTTCAAATGTAAAATTCATAAAATTGAATAGAATAAAATAGAATAATAAAATACCCCCGCCCCGACGTAACGTCGGGGCGGGGGTATTTTTGGTTGGCGTTTTATGAGATGGTTACAAAATTATTTCGTGGCGAAATTTAGATATTTTGGGGCGAGGCGAGGAAGGCCAGCGAAATGATTTGAGGCGTAATAGAATTACGGTGAAAATCATTTCGCCCCGCCTGACGAAGCCTCGGCCAAAAATAGCAAATTTAGAGCCGGAATAGTTTTGTAACCATCTCTATATATCCAAATTTTTAACGCTCTTGGCGTGCGTCTGGATGAAGCGCTTTCTGGGAGCCACTTCCTGGCCCATTAAAATATCAAATATCTCATCGGCCTTCTCGGCATCTTCTATGGTGATTCTTTTCATTTTTCTATTGGCCGGGTCCATGGTGGTATTCCAGAGCTGGTCAGGATTCATTTCACCGAGACCCTTATATCTTTGGATGTTTAATTTAATGCCGCCAATCACTTCTTCTTCGGTGGCCGCGCCTTCCTCGGATTCTTCAATCACCTCGGGTGATTCATTTTCTGCTTGTTTTTGTGTTTTTGTGTTTTTATGTTTTAGTGTTGCGTCGTGATCCTTGGTTAATTCAGCTCTCAATTTATCCAACTCTTCGTCGCTATAAACCCAGAAAACCTCCTTGCCTTTCTGGACGCGGTAAAGGGGCGGCTGGGCAACATAAATATGGCCTTGCTGGATTAAATCGGGAAAATGGCGGTAGAGCAAGGTTAATAGTAAAGTTCTGATATGAGAGCCGTCAACATCGGCATCAGTCATAATAACTATTTTATCATAGCGCAAATCATTTATATTGAATTGTTCGCCGATGTTGGTGCCTAGAGCGATTATCAATGATTTGATTTCATTATTGGCTAACATTTTATCCAGCCGCGCCCTTTCCACATTTAAAATTTTGCCTCTTAAGGGCAGAATGGCCTGAAATTCCCGATTGCGTCCCTGCTTGGCGCTATTATGAACGAACACGCCGGAAGCCAGAGCGAAGTTATGCGTCCCTTCCACCTCCAAATCATAGACATCCGTTTTTTCTTCAAGTTTGACGATCTTGGAGATCTTGTGGTTGTAAAGTTGAACGGCTGTTCGCATCTTTTGGCGGTCGGAATCGAAAAATCTGTCGGCCAGTGTGCTTAATTTCAGCAGGTTGTTATTCTTCTTTTCGGTTCGAGCCTTTTCATAGTCGTCGAATGAACCGCCGCAATCAAAAATCTTCTTCAACAAACTCATACTGTGTCGATAATATGTCTCGGCATAAGCCGCCGCTCTCTTTTGTCGGAATTCTTCCGTCCACTGCTCTTTTGTTTTGGCCGAGCGCCAGCTTTTTAATTCCTTATTAGACCATTCCACCGCGGCTTTGGCCCGAAGCAATTCTTTTTGCTCCGGATGCTCCAAAAAGAAACTTCTGACTTTGGCCGATTGCTTGTCCCTATTTTCCGTTTCGGACCAGTATTTTTGTTGATTTTCGTTCAATCTCTTTTTGTTTACTTCTCGATAGCCAGGGTTTTGAGCATAAAATTGCCGGAATTTATTTTTCATAAACTCCTTGTACGCCGGATCAGTCCATTGCTTTTTGGCCCTGGCGCTTAGTTCAGCCGTCATCTTAAGCAGCGTCTGCCTGATTTTTTCTCTATAAACCGGACTCTGTTTCAGCAGGCGTAACTTTTCCTTGACCTCCGGCCGATGAATAGTTTTTTCCGCCATTTCCCGATGATGACATAGATGTGCCTCTTTGCCCATTCGAACAAGATTATCAGGATTATTGTTCAGTTTGTTAAAATCCCGATGATGGCGATGCGTCCCGTCTTCTTGATAGTAGATTCCCCGTTTCAAATTGTAATCATCGGCTAAAATATGAGTAAAAATCCAGCGATGCCGGGACCCATCCCAGATCATCTCATACCCCTCAATCGTAATACGGTGGCTGATTTTCGACAATTGGCGATAGAGCGGTGCGAGATTCATTTCTGCCGTTAGATGTTGCGTTTCTACATACGAACCATCAGCCAGACGGAATTTATGATCCGGCGTGCAAATTATTTCCTCGCCAGTATCTAAAATTATTTTCATAACCTCGGCCTGTTTTTTGGTTAGGCGCGGATGTTTGATTAGGCCAATCGCCACCGCTCCATCACCAGACATTGTGTAGCAGTGATTTTTTCTGCCCAGCCGATTTTCTTCTACGAGTTCTTTGAATGAAAGATTTCTTCCGTCGGTTAGAGCGACTTTCGTCTCACCGGAAAAACAGCCCCCGGCCGAATCGCCTTCCACCAGAAATAACTCGGATTGGCCCGGGTCTTTGGAGGAGCAGTCGGCTAATTTACCGGGCAAGGCAAAACCATCTAACGCGCCCTTGCGCAAAACCGTTTCTCGGGCGGCGCGGGCGGCCACGCGGGCGCGGGCGGCTAATAAGCATTTGCCGATAATGCCCTCGGCGTCTTTTGGGCTTTCCTCTAAAAATATTTGCAAAGCATCGGAAGCAACCTTATCAACGGCGGTCCTCGCTTCCACATTGCCTAATTTGGCTTTGGTCTGGCCTTCAAATTGCGGGTCTTTGAGTTTAATGGAGATAATGGCGGTTAAGCCCTCGCGCACATCTTCCGCCGTAAGATTAAGGTCTTTTTCTTTGAGGTAGCCATTTTTTCTGGCATAGTTATTCAACGTGCGAGTCAGGGCCGTGCGGAATCCCACCACATGCGTCCCGCCTTCTAAATTGTAAATATTATTCGCGAAGGGCAAGACGGTTTCCGAATATTCTTCGCTGTATTGCAGGGCAATTTCTACGTTAATGTCCTCGCTTTCTTTTTCAACATAAAAAATATTTTCGTGTTTTGGTTCGGCATGTTGATTAAGGTGCTTAATATATGATTTAATCCCGCCCTCAAAATAAAAATAATAGCAAATATGTTTTGATTGGTCTTCATCTCTTTCATCGCAGACAATAATTTTTACGCCCTTGGTCAAATAGGCCTGTTGCCGCAAGTGGTCTAAAATGGTCTGAAAATTAAATTCCCTAACCGAAAAAATCAGGTCATCCGGCTGGAAAGTAATTTTTGTGCCCGTGCCTTTGGCGCTGCCAACCGCTTTTGCCGATTTTAAGGGTTTGCCGATTTTATATTCTTGAAGCCAAAGCTTGCCGTCGCGCTTGACCTCGGCCTTGGCGTATTTTGACAAAGCATTAACCACGGAAACACCCACGCCGTGCAAACCGCCGGAGACCTTATAGCCGCCGCCGCCGAATTTAGCGCCCGCATGCAGTTTAGTCATTACGGTTTCTAAGGCCGATGTCTTGGTGGCTTTATGTTTTTCCACGGGTATGCCTCGGCCATTATCCTCCACCGAGACCAGTCCATTGGGCAGAAGTTTTACTTTTATTTGCGTGCAAAATCCAGCCATGGCTTCATCTATGCTATTGTCAACCACTTCCCAAACCAGGTGATGCAAGCCCGATTCGGCCGTGTTGCCGATATACATGCCCGGCCTTTTCCTGACCGGCTCCAGGCCCTCTAAAACCTGAATTTGTTCGGCGCCGTATTCGGCCGTAATTTTGTTCCGCATCAAACGCGGAATGACCATAGATTTTTTCGCCGCCGCCGAGGCCTTTTTCGCCAATTTTTTTGCCATAATTTTAGGTAATGAGATGGGTTATTAACGGATTAATTTTAGCATTTTTTGGCGGTTTGGACAAGGGCGGGAAACACAAAAACATGGAAACACGGAAACACGGAAAACACAAAAACAATAAAAAAAATCAATTCAATTGTTTCCTTGTTTTTGTGTTTTTGTGCTATAATATAAATATGTCAAAAGCGTTTTCACAAAACCTAACCGACCGCGAACTCAAATTCAGTTATTGGTATATAACCCATAAATTGGCTCTGCGTCGATGGCTGGCCATTTTTCTGATTATCGCGTCGGTTTTAATCTGGTTTTATGTTATTTTTGAAATGACCTTTTACGCGATTGATTATAATTTTGAGGCCCATAATTTAAGCCGTTTGGTTTCCAGCCAAAATTCATATTTAGCTGGACTGGAGACCAGGGCGCCGAAACCGCTGTCTTTTTCGCCGATTAATATTCTATCGGGCGATGATAACCGCCGCGATTTTTTTATTGAAGCCGCCAATTCAAATCCTGATTGGCTGGCGGTTTTTAATTATAAATTCACCGCCTCCAATTCGGGCGGAGAAAACAAGCGGGGTTTTATTTTGCCTGGAGAAAAAAAATATTTAATGGGGCTGGGCCTAGAAAATGCCGAGTCGGGCTTTGAGATTGCTGATTTACAATGGCGCCGGATTAATGATTTTGAGAGGACTAAAAACGAACGGCTAAGGTTTAATATTACCGATGAAGAATTTCATGGGGGCATCGCTCCCGGCGACCCCAATTCCGTTAGTTTTAATATCACCAATGACTCGGCTTATAATTATTGGGAGGTTGGCATTCAGGTGTTTTTATGGAGCGGGGGACAGTTGGCGGGCGTTAATTATATCACCATAAACCAGCTTAAAACCAGTGAGACCAGGAAAGTTGAATTAAACTGGACTAATCAATTGCCCAGAATTGATAATATACAAGTTATTTCCGATGTGAATATTTTGGATGATAATAATATTATGCCGCAAGACAGCCCGGTTAATTAGAGCGGGTTTTTAAGATAAATCCAGCCCCGCCCCGACGTAATGTCGGGGCGGGGCTGGATAAATCCCAAATTTTAATTAGGGATAAAGAGTCCAATCATCCGCCGGATTATCTGGCCGATTTGGGTCTATTATATTGTCTGATGGTCTGTTTTGCGTGTCTTTTTCTGTGCCCGTTCCCTTGGTTTGGACGACGCCGACACCTTCCAAGACAAATATGGTAATCGTATAGGAAATCATGGTGATAATCAGTCCGATGGCCGCGGCCATGAGCAGGCCCTTGGCTTTAGTGATTTTAGCGCTGTCGCCACTGGCCAGCATCCAGGAGATGCCGCCCCAAATCACCAGTATGACAAATAAGACGCCGACCATAGCCAAAACAACCTGAAAAATCGTGCCCACCAAAACCGGCAGGTCTGCGATTTTGGCGTTGGCGAGAGGCGTGCCGGCTGCCGCTTTCCCCGCTTCGCTTTTCGCATTCACTATGCCCGTGTCGGCGTTGGCCACACCAGCAAGAGTCGCCAAAGATACGATAATTAGTAGGGCAATAATGCAGAATTTTAATCGCATATGAATGAGTTTTATTTTTAATGCATTTATTATACCAAATTTAATAAATTATTAAAATATCCGATGGCTGGTTGGCGGGCTTGACAACCCATTTAATAATAAGATATATTATATTTAGCACTCTGATATAGAGAGTGCTAATAATAAAAAACGGTCCAAATTTTCCCAATGACCGATAATAAAAACGACAATTTATTAAAGATTATCGTTGAGGAATATATTGATTCGGTTAGCCCAGTGGGCTCTAATTTGATGGTGGAAAAATATTTTCCCGAATTAAGTTCAGCCACCATCAGAAATTATATGGTTGAATTGGAAGAGCGGGGCTTGATTTATCAGCCCCATACCTCGGCGGGCCGAGTGCCGACCCTGGCCGGATATCAGTATTATGTGGAAAAATTTGTTTCTGACGGCGACATCACGGCAAAGAATAAAAAGATTTTTGATTCTTTATCTAAAAAAATAAAATTAGATAGCGAGAGCATTAAATTGTTGGCCAAGCTTTTAGCCGAGTTGTCCGAAGAAGCGGTTTTAATCGGCTTTGCGCCCACCGACGTGTATTATACGGGAATTTCTAATTTATTCAGGCAACCGGAATTTATTGAGCATCAGGTAGTATATTCTATGTCAGAAATTATTGACCATTTGGACGAGGCCATAGCCAAGATTTTCCATCAAATAGATAATAATATTCAAATTTTAATGGGCGACGATAATCCGTTTGGTAACGGGTCTTCCGTTATCTTAGTTAAATATAAAGCCGGAAAAAATTACGGCTTGGTTGGAATTTTCGGTCCGAACCGGATGGATTACCAAGAAAATATCGGCTTGATTAAATACGCGCAAAAATTATTGGAAAATTTATAAGCATAATAAATAATTTTTAAAGAATGGACAAAGAGCAATTAAAAATTAATGATAACGGCCATGATTTAACGTCGGTTGTAGAAGAATTGACCGAGGCGCAAACAAAACTACTTGAAGCTAAGCAAGAGGCCACGGAAAATTTGGCGGGCTGGCAAAGGGCGCAGGCCGATTATGCCAATTTTAAAAAGGAAATAGAAAAGCGGCAAAAAGATATTATAGAATTTGCCAATGCGGCTTTCATCTCCGAATTGTTGCCGATATACAGCCACTTTAAATTGGCCTTGAAGCATATTCCCGAAGACCAGCAGAATTTGGACTGGGTTATCGGCCTTAAGCATATTCAAAAACAATTTCAGGAATTACTTAAAAAATACGACATTAAGGAAATAAAGACGGTCGGCGAAAAATTTGACCATAATTTGCATGAAGCCATAGTCCATAAAGAAAAAGAGGGCTTTGAGGCGGACCTGATTTTTGAAGAGGTCCAGCCGGGCTATATGCTTGGCGGCAAAGTGATTATGCCGGCGAGGGTGAAGGTGGCGAAGTAAAATTAATTAACAATTAATAATTAAAAATTAAATAATTAATTCTTAATTCTTAATTTTTAATTCTTAATTTAAAAAGTTAGCTTAATAAAAAAATTAATAAACCCAACTATCTTTAATAATAGATATTTGGATAAAAGGAATAAAACTATGCCAAAGATTTTAGGAATTGATTTGGGCACGACCAACAGCGCTATGGCGGTTATGGAGGGCGGCCAGCCAAAAATTTTAGAAAACAAAGAGGGGGCGAGAACCACGCCTTCCATCGTGGCGATTACCAAAAACGGCGAACGTTTAGTCGGTATCGCGGCTAAAAGGCAAGCGATTACCAATCCGGCCAATACTTTATTTTCCATTAAACGGCTGATTGGCCGAAAATGGGAGGACCCGGAAGTCCAGCGCGATTTGAAATTATTATCTTTTGAGATGAAGAAAGCCAACGGCGGAGTTAAAATAGTGATGGGTGGCAAGGAATACGCGCCGCAGGAAATTTCCGCCATGGTATTGCAAAAATTAAAGGAAGACGCCGAAGCCAAGCTGGGCGAAAAAATTACCGAGGCCGTGATTACGGTGCCGGCTTATTTTGACGATTCGCAAAGGCAGGCCACCAAAGACGCGGGCGAAATCGCCGGCTTGACCGTCAAAAGAATTATCAATGAGCCCACGGCCGCGGCCTTGGCTTATGGTTTTGAAAAGAAAAAGGGCCAGAAAATCGCGGTCTATGATTTGGGCGGCGGCACTTTTGATATTTCTATTTTGGATGTGAGCGGCGATACCGTGGAAGTAAAATCAACCAATGGCGACACTCATTTGGGCGGGGACGATTTTGACCAAAGAGTTATGAGTTGGATTTTAGGCGAATTCAAAAAACAGGAAGGCATTGATTTAGCCAAAGACCAGACCGCCCTGCAAAGAGTAAAAGAAGCGGCGGAAAAAGCCAAGATAGAATTATCCACGCAGATGGAAACCGAAATCAATCAGCCGTTCATTACGGTCGGCCCGGACAGTTCGCCAAAACATTTAATGATACGACTTACCCGCGCCCAGCTTGAGGGTTTGGTCACGGATTTAGTGGACGCCACTTTTGAACCGGTAAGAAAGGCCTTAAGCGACGCGGGCGTCAGCGCTAAAGATATTGAAGAAATCCTGATGGTCGGCGGTATGACCAGAATGCCCTTGGTCTTGCGAAAAGTGGAAGAATTTTTTGGCAAGAAACCCAATGTTTCGGTTAATCCTGACGAGGTCGTGGCTTTGGGCGCGGCGGTTCAAGCCGGTGTTTTACAGGGAGACGTTAAAGACGTATTACTGCTTGATGTGACGCCGTTGACCTTGGGCATTGAAACGTTGGGCCAGGTGATGACGCCATTAATAGACAGAAACACCACTATCCCAACTTCAAAATCGCAGACCTTTTCTACGGCGGCCGATAATCAGCCGGGCGTGGAAATTCACGTTTTACAAGGCGAAAGGCCGATGGCGTCTGATAATAAAACCTTGGGTAAATTTATGCTTGATGGCATTCCGCCGGCGCCAAGGGGCGTGCCCCAAATTGAAGTGACTTTTGATATTGACGCTAATGGAATTTTAAACGTTAAAGCCAAAGACAAAGCCACCAGCAAAGAACAGCATATTACCATTACCGCCTCAACCGGCTTAGCCAAAGAGGAGGTGGAAAAAATGAAACGGGACGCCGAGGCGCACGCCGAGGAAGATAAAAAGAAAAGAGAGTTAATTGAATCGCGCAACCAGGCGGAAAATTTAATCTTCACCACGGAAAAGACCCTAAAAGACGCGGGCGATAAAGTTTCCGCCGACGACCGCAAGGGTATTATGGATAAAGTTGAAGATTTGAAAAACGCCAACAAGGGCGAAGACAAGGATTTGATTAAGAAAAATTATGATATTTTAAGCGAAGCGATTCAGAAAGTCGGCGCGGCTATGTATTCACAAAAACCAGAAAACACGGAAGACACAAAAACACAAAAACAAGAAAACACTGGAGCGGAAAAGGAGCCGGTCGAAGGGGAGTTTGAGGAGGTGAAGAAGTAATACATTATTTCCTCCCCCTTACGAAGGGGGTCGCTAATGCGACGGGCAGAAGCGAGCGAAGCGAGAGTCGATGAATGCGACCATAAGGAGCATTCAGCGCTGCCCAGGAACGGCCAGGAGGGGGTTAATTAACCCCTCTGAAATTTGCCTGCTGGCAAATTTGCGCCTCCCCTTATTAAGGGGAGGCAAGATAGCTTCCCCTTTCCAAGGGGGTCTGTAATCAGACGGGCAGGAGCGAGCGAAGCGAGAGTAGATGAAAGCGACCAAAGGAGCTTTCAGCTCTGCCCAGGACAGGGGGAGGTCTTTGAATGTTATTGCGAGGAGGCGTACTCGTCGACAAAGCAATCTATTTAGCGAGGTCATTCAAGATTGCTTCGTCGTTCGCTTCACTCACTCCTCGTAATGACAATACAAAGGTCGTTTCACTTTACCCGCAATGACATTATAATATTATGGCAAAAGATTTTTATGACATATTGGGTGTAACCAAAAGCGCCAATCAGGATGAAATAAAAAAGGCCTTTCATAAATTGGCTCACCAGCACCATCCAGATAAGGATAGTGGCAACGTCAACAAGTTTAAGGAAGCCAATGAAGCGTATCAGACCTTGAGTAATCCTGAAAAAAGAAAACAATACGACCAATTCGGCTCTACTTTTGGCGCCGGCGGCGGACCGGGCTCGCCTCGCGGCGAAGCGGGCGGTTTTAATTATTCTGATTTTGCGCGGGCACAAGGCAATAATCCTTTTGGCGGATTCCAGCCGGGCGGTTTTAATAATGTAAATTTTGATTTCGGCGACTTGGGAGACGTATTTAGCTCTTTTTTTGGCGGCGCGCAAACCAGAACAAGAAAAAGTAAACAAGGCGATGATGTGGAAATTGAATTGGCGGTTGATTTTGAAGAAGCGGTTTTCGGCGCGGAAAAAATTATTGATTTGCAAAAAAAGATATTATGCGACCACTGCGGAGGCAATGGCGCCGAGCCCGGCTCAAAAATAAATACTTGTCCCACCTGCGGCGGCAGCGGTCAGACCATAAAATCACAACAGACGATATTCGGCAATTTTCAAACACAAGCCATCTGTGCCAATTGCCGCGGCGCCGGCAAAATAAAGGAAAAAAAATGTGCTAAATGCAATGGCGCCGGCGTGGCCTATGGCGCGGAAAGAATCAAGGTCAAAATACCGGCCGGCATTGCCAACCGCCAAGCCCTTAAATTATCTGGTAAGGGCGAGCCCGCTTCTAGTCATCTCGGTGAGCCCGCGCCCGGGGGAATGGCGGGCGATTTATATATCACTATCCGCGTTCGGCCCAGTAAGGAATTCAAGCGCCAAGGCGATGATATTTTATCCCAATATCATATTTCCATTAGGCAAGCGGTTTTGGGCGATAAGGTAAATATTGAAACCGTTGACGGGCCGGTCAAACTGAAAATACCCGAAGGCACGCAAAGCCAGACCAAATTTAAGTTGCGCGATAAGGGCGTGCCACGATTAAATAGCCGCGGTCGGGGAGACCAGATCGTAGAAATTATTATTGATATACCGAAAAATATCTCTAAAAAACAGAAGACGTTGCTTGATGAGCTTAACATTTAACAAAAAATCCTCCGTTTGAATATTTCCAGTCAGCTTAATTAAAAAAACGCCCCGACGTGACGTCGGGGCGTTTTTTTATTTTATATTATTGTCCTGATATTGCTTGGGTATTTTTTCTAACTTCCTTGGCCGTGATTTGCGTCGCGTATTTTATATCATTTTCTGCGACCACATTGATTTTGTCGCCAACCTTCAAGTCAGAGAATTTAATTCTTTTTTCCGTATATAATAATGGAGGAGCGCTTTCGGCCTGATTTTCAAGATTTTTTAATCTTTTTAGAAAAAACTCGTTTTGTTCCTTCATAAATTCCTCGGGGCTTTTTTGCTTTTGTTCTATAAAAACCGTGTCATTGCCGACCGTAATCGTTCTTTTAATGGGCGCTTGCTTGGCCAATGGGTTATTAACTACCGGGGACGCTTCTATGGTAATGATATTATTATTAATGCCCGTGATTTTGCCGGCAATATTATAGAGCGGTTCCTTATTATTGGGAAACAGGCCGGTTTTTTCAATGGCTTGGCGCGCCGCATCCCAGCCCTGGGCAAAACCATCGATGCCGGTGGCTTTTAAGCCAAAAGCATAGCCCCAGATAAACAAGGAAAAGCCGACCACAATAATAATCAGAATAATTATTATTAATTTAATGCCCCCGATTGAATTCATATTTTTAAAATTAATTTTTAACCTAACTCTTGATTTTATTATAATATAAATGTAGAATAATAACAATTGTCCCCGCCTCGACTCGCGTTCGCTCATCGACGCGAGGCGGGTTTGTCTCGTTTCCGAGTTGTAACGGGTAATTGTTATAAAAAAATGGAATATTTCATATATTGGTTAATAAGTGAGGATTCTAAAAATACCTACATCGGATTTTCTGAAAATATATGTAGGAGAGTTAGAGAACATAGAGCCGGACAGGTAAACACAACCAAACACTTTGGAAAATTTAAGTGTTATATTTTGGAGAGGGCTAATAATTTAGAAACGGCTTTAATCAGAGAAAAATACTGGAAATCATGTGCTGGAAGGAAAAAATTAAAAGTATATTATTATAAATTAAACATTTTGGCCTCATCGTCTAATGGTTAGGACATTTCCCTCTTTCACCCTGTTAAATTTAAGCCGCCATCGTCTAGCGGCTAGGACATCTCCCTCTCACGGAGAAAACCGGGGTTCGATTCCCCGCGGCGGTACAGAATTTATTTAACAGGGCAGGCGGAGGAAATTGGGGTTCGATTCCCCATGGGGCTACAGTTAAAGTAGAAAATAAAATACTCCGCAGAAATCAAAAACTGACGCCTATATGGACGCCAGTCTTTGATGTTCTTATAGACCTTCAAGTTGCCAAGATCGAACCTCCTGAACCCCCAAGGGGGTCAAAACACGTTGCAAACACTAAGGTTCAAACTTGGAAATCTGGCGGTGTTTTTTGGACGAAGTTCGAACATTTTTTGAAAGTAATTCAGACTAATCGCACGCGCGGAACGCGTGGTGGCTCTGAATTGAATCATACGCTCCACTAAAGCCTCGCCAGCTTCCTTCTCGAAAATCACTTGCGCTCTCACGTCAAACATCAAATGCGGAGCAAGGGTGAAGATGAAAAAGCAGTCAAAGAATTAATCAGAATCTATAACTTATCCAATAAATAAAATGAACCGTCCGATTCCTTGCAAATTTTTTCTCTTTCGTCAACACTTATACCTTTTGGCATTTTTCTTATCGTAAAGGTTTTACTATAATTTTCTAATTCAACACCATTAATGTTTGACACTTTGATATAATATTTACCCGGCCAAACTACTCCCACTTTCCAATCTAAACTTTGAGAATTTGGTTCTATTTTGTTTTCCCTCGCTATACCGCTTGCACTCGGCTCAATGGTTTCATTCGTACCATCATCAAGGAGAGCAATTTCCAATGAACGTATTGTCGTGGATGATTGAAAGGAAAGTTGGTACGTGCAACCAATGTAAACTTCATTGTTTTTTTTTGGAAAAATGAAAGATAGATCCAAATCAGTTGATGTTGCTGAGGTTGAGATGATTTCTGGGGTAGAGGTTGGAATAGTTTCTGGGGTAGAGGTTGGAATTTGCTCTTTATTTGTTTTGTCGGAAAAATGAACTTGTGGTATTTTTACGGTTGCAAAAAACGAAGCTTCTATATCATCAAATGCTTTATTTAATTGATTGATTGAATAAAAAGCAAAAAACGCCGTGCCACCAATCAAAACAAAGCATACCAAAAAAATACGTATCCAATTTTTCATATTTCGGCTAACAAATGATTACGCAATTTTATCTGTTTTGTCTTTTTTGTCTTTTTCGTCTGAAAAACTACCCCGGAGGATTTTAACAGCCTCCGCGACACTGCGAGCAAGATCCGCGATCTTTTTTGAACCAAAAAGCAAAACGAGGATACCGACCACAATAATTAGTTCCCTAGGTCCTAATCCAAACATAATATTTTTTATTATTTAATTATTTAATAATATCGACCTTTTTAATTAAAAATACACCATCAGTTAGTGGAGGTCAACAGTGGTTACGCGATTTAATTTTTTTTGTCTGTTTTGTCTTTTTCGTCTGAAAAACTACCCCGGAGGATTTTAACAGCCTCCGCGACACTGCGAGCAAGATCCGCGATCTTTTTTGAACCAAAAAGCAAAACGATGATAGCGACAAAAATAATTATTTCTGTAGGTCCTAATCCAAACATATAATATTTTTTATTATTTAATTATTTAATAAGATCAACCTTTTTAATTAATAATACACCATCGGTTAGTGGAGGTAAAGATGACAACAGTGGTTACGCTATTTAACTTTTTTTATCTGTTTTGTCTTTGTCATCAGAAAAACCGTTTCTGATGTGTCTGACAGCCTCCCCAATACCGCGAGCAAGTTCTGGAATCTTCTTTGCGCCAAAAAGCAAAACGAGGATAACGGCCAAAATAATTAGTTCTCTAGGTCCTAATCCAAACATATTGTTTTTTTATTATTTAATAATATCGTCCCCTCGTATAGTAGCACAAGTGGCAGTGCCATCGCTATTAATGATACACCATCGGTTGGCGGAAGTAAAGCGGTCAGAAAAATGGTTAAAAAATAAGCGACGCGCCTATTGTTTTTGAGGGTTTGGGGTGTAGTTATCCCCAGTTTTATAAGCAGAGACAAGAGGAGAGGAAGCTCAAAGACCAATCCCAACAAAGCGGAGGTAATAAGCATTTCTGTTAAAAATTGACCGATATTCCAAAAATTGGCGATCCCTAAACTGATGTTGACAGAAGCTAATAATCCTAAAGCATAGTAAAGAATAAAAAACCCATAAAAAGATCCAACAATGAATAATCCAACGCTTAAAGGAATAGATTTTAAAAGTTTTATTTTCTCGCTTCTAGTTAATGCGGGTATAATGAAGACATAAAAGCTATAAATTATGTACGGAACAGAAACCATAATCGCGAGGAAAAACCCAACATCCATCGCTATCTCGGTAAACTGAAATGGTGAAGAAGTGGCGATTACCACCTGATCGATATGAACAAGTTTTAATATTTTTTTTAGAATTATTCCAGAAGAGAGAAAGCCGACCAAAAAGAATACGACGAATAAAATTACCCCGCGATACAATCGTTCACGCAGATCTTCCAAAAATGGAAGAAATTTTTCTATATTTTTTTTAAAATTTTCCAAGGTGGTTAATCAGCTGTTATAGCGGCTTGCTATTCTGTCGCAGTGGCGGTCGATGTAGTTGTGGTAGCCGTGGTAGTGGTAGAAGTGATGACCGGTATGGTTTCCGGAGTTGAAGTGGCGGTCGCCGGTGCGGGCTCTTCTGGGGCGGTGGGAGGTGTAGTCGTAGCGGTGGTGGTCGTAGTGGTCGTTGAAGTCGTTTCCGCCAAAGGCGGACCAGCCTCTGGCTGGGAAGTGATGACCGGTGTGGTTTCCGGAGTGGAGGTGGTCGTAAACGGCGTGGTGGTGGCGGTGGTAGTGGTTGAAGTGATGACCGGTATGGTTTCCGGAGTTGAGGTGGCTACCGCTGGTGTGGTGGTGGCAGTGGTAGTAGTAGAAGTGATGACCGGTATGGTTTCCGGAGTTGAAGTGGCGGCCGCTGGTGTGGTGGTGGCAGTGGCAGTGGTTGTAGTGGTTGTTAAGGTCGTTTCCGCCAAAGGCGGACCAGCCTCTGGCTGGGAAGTGGCCGTAGGTTCAAGAACATTTTCTTCAGGAATTTCGGAAATGGTTGTTAATCCACGGTGTCTGCTAAGCCATGCCGCCACTGCTGTCACGCCCTCTTGCCACGAGTCGTATGTGCGAAGATTACCGCTGTCATCATTACCGACATTGCCTGGATTTAGAGTCCTTACCGCTTTGCCGGCAGTAGCAAAGCTCGAGTCCTGTTCCATTATAGCCATCATCAACCGGGCGTCTACGCTATAAGCAGAAGCAGCGCTCATTACCATCTCTCCGGTAACCGGACTGCTCAAATATTTGCCCTTGATATAAGCATCAATTTTTTCCACTGTCTCCATCACTCCCATTTTGCTCAAGATATTCATTATTTTTTTTTCGTGCAAAGGGTCGGTAGCATAAAGAGTGATATCGTATTCTCCCAAAACCGCGACTGAACCATCGGTTATAACTTCCGCCAGAATGACCTCTCTAATAGCGGCGGACTTGGAGGTGTCCACCAATAAATTCAATTTATACAAAGTATCCTCTAAAGAAAGAATTTCTTTATCGGCAACATTCATTCTTTCCAAATCGCCGCTCATCCTGGCGTAATCTCTGGAGAGTTGAAATTCTCTCAACCTATTATTAAGCAGCTGGATAAGATCATTTATTGTCATATATAGCTAATTAAAAAATCAAAAATCAAAAATCAAAATAACAATTTAAAATGTAAAATTAAAAGTATTGAGCCCTAAATTTTCCATTTTGATTTTTCCATTTTGATTTATTTAAGTCCCAAAAATTTAGCTATAGTCAAAAGCTTCTTGCCAACTAATTCACCAAATGTCCCGGCAGTAGTATTGCCAGTTATAGTGCTTGACCACGGATTACCCGCGCCGCCTGCATCAGATAGAGCTTTGCCGGTTGTTCCTGTTGTAAGATGGCCTGCAATTGGCTCATCCCATATCATCGCCTGGATAAGCCCTGCTGAATTTGCAGCCCTGATAGATACAGTATTAAGATTTAGAACATCCCCAATATTTGAATTTGCGCCTACGAGGTTTACAGCATACGTACCATTCTCAAAAGTCACCGTATATCCATTAATAATTTCAACTACTCGCGCAAGTGTAACTCCTCCAACTGAAACTGTCGTATTGTGATTGTGGGTTGTCGCCCAAACTTGACCCTCTGCATCATCTTCCAAGTCCTTTAATCTAAGGCGGAAGGTATTGATGTTTAACTCTCTAATTTCAATAGGAGTAGATTGAACAAGCGTCATATCCACCTTTGGTACGGTTATCACTCCGGTTGGCCAGTTTATTGAAATTGCCATATGAATGAAAAGCTCAAAAGGCCTAAAAGGCCGGAAATGCTTAAAAAACTAGAGAAGGGTTGGACATTTTTGGCCTTTTTGGCTTTTCAAGCCTTTTGGGCATATCAGATTATTCTTTGACACTTGGGCCTAATCCCATGAGCTGGACCTTCTGAATGTTTATTTTCTGCTCCAACTGATTCTGCCGTTCAATTAATCCCCCCATGGTATTATTCAAGCTGGCGACGACAATCTTCAACTCGGTTATTTCTTTCTGCATGACGCGCAAAACAACCTCCACGGTCTCGGTATTCCTTTTATTTAGTTGCGCGATGGCTATTTCCTTGGCTTCTTCTTTGGCTGTTACTTCATCCATATTATTTTTTCTAATTGATTAGTCGTCTGAAATTAATTGTACGTTGGCAGTGAATCCCGTAGTTGAATTGACTGTACCCCCAATCGGCCCGGTTTTGTAATTTGGTGGAGTGTAAGTTGGTGGAGTTGAGGTTTTTCTTACCCAACCAATGATATTCTGATTTGTTAAGAACACCCTACTCATTGATATATTACCACTTGCATTAGTCGTTCCACTTATTGCAACAAAGGTACTTATAATAGTTCCCGGCACGGCGCCATCTCCCGGTGCTGATAACATGGCGTAAGTGTAGCTGTTATCCGAAACATAGGTAATAGAGAATATCCCATTGTTAGCATCAAAGGTCGGAGACGTCGCTCCAGAAATAACCACCTTATCATTAGTAGTCATTCCATGGGCCGTATGTGTCACTGTGGCGGTAGTTCCTGAGTTACTAATTGTTACAGTTTCCTCAAAGGGGAATGGCCCTATATTATCCGAAGCCTTAACAAAGACTCGTGCATTTTCAATATTAGTTCCTGCTGAGTTTTTTACATTTATGGTCACATTTACCGCACCCGAGACAACCGTTACGTTACACCCCGCTGTTCGTACTGATGGAGTGGTGCCACCACTGATGTTCAAGTTCATAGTGCCAGATGCGATGTTCACGTAAACTGCTTCATTGCCACCACTGGCTGCTGTATAGTTAGTCCATGTGCAATTTGTCAGCGTCATGTCGGGGACGGCCGCGCCGGTGATCTCAAGCCCATGCCCCGTGCCATCGCTGGTGAACGTGCAGCCAGAAACTAATTGAGCACCTGCTGGGGTGGCCGCGAGAACCGCCGTTGTGGCCCGATTATTATCAATCGTACAACTTGTGAGCGTTGCGCCAGCCAATGTGATTCTATCGGTGCGTCTGAACACGCAACTCGTAACGATAGTTGCCGCCTGTAGAACGAACAATCCAACATCGGTAAAGGTGCAACCAATCCAATTGATGGTAGCGTTGTCGGTGACTGTGAAGTCCCCCCTTGATACCGTGCCAAGCGCAGTAAACGAAATACTAGTCCAATCGACTCGGCTAGTGGCATTACGAATCTCAAACAGGTTGAATGTCGAGGTAACCTTCGTGGTGTTGGCAATGACAATTGCACGATTACTGTCTCGGAAATCTACAGCAGTTGCGGCCACGCCCATGAGGAAGTGGCCTTGCTGGATAACCGTACCATCAATAAGCTGGCATAATCCCCAACGGTTGGTTACATTTTGGTCTTGTGCTGCCGCACCTGCAAAGGTGGCGTAGTTTGCTGCCTCACCGCTTACGGATTGAAGCGTCCCTCTTCCGTGTCGAATGACATCGATAGCGCAGGGGTTACCTTTGGCTACGGCATTCAAGACACTTGCGGCCATCCCAAAAAACGCCCACACACCGGAGGGTGTACCAATGGTTGCGTCCGCAGTAGTGTTGGGATCAACGGGAATACAGCGCCATCCGCCATATTGATATGTATTGCTACCTAAGACATACCATGCTTTGAAGACGGTATTCAGGTCCCCAACCATCAATCGAATTCCGCCATTGGCTAATGTATCAATGGCATTGGGACACCCGAACCACACCCACGCAAAGTAGGCATTTGGGCTTGCAATTGTTTGAGCCCCGGCGCTATACATCAAGCCACCGATAGCGACGGCGTTGAATGTTTTATCGATACAGCCCGTTCCTTGAATGAAGTAATCCGTTTCAGCCACAGGTAGACCTCCGCCCAGCCACGTTCCGGGCTCTGCCCAGTTGGTAGTCGCCTCACCCGTATTCATCGTGGTGAGTTCGGGGATGGTATATACTGGTACTGCCATAATTTTTATTCAATAATTCTTATTCAACCCCTTTAATAATTACGGTTTTTACGCTGTCAATTTCAACAAGCGCGACAGTTTCAATTGCATTCTAATTATATTTGGACACCCCGAGCGTAAGCTCGGGGGTTTTCATTATTTTGCTATATGCCACGGGGATTATGCGTCACTCGTTCTGATGGCGGTAGCTGAACCACCTGCAGAGCCGAGCGTACCTGTGGTTTCAAAGGTCTTAATCGGTGTAGACGCTCCATCGCGGACACGCACAAACAAATTTCTGTCTGCCGAATACACGCCGGTGAATGTTGCCGTAGTAGCCCCACCAGTAATAGCTTTATCAATATAGGCGATGAAGATGCTGGTGCTTGCAGGGGCGTTATCTGCTGAGAAGTCCGTGCTTGGAATGGTAAAGTCGTTACCCGAATATGAGGTGTAAGCAATATTACGAAATAAACCACTTGCGAGCCGTATTCGAATAGAACCAGTAGTTCCTGCCGCTGAAGGAGTATCGGTAGGGATAGCTGTGGTGCAGGGTACGGTGGTCACTGCACCACCACTTAGTGCTACTGCAGTCAAGATAAGCTGTCGCGGGTCTTCGCTCGCTACTACTGAGCCGTTTACTAGTGCGGTCGCGGTACCATTTGTAATGGTTGAGTTATCAGTAGGAACGGAGCCGGAAAGAAGTCGTATCTGCATACGCCCTGTCGTGCCGTCATCACGAAGCAGTGAGAGATACCCTGTGCCTGTCGGAGTGCCGAAGGTAAGAGAGTCTCCGAGAGCGAAGTTGGCGACGGCTTCGGTGTCATAGGCAAACTCATACCCGAGAGGAGCAACAAGCACCCTATCTTCACCAGATACGAGCCCAGCAACTGTGAATGTAACATTATTCGGAGGAACACGAAGAGTATTACTCAAGTCAGTTACCTTATCGGAAGCACTAAGGTCTGGGATGGGTTCAACACCAAGTCCATACGATCCGATGATTGCCGTACCGGTTGAAGCACCCACAGCTGGCTGTGAAAGCGTGCGTTCTGTAATGGTGACATTCATCAAGGCCGTCGTAGATGAAGTCCCGCCAGTGATGGTCTGATTATCTGTTGGTGCTATACCAGTCAGAAGTTGCATCCAGATATGCCCAGCACGAATTCGCTCATCCGTGCCCGCCGCTTCTTGGACGAGGCCGGTCGTGTCCGTCACGGTAATCGTGGTCGCGGTGAGAGACGAGATAATCTTGGTCGTGTTGTTCGCGCCAGTGGTGAAGACGGTCGAAACGATCGTCATGCCCGGCCGGAAGCCGTCGGTGATGAAGCTACCAGTAGCCCGGGCGAATTGGAGGCTCGCGTTCACGCTTAGAGCTGTCGCGGTTGTGTCTGGGAAGACACTTGCAAGCAATTGTCCTGTGCCGCCAGGCCATGAAATTGCTTCAACCGCGGAGAATGCGGCTGAAGGAGTATCTGCAACAACTTCATGGGTGATACCGCGGAATATTTCACCACGAATGCCATACTGCTTAGGAGACGCGTATACTTTGAAGTCAAGGTTATCAGCCGCGGTCGGTGTCCAGGTCGAAGCTACTAATTGGGCGCGGTTACCCGGGTGGTTGCCAGCAGTCCCATCTCCTTGTATCTCTACATAGTTTGAACCGTTAATAGCGGCATGTTCAAACGCAATACAATAATTTGTAGAAGCCACCATTAAAAAATGCGCTGTGGCTCCTGCTGTACCGAACGCAATTTCATATTCTTTATACGCCGTGGTGAGAGTCGCCACATCAAAATTCTCTGATGTTGCGTGAAGCGTAACTCCAGGGATAGAATCGGTACCGAAAGTCGCCCCACTATGATTGTAGAGTTTCGCGGTAAGGTTTCCAGTGACAGTGCCAGGAGTCCCCTCGACCTTCCTCATCTTTACTCGCACACGAGTAAGGTATTGAGCGTTTACACCATTGGCGAATGATTGGCTCTGCCCGATAATAGTCGCGTTTGCTACTTGGAAATTACTCGCGCCGGAATTAGCATTTGAAGATTCTACTGTTGATTCACGAGTAAGCCACTTATGTCTTTCAAAGAATTGGTTGATTGTAAGCGCAGCGCGATTCCATTCCGAATAGTAGTTCTCCGTGAGGCTGTTATTGTCCACATCCAAGAGTCGGTAGCCTTCTGTATTTGTAATCGTAGTCCACCCGCGAATAGTCGCTTCTGCTGTGGCGTTGTTCAAGTCAGTAGCATAGGTAAGGGCGAGAACGTTGTTACCTCTGGCTGTACCGTTAATCTTAAATTCGCTGTAGGTTTTGCCCGTCTCTCTTGTTTGTCCAACCAAACGTCGTCCATCAATATCAGCTGCGGCAGTTTTTACTTTCAACATAAAGCGATGCGAGATACCGTTTGCCGAATCAGCGTTTATACTTGTACCCCAAAAATTGGGGTATGCAGGTTTTCCATTCTGAAGAATTTGGAGTGGAGTACCCGCTGCTGCGAATACTAAGATACCATCATAAATCTCATCGCCGTTAGTTTGAATAATGGAACCATCAAAAAGATGTTGCGCAACCGTATTGTCAATGTTAAAAGGCGCTTTTAGCGTGATAATGTTGTCGGTTGAACGCTCTGAAGCGGTCGCGTCCGTGATATCCAAGAGGTCGTTGCCTGTAGCGAGGGCGTCGTCCATCAAATCGCCGAGCCAACGGTGGAATTCAATAACGGTGTTATTGGTTGTCGTACCGGTATAACGGATGTCTCCGTTTGTTGCGATACTATAATCTGTTGTTACTACTGCTGCCATATTTTATATTATTAATAATAATAACTTCTTTTTTTAATTATCTTTCCGAATTTTGAAAAATCCTTTTCGAGTTTTTGCAACCCCTTTTTTATCCTTAGCTTTTTCCTCAACTTGAGTTTTTGCAGTCCCTTTTTTTTCCTCAACTTTTTCCTCAACTTCACCATATTCAGTATGACAAAATGGACATTTTATAGCTTTTTCTGTGTGCATAAAATATTGCCCACATCCCCTGCATTTTACTACTTTTTCCATATTGTTAAACATTTTAATTAATCTTACTCTATATATTATACACCATCTGCTATTATTATACACCATCTGCTATTATTATATATTGCCATGTGTTGTGGATAACCTTAGCTAATGTAAAAATCAAATATCAAAAATCAAAATGGCATTTACATTTCCTCTACCTATTTAAACTTTGCACTATCGTTTTGTACTATCATTTTGATATTTGATTTTTTAATTTTGATTTAATTATCATTTTCCATTTTGATTTTTCCATTTTGATTTAACTATAGCTTAAAGAAGCGCGATTATCCCATATTTGGTCAAAAACTCCCGTACCGGCCCATTGGATAATTATACCAGTAGTACTGTCAATCTTTTTTATACGCCATGACGCGGCAGAAGTGGCTGTCCCAATTGACGCTTCCCCCACGTAATCAATGTCACCAACCGTTGCCAGGCGAAGAGTAAATTTAAAACCACCAAAAGAAATAGTCTGCAGAGTGGTTTCTGTTGAAGCCGATGATGGTAACCCCGAAGTTAATACGTCCACCTGAACATGTCGGTCAACATCTACCAGACCGCTTTTGGCCACGCCTCCCGAATTACTAAAACTACTAGAGCCGTCGCCAGAGACAGAGGTTACCTTAACTTTCAAAGATCCGGTATCAAAACTTAAATCTGAAGGTTTAAGTAGTGAATTAACCGTTTCTTCTGTAGCGGGGTTGATTCTCGCGTTGGTTGAATTTTTGACACCGACCACTCCTGTTGTGGGTGAACTGCCCATTATCAAGGCCGAGGCCTTTTTAGGCAAAAGCAGTGAACCGACAAGACCGGCGCCTGCAATGCCAGCCACTTTCAAAAAAGTTCTTTTGTTTTTATCGCCGATTGTCGGCTTACCGGAATCTGACGAGAAAGATGACGGCAAAATTATTGCAGATTCTTGAGTACCAGATTGAATAACCGGCTTGGCAATGGCCGATCTTACCAACAAAAAAGAATGTGAATTTGGTAAAAACAAATTCCTCCTATAATCTGATGATGAGGATGACGGCAAAATTATTGCAGATTCTTGAGTACCAGATTGAATAACCGGCTTGGCAATGGCCGATCTTACCAACAAAAAAGAATGTGAATTTGGTAAAAACAAATTCCTCCTATAATCTGATGGTGAGGATGATGGCAAAATTATTGCAGATTCTTGAGTACCAGATTGAATAACCGGCTTGGCAATGGCCGATTTTACCAACAAAAAAGAATGTGAATTTGGTAAAAACATATTTTTATTTTCTCAATTTTATTATACCATACTTAAAAATCTTTTTGCAGTGCAGGTAGCTGTAAATGTTATGATATATATGGTATAATTGTTAACAACTGGAAATGGTTAAAAAGATGAATTAGGGACTAGGTTGTAGGGACTAGGGACTAGATTTAAAAAATATGCAAGTTAAAAATTTTAAAGAATTAATAGTTTGGCAAAAATCAATGGATTTGGTAGTGTCAATATATAAATTGACAGAATTATTTCCAAAATCAGAAATATATGGATTAATATCACAAATAAGAAGAGCCGCTGTTTCTATCCCTTCCAATATATCAGAAGGAAACACAAGGGGAACAAAAAAAGATTATAGACATTTTTTATTAATCGCTTTTGGTTCCGGAGCTGAACTTGAAACACAAATAGAAATTGCGAAAAGATTGGATTTTGGCAAAAATATAAATTTTAAAGAAGTAGATAATTTATTAAATGAAGTAATGAAAATGTTAAATGTAATGACTAGAAAACTAGATGATACTAGTCCCTAGTTGCTAATTTACTAATGTTTCTAGTCCCTACAACCTAGTCCCTAGTCCCTAATTTATGAATTTTTCTTTTAAAGTTTTTAGCTGTTTTATCTTGCTGTTTTTAGTTTTTAGTTTTTTTGCGATTGATTTTGTATATGCCAGTTATCAAAAAATCGCCCCTGGCGATACTGTCACCTTGGGCGAATTCGTCTTTGATGATAATTTTGTCGCGACGACGACAGATTGCACTATCGAAATAACCGACCCTCTTAATGTGATGAAGGTTCCACCAACAATAATGACAGCAAGTACTAGTGGCTGGCATTACTATAATTATACGACGGCGGGGAATGCTCCTTCCGGTGTCTGGCCGTCAGTTATGACTTGTGGGGCGGTAGCAAGGGGGGACTTGGTTATAGTAGATAAAAGTTTTATCGTTGATTGGTCAGTGGTCTCAACTAGCACAATTAAAGGAGTGGTTGATGAAAGTTTGACAGTAGCGACATCTTCTCTGGCGGCGGTCATTGGCGCCAACATCAACGCTGCTGTTTCGTCAGCTTCATCAAGTTTGTTTGCCACACTTCCTTCTGCGATCTGGTCATTTAGCGGTCGAACTCTCACTTCGTTTGGTACTTTAGTGGCTGACATGGCTTCAGCTGTTTGGACATCGATTAGCCGTACTCTAACTGGTGCCGGTCTTGATTCGGGTTCCTTGGCCACCCAATCTTATATTGACACTGCCACTTCAACTCTTGCTGCCAAAATTCAAAGCGGCTGGACGGTGACACTGTCCGACTTTGGAGAGACCACAGTTAACACCGCTTACAAAGCAAAATTGCAGGTCCTAAATTACGCGACTATTCCAACAGATGCTGATTCTCTGCCAACAGTGGTTATTACTGATTCTGCCGGAACGGTCCAAGTGCCAAATGGCGTTATGACCAAGAACTCAAACGGAACTTACAGTTATAGCTATAGCATTGGCGGTAGCGCCGTCGGCGGTGTTTGGGAGACAGTCGTTTCTGTCGTCGTTAATGGGGAAACGATTAAACGAACTGATTATTGGAATCTTTCCAGCTCGCCGGCTGATGTTCAAATAATTGACATTACAGATAAAGTTATACCGACCATAACCGCCAGTGTGAGAATTGACAACAAGGGAACTTCACACAGCGACTTCTACTATGTCTATTGTATTGTAAACAGCGAAAGTAATTTGTGTGGTGGAAATGATGATGTAGATTCCGGATCAGCTACCGCATACATAAATGCCGGAAGCTTTATAAACCTGTCATTGACTTTGAATAATGTGCCAACAGCGGGAACTTATTGGTTCAAAGTTAAGGCGCGAGCTTTAGCTGAAACTAACTGGGCGGCAGCAACGAAACAATTTACAGCAGAGTCCGGTACTGTTACTCCGCCGGTTAGTCCTCCCGGAGGAGGGGGGGGTGGGGGCGGAGGTTCGGCCGTGGAAACCAGAGTCAATGTTAGCGGCCGGGCTTATCCGAAAAGTTCTGTCACTCTGCTCAAAGACGCCCAAGTGGCGGCAACGACAATCGCCGGCGCCGATGCTAATTTTCAGATTAGCGTTTCTAATTTAACTGGCGGTAATTATATTTTTGCCGTTTACGGTGAGGATAGCAAAGGCCTCCGCTCTTCTCTTTTAACTTTTCCCGTGAGTGTTACCGCCGGCGCCACCACCAATGTCAGCGGAATTTTCATCGCCCCGACCATTGCGGTTGATAAAAGCGAAGTTAAGCGCGGCGACAATATCGCAATTTTTGGGCAAAGCGCGCCACAGGCCGATATTGTTGTTTCGGTAAATTCCGAAGAAGAGTTTTTCGGCAAAACAATTTCTGACAAAAATGGCGTCTATTTGTATAATTTTGATTCCGGTCTTGTCGCTTTAGGCACTTACTACGCAAAATCCAAGGCCTCTATCGGCAATATTGCCGTATCCGGTTTCAGCGGGATGATAGGTTTTAAGGTCGGCACGAAAAATGTCGCGGCTGCGCCAGTAACAAAATATTTAAAAGGCGACTTAAACAATGACCAACGGGTGAATCTTATTGATTTTTCCATTGCTGCGTATTGGTATAAAAGGCCGCTCTCCGCCACATTCAAACCGATTGAAATTGAACGACTTAACGGCGACGGCAAAGTTGATTTAGTGGATTTTAGTATTATGGCATTTTATTGGACAGGATAATTTATGAAACATTTTCTAACTAAAATTTTATTGGTATTATTGTTGGGACTGATCTTGCCTCAACTCGTTTTTGCGGCTGATCTTTTCTTTGAAGCGAAAACAAGCGGAGTGGGAGTTGGCGAGCAATTTGAGGTTAAGCTTCTTATAAATACTCCGGAAGAAAGCGTTAACGCGCTTGAAGGAAAAATTATTTTTCCAAGCAATCTTGTTGGGGTAAAAGAGATACGAGACGGGAATTCACTTATAAATTTTTGGATTGATAGACCTAAGGCGCAAAATGACACCGTTACATTTTCTGGCATCACGCCCGGCGGATTTCAAGGAAATAACGGCCTGCTTTTTTCGGCTGTCTTAGAAGCAAAATCGGAAGGTATTGCCCATTTTGAAGTTAGCGACGCAAAAGTTTTGCGAAATGACGGTATGGGATCTTCGGCGGCTTTAACAACAGCGCCGCTTGAGATAACGATCTCTTTGGAAGCTCTGGCTGTAACCCCCATAGTTACAAAAGTAAAAGATACCGAGTCGCCAGAATCATTTATGCCGGAAATTGCCAAAGATGAGTCGACTTTTGGCGGTAAGTGGTTTGTTGTTTTCGCTACTCAAGATAAAGGTTCGGGTATTGACCATTATGAGATAAGGGAATCCCGCCAGAAGTTTTTTGATATATTTCAAAGGTGGTCTCAAAAAGAAAGCCCATATATTTTGCAAGATCAAGAATTGCGCAGTTATATTTTTGTGAAAGCGGTTGATAAAGCCGGCAATACACGAGTGGAACAAATTTCACCGCGGAATCCGCTTCGTTGGTATGAAAACTATGAGAATTGGCTTATAATTATATTAGGATTCGCTATTACTTACGCAATAAAAATTTTATGGAGGAAATATTTAAAAATGTAAGATGCTTGCTAATTAGCAGCGCGTTGCTGTTTATTGTTTTTGGCATTCTGCCCGCAACAGCGCAAGCCGCCTCGCTGTATTTTTCCCCCTCCTCCGGCTCCTATGCGGTGGGAAAAACTTTTAACGTCAATGTCTATGTTTCCAGCGCCGACCAAGCCATGAACGCGGCCTCGGGCGTGATTTCTTTCCCGCGCGATAAACTGGAAATTACTTCTCTTTCAAAATCCGGCTCCATTTTTTCTCTCTGGGTTTTGGAGCCGTCATTTTCCAACAGCGCCGGCGTAATTAATTTTGAAGGGATTGTGCTTAATCCGGGATTTAGCGGGGCGGCCGGTAAAGTTCTTACCGCAAATTTTAAAGTGAAAACAGCCGGTACCGCTCGGCTTAATTTTTCCTCGGGCTCGGCGCTCGCCAATGATGGCAAGGGCACTAATATTTTGGCAAGTTTGGGGAGCGCACAGTTTAGTTTGGGCGGCGCCGTGCCAACCGTTCCCGAGGTAACGGAAGAGAAGCTCGCGCCGGCGCCAATTTCCGGCGCGCCTTCGGCGCCTCAAGTATCCTCGGCCACTCACCCGGAGTCCAATAAATGGTATAGTAATAAAAATCCGCAATTTTCCTGGGCTTTGCCGGCTAATGTTAATGGGGTGAGCGTGTATTTCAGCCAAAGCCCCACCTCTAACCCGGGCCCGGTTTCCAATGGCCTATTTGCCGCCAAGTCATATGAAAACATTGAAGATGGTGTTTGGTATTTCCATATAAAAATGAGGAATTCTGCCGGCTGGGGACCAATCACTCATTTTAAAATTCAAATTGACACGACGCCGCCCGAGCCGTTTGAGATAAGATTTGTTGATGGCAATGAAACAGACAATCCCCGTCCCACCATAATAGTTGACCACGAAGATTCGCTTTCGGGGATAGCGGGACATTGCGATGTAAAAGTTGACAATGGCGAGTGGTTTGTTTCCAATTACGAGGATAAGATAGAAAGACCAAATCAGCCGCATATTTTCCCTCTGCCGCCGCCAGGGCCTGGCCGACACACCATCGTGGTCAAGGCGTTTGACAAAGCCGGAAATGACCGAATCGCCACCGCAGAATTTACCATTAAGCCCTTGGAGACGCCGGTGATTACCGAGTATCCAAAGGTCTTGGCCAGCGGCGAAATTTTAGTGATAAAAGGAATCAGCCGCTATCTCCGTTCATTAGTAACGATGTGGTTTCAAGGAGAAAAAGGGGAGTTAAAAAGCCAGAGCGTAAAAGCCGATGAAAAAGGAAATTTTACTTTTATCGCTGATGAACGGCTAAAAGACGGCATTTATAATTTTTGGGCCGAGGTGGTGGATGAACGGCAAGCCAAAAGTTTGCCCACCGAAAAGCTGACGATGGCGGTCAAGCGTCCGGCTTTCTTGCGGGTAGGGTCGCTGGCAGTCGCCTTGCTTTCGGTCGCGGTGCCGTTGGCGGCCTTAGTTATCCTGCTTTTGTTTATTCTTTGGTTTGGCTGGCATAAATTTGTCCTCTTTAGAAACCGACTGCGAAAAGAAGTTCAAGAAGCCGAGCAGACCTTGCATCGGGCCTTTGATTTATTGAAAAAAGACATCCGGAATCAGATTAAATTACTCAATAAAACGCAAAATAAAAGACCGCTGACCAAAGAAGAAGAAAAGATTTTCCAGCAGCTCAAAAAGGACTTAGACGATTCGGAGGGGCTGATTGGCAAAGAAATTAAAGACATAAAAAAGGCAGTGAAGTAGATAATAATTTATGGACCAAAAATTATTATTAAAATTTTATTTTTTTAATTAGATAATTCCCCGTCAGCTCTGCTGCGGGGTAATTCATTATTTTACTGGGCGTTTAGTGGTTCTCCGCAGATTTGGCAGAATCCGCCGTTTCCGCCGGAAACTTAACATAATCTTAATAAAGTATGATTGGGCAATTCGTCAAAGGCAGGGCGTATGTTTTTATTGATGCTGCGAATATTTTATATTCGCAGCAAACTTTGCGTTGGCGGGTGGATTATGAAAAATTAAAAAAGTATTTTGAGGGCGAGTGCGATCTCCGCGCTATTTATTTTTATACGGGAAGAGTTGGTGAAAATCACAAACAAAATTCTTTCATACAAAAGCTTGAAAAGATCGGTTATATTGTAAAAGCAAAAGAAGTAAAGCGGATTAAAATTTCAAAAAGCTCCTATGAGTGGAAGGGAAATCTGGATGTGGAGCTCACGATTGATGTGCTCGGGAATATTAATAATTTCGACACTCTTGTTTTAATGTCGGGAGATAGCGACTTTGCTCCACTCTTGGATGCGGTGAAAGCTCAACATAAAAGAGTTCTAGTAATGTCCACGAAAGGTCATATCGCCAAAGAGTTACTGGATCGAGCAAAATATATCAATCTCAAAAAGCTTAAAGATCAGATTTCTTACTATAAATAAAAAAAAATCCCCCCGCCGAAGCGGGGAGAGGTTTGACATTATTAGTATAGCAAATCTACGAATTATGTCAAATACTAAACTGTGGATAAATTCATGAAAAAAATTACTAGAATTTCAAAAATTTTTATGTTTTAAACTTAAGCCATTATTTAAATCAATGCCCCAAAGGAACATTATTCTTTTTGTGAATAGCGTTTTCAAAGAGACAATTGAAAGTGTCAGAAGATACAGCCGAAAGACCAAAGAAAAATTTAAAATCGCGGTGGTCGTGGATTCAAAAAATCAAGCCCAGCAAAAAAAGCTAGCCGGCTTGGATGTTGATATTATTATTTCCTGCGATTTAAGCCGGTCCTGGAAAATTGAACAAGCCCTATTGCCGTATAAAGACGAGCTGTTGGCTTTTACTTGCCGGGGCGAGGCGCATATCAATACTTTTGCCAAAATTATCCCCAATGTGCCGTATTTGCGGACGCCGACCGCCGAGTCGTTGTTTTGGGCGACCGATAAAATTACGATGCGCGAAAGAATGCGGGTTTATGATAAAAAAATTATTCCGCGATTTACCATTGTTTCCAAGACAAATAAAGAATCAATCCAAAAAATTAAAAGCAAGGTGGGCTTTCCCTTGGTCATTAAGCCGGCGGGCTTAGCTGCGAGTTTATTGGTGAGCATTTGCTTTCACGAAGAGGAATTGGAGGAGACATTAAGGCGGGTTTTTAGAAAAATTCACACCCTCTATAAAGAAAATAAGCGGAGTGCCGAGCCCAAGGTTTTGGTTGAGCAATTTATGGAAGGCGAGATGTATTCTATTGATGTTTATGTTTCGGCGCGGGGCAAAGTTTATTTTTGCCCGATGGTGCACGTCAAGACGGGCCGGACTATCGGCTTTGATGATTTTTTTGGCTATCAGCAAATGACGCCGACTCTGCTTAAAAAATCATCCATTGAAGAAGCGGAAGGAGTGGCGCAAAAAGCGGTTTATGCTTTGGCTCTGCGCAGCACCACCGTTCATATTGAACTGATGAAAACCGAAGAGGGCTGGAAGATAATTGAACTCGGTCCGCGCGTGGGCGGTTTTCGCCCTCGCTTATATCAGCTCTCATACGGCATTGACCACTCTTTGAATGACGTGCTTATCCGCATTCCCAAAAAGCCGATTATTCCCAAAAAAGTAAACGGCTATTCCGTGGCCCTGAAATTTTTTGCCAAAGACGAGGGCCGACTAAACGAATTAAAAGGTATAAAAAAAATAAAAAAACTTAAATCATTTGTTGGCATTGAAGTCAACAAAAAGTTAGGCGAACAGTGCCGATACGCCAAGCATGGCGGCCGGAGCGTCTGTAATTTATTTATGTTTAATCCGAGCCGCTCCGACCTCTTGGCCGACATCAGGCGGGCGGAAAAATTCCTGGTTATCAAAACCGTCAAGCGCGTTGCGGTTTAAAATTTTATGTTTAATATTGCCGTTATTAGATATCTTGAATTACGAAACTCCTCCTAAACCCCCTCCCCTTTATAAGGGGAGGGTTGGGGAGGGGTAAAAAATATCAGCATTAACCCCCTCCACCCCCCAATGCACCCCCTCCTGGCCTCCCCCTTATAAAGGGGGAGGAAGATAACCCCCGCCTCAAATTTTAAAATGAGGCGGGATTTACTTTTTGGCCAAAATATGCTAATATGATTTAGTTAAAAATTATTTAAATTTAAACAAAAAGTAATAAATAATTATGGAGCCAATCTTAAATAATCCAATTAATACTTATGAAGCCCTTAATATTCCGTCCCGACGTGACGTTGGGGCGAAAAAGGGCTTTAGCGTTAAAAAATTATTCAAGAGAAAATTATTTTGGTTTGCAGTTATAGTAATTTTAATTATTGCCGTAGTGGGCCTGATTTTTTTCGGCAAAAAACCGGCCATTGAGTATACGGCCGAGGCAGTCAAACAGGGCAAGCTTACCCAGACGGTAAGCGCGACCGGCAACATAGAATCGTCCGAAGAAATTAATCTTAATTTTAAAAATAACGGCCGGCTCATTTATTTAAAAGTTGGCCAAGGCGGCAAAGTAAAAGCCGGCGAAGTTCTCGGCCGAGTTGATGCCAGCAATGTCGCGCCGGTTATTGCTCAAGAGCGCGCCAATGTGGCGGCCGCTAATGCTAATTTGGCTAAAGTTATGGCTGGCGCTTCGCCAGAAGATATTAATGTTTTGGAACGGCAGGCCGCTAAGGCCGTTGACGATTTAGCCAGTCAAAAATCAGAAAGCGCCGAGCAGTTGAATATTTTAAAAGAGAAAAATTCGGACTCAATCAATAATGCGGTTTTTACGGTGAAGGTCGCCCTAAATAAAATTTTTAATTATTTTATTAACCGCGATTTAATCAGTGACTTGCTGGTAAACAATACGGCACTTAAGAACCGAGTTGAGTCAGATTATTATAATGTCAGCAAGAATTTTAATCTTGTAGCCAATGATGTTGATTCGGTTAATAATACGGACAGCAAGTTGATTATTGAACGAGCAGATAAGTTAAGAATAATTTTAACCGACCTTACTAATCTTTTAGATAATTCTTATAATTTAGCCAATGCCATTATATTAAATGCCGTTTACACCCAGACCAAAAAAGACGCCATCAAATCAGATATTAATGCCGAGCAATCAGCAAACAATGCTTCTTTAAATGCCTTGCAAACCGCCAAGTCCAATTTAGCAAACAATATCAATAGTTATGATTCACAGATTGGGGCCGCGGAAAATTCCTTGGCGATTTCTAAGGCGCAATTAGATTTGAAAAAAGCCGGTCCCCGGACTTTTGACCTGGCCGCGGCTAGGGCGCAGGTCGCTCAAGCCCAAGCGCAATTAGACCAGACGCTGGTCGGTTTGAAAGATTATGCTATTGTCGCGCCCATTGACGGCACCGTTATCCAAGTGAATTATAAATTGGGCGAGCAGACAAATTTTGTTTCCAGCGGGCAAGACGGCCTGGCCAAGCCGGCCATTAAAATGCTGGGCAATGAAAAATTGCAAATCAAAGTTAATATACCGGAATCAGATATTGCTAAAATTAAAATCGGCGACCAGGCCGTAATCCAGCTTGATGCTTTTGGCGCCGACCATATTTTTTCGGGCCTGGTAACCTTTATTGATCCCGCGCAAACTACTATTCAAGACGTGGTTTATTACCAAACGACAGTCGGTTTTGATTCTGATTCGTGGAATGAAAGGGTGAAATCGGGTATGACCTCGGATGTTACGATTAAAACCGCGGAAAAAGACAATGTTTTGTATATTCCCCAAAGGGCGGTAAAAGTCAGGGAAACGACATTGGGCGAAGTGGCGGAAAAATACGTGGCGGTCTTAGGCGATAATAATCAGACCACTGAAAAAACAGTAACCATCGGCTTGCGCGGCGATAATGGGTTAGTGGAAGTAATTTCCGGATTGGCCAAGGGCGAGAAAGTAGTCACGTTTAAGAAAGAACAAAAATAGTAATTTACAATTTACAATTTTCAATAAATGACCCAATGAATCAATTTTCAAAAAAATAAAAGTTTGAATCATTGAAAATTGAAAATTCATTTAAATTATGCCATTAATAGAAGTTCAAAATTTAAAAAAGGACTATGTCAACGACGAGGTGATAACTAGCGTTCTTCACGGCTTAAATTTTAATATTGATGGCGGCGAATTCGTGGCCATTATGGGGCCGTCCGGCTCGGGCAAATCCACCTTAATGCACATTCTTGGTTTTTTGGATACCCCGACCTCGGGTGATTATAAATTTAAGGGGCGCGAGGTAAGCAATTTAGATGATAATCAACTGGCAAAAATCAGAAATGAGGAAGTGGGTTTTGTTTTTCAATCATTTAATCTTTTACCGAAGACCACGGTTTATGACAATGTCCGTTTGCCGCTTTTATATAGCCGGCAAAAAGACCACGATAAAATCGTCAGAGACGCGATTGAAGCCGTCGGCTTATCGCCTCAAACCAATAATCTTTCCAATCAGCTTTCCGGCGGTGAAAAACAAAGGGTGGCCATTGCCCGCGCGCTGGTAAATAATCCGAGTTTGATTTTTGCCGATGAGCCCACCGGCAATCTGGACACCAAATCAGGCCAAGCGATCATGCAGATTTTAGAAAAGTTAAATGACCAGGGGCGCACCATTATCTTAGTGACGCACGAAAGCGATACGGCGCGTCACGCCAAAAGAATTATTCGCTTAAGAGACGGCTTAATTGTTGAAGATTTTATGGTCAGCGAAAGGCGGAGCGCGAACAATGGAGAGTTTGCGAAATAATATTTATAAATTTTTAACTAATGCGATTTACTGATACTCTTAAACTATCCTTTTCCGTGTTACGAACCAATAAAGTCCGGAGTTTTTTAACTGGCTTGGGCATTATCATCGGCATTGCTTCGGTCGTGATTATTATGTCGGTGGGCGCCGGCGCTCAAAGTTTGATTATAAACCAATTAAATTCAATCGGCACAAATTTGGTTGGAATTTTGCCGGGAAAATCCGACCAAAACGGCCCGCCCGCTTCGGTTCTGGGCATTATTATCACGACTTTAAAATATGAAGACGCTCAAGCCATCGCCGAACAAGTGCCCAATATTGCGGCCGTGAGTTCATATAATACGGGGATGGGCAATATCAGTTACCAAAATATTAAAAACGCCACCCAATTTAATGGCGTCATGAGCGGTTATCCGTCAGTAGAAAATACCGAAGTGGCGAATGGCCGTTTTTTTACTCCGGAAGAAGACGCGGCTTCGGCTCGCGTGGCCGTGCTTGGCGATCAAGCGGGGAAAGATTTATTTGATGATAATAACCCTTTGGGTAAAAAAATAAAGATTAAAAATGAATTTTTTGAAGTCATCGGGGTAATGAAGGAAAGGGGAACGGCCGGTTTTCAAAATCAAGATAATATTGTTTTAGTGCCGGCGCAAACCGCTCAAAAAATACTATTGGGCGTAAGATATGTTAATTATATCAGGGTTAAAATTAATCGCGCCGAAAATATGGATAAGGCCACCGAAGATATCGCGTTATTATTGCGCGACCGGCACAATATCTCGGCCGCTGGCGATGATGATTTTTCGGTGAGAAACACCAAGGACGCCATTCAGGCATTACTCACCATTACCGACGCCCTAAAATTTTTCTTGGCGGCCATCGCCGCCATTTCTCTGGTTGTCGGCGGTGTCGGCGTCATGAATATTATGCTGGCGGCCGTCAATGAAAGAGTCAGGGAAGTGGGCTTGCGCCGAGCCGTGGGCGCGAAACGGTCAAATATTTTAGCGCAATTTATTTTGGAAACCATCACGGTTGCTTTATTGGGCGGTTTGCTCGGTGTTATTATGGGCGGCGCGCTATCAGCGTTAGTCGCCCTGGTGGCAAGATATTTGGGTTATAATTGGGCTCTGGTCATCACGCCCAGTTCAATTCTACTTGGTCTGGGCGTGGCCGCCGGCGTTGGTTTGATTTTCGGTATTTACCCGGCCAGAAAAGCCGCAAAATTAAATCCCATTGAGGCGTTGAGATATGAATAAAATTTAAAAATGAATATTATTTTACCCCTAAAACTTGCCTGGCGGTCGCTCTTGCTTAATAAAAGCCGTACGTTTTTGACAATTTTTGGTATTATTATCGGCATTGCGGCCGTGATTATCGTGCTCTCGGCCGGCGAGAGCATAAAGGGCTTAATTCTCGGCCAGTTAGAAAGTTTTGGCACCGATGTTATCCACGTAGAAACCAAAGTACCCAATAGTGATGCGGTCTCTTCAGATATAAGCCGGGCGCAAGGCGTGCAGATAACCACCCTAAAGAATGAGGACGCCGAGGCCATCAGCAAATTGCCGAATATCAAGGATTATTATGCCGCGGTTATGGGGCAGTCCGTGGTTTCTTATGAGGACCAAAATAGAATAATTAATTTTATGGGTGCTTCGGCTGACGTGATAAATATTGACCGCAGTAAATTAGCTCTGGGTCGGCCTATTAGCCATGAAGAAGATAAGGAATTGGCCCGGGTGGCGGTTTTGGGCAGTAAAGTCGCCTCTGATTTATTCGGCAACCAAAATCCCATAAACCAAAACATTAAAATCGGGAAGAATAAATTTAAGGTGGTCGGCGTATTAGAAGAGCGGGGAGCTGGTTTTGGTTTGAATTTTGATGAGATGCTGTATCTGCCGATTAGAACGGCGCAAAAATTAGTCATGGGCATTGATTATGTTATGTTTATTATGGCCCAAGTAAAGGATCCGTTAATTGAAAATGAAACCGCTGATGAAATTGCCACCCTGTTAAGGGAACGCCACAAAATTGAAAATTTCCAAGATGATGATTTTGCGGTGACCACCACCGAGCAGGCCCGGCAAACAATCAACACGGTTTTTGGCGGGATAACATTGTTGCTCACGGCCATCGCCAGCATTTCTTTATTGGTAGGCGGCATCGGCATTATGAATATTATGTATGTTTCGGTTACGGAAAGAACTTTTGAAATCGGCTTGCGCAAATCCGTGGGTGCTCGGCAACTGGAGATTTTATGGCAATTTCTCTGGGAGGCAATTGCGGTAACGGTTTTTGGAGGTATAATAGGAATAGCGGCGGGCATCAGCTTTACTTATTTAATTGCTATTATCGCTGGGCAATTTGGTTTTACTTGGGCGTTTAAATTGCCAATTTTTTCCGTGCTCATCGCTTTTGGTTTTTCGGCGCTGGTTGGTTTGGTTTTTGGTTTTTATCCGGCCCGGCGCGCCGCCAAAATGAATCCCATCTCCGCCCTCGGATTTGAACAATAACTATATGATTTTTGATCGGTATTTTCCTTTTTTAAAAAAAATTGACTGGCTTTTTTTTATGGCCGTAATCCTTTTGATTTTTTTTGGCTTGGCCGCGATTTATAGCGTGGCTTTGGGCCAGGGTCAAGGGCAATTTATGAATTTTCAGAAGCAGTTAATTTGGCTCGCGGCCGGTTTGGCGCTTATGTTGTTCTTCGCCAATATTGATTATCATAGTTGGCGACGGTGGTGCTGGCTTGGCTATATAATCGGCTTGGTTTTATTGGTTTTGGTCTTAACCCCGCTGGGCTCGACCATACGCGGCACGCGCGGCTGGTTTTCCTTTGGTTTTTTTAGTTTTCAGCCGGTTGAATTGATGAAACTTTTTTTAATTCTCTGTCTGGCTGATGTCTACAGCCGCCACGCCCGAACCATTCATAAACTATGGCAATTAATTTTTGTCGGTTTGATTATGCTCATGCCCCTTGGCTTGGTGATGATTCAGCCGGATTTTGGTTCGGCCCTGGTTTTGTTTTTTATCTGGTTTCTCTCTTTCTTTTTGGTGACAAAAAATAAATGGCATATCATCATGGTTTTAGGGTTGATGGCGCTGGTTTTTTTAACAAGCTGGTTTTTGGTTTTTGAAGATTATCAAAGGGACCGCATTAAAACATTTATTAATCCTTCTTTAGACCCACAAGGGCGAGGTTATAATGTCCGGCAGTCCATTATCGCGGTGGGCGCGGGCCGGCTAATGGGCCGGGGATTGGGTTTTGGTTCGCAAAGCCAATTAAAATTCATTCCGGAGAGCCAAACCGATTTTATTTTTTCGGTCATGGCTGAAGAGCTGGGTTTTGTGGGTGTGGTTTTGGTTCTGGGCTTGTTTATTTTATTGTTATACCGAATTTATCGGATTGCCCGTAGCGCGCCGGATGACTTCGGCCTATTTTTATCATTGTTGGTTTTAATCCTGATTTTTGTCCAGGTTTTTATCAATATCGGCATGGGCATCGGTCTTTTGCCGGTCACGGGCATTTCTTTGCCGTTTATCAGCTATGGGGGCAGTTTTTTAATTGTGGTTATGTCCGCGGCGGGTATGATGCTCAATATTTATCGTTCAAGCATAATCTCCAGAAAATCTTAATGAGATGGTTTTGCAACTATCTCAATTTTTTCCGTTCAGGCGCTTGACATAGATTTTTTAAAGTAGCATAATTAATAATACAATAATAAAATTTAATATATGCAAGATATAATTCAGCCCATGTTTGATTTTGGGCGGCTTCCCGAAGATACTTTGAGATTGGTTTCATATTGCCCGGTTTGCCATTGCCATTATAATCCCTTGGAGGCAAAAATATTAGATGAAAACGAAACCGCCCATTTGATTTATGTGAAATGCGGCCGATGCAAATCCGCGATCGTGGCTTTAATTTTGGCTAATAGTTTTGGCGTTAGCTCGGTCGGCTTGATTACCGACTTAGACAGCCAAGAAGTCAATAAATTCAGAGAATCAGCGAAAATTAACAGTGATGAGCTTTTGGGCGTATATGAGGCGTTAAAATCCGGCGAGCCGGAAAGAGATTTAAATTTAATATAAATTGATTTTAAACGCCGTCTTTAAATTAGATTGTAAACCCCGCCCCGATGTCACGTCGAGGCGGGGTTTGGCGTTTGACTTTTTTTCAAATTTAAGCTATATTTACCCCGTGGAATATGGCTATCGCCATAAATTTTTCTAAAAAAATTTTATTCCACAGGGTAAATTTAAATCGCATTCATTCAATTAGTTATTAAATAAATCAAATAAAATAATCATTAATTATGACCATCAAATTAGAAGCGAAAAAAAGGGAGATAACCGGTAAAAAAGTATATTCCCTGCGCCAAGCCAATAAAATCCCGGCGGTTTTGTACGGCCATGGTACGGCTAATCAAAATTTAGAATTGGATTATATCGCTTTTGAAAAGGTCTACCGAGAGGCGGGTGAAAATACGATCGTTGATTTAATTTTAGACGGCGCCGTTCCCCTTAAGGTCTTAATCGCCGAAGTTCAATCCGATCCGATCAAGGGACGGCTTTTTCATATTGACCTTCAGCAAATCAGAATGGATGAAAAGATTACCACGGCCGTAGAATTAAAATTTATCGGTGAATCAAAATCAGCCAAAGAAGACGGCGGCGTCTTGATTCACAATTTAAGCGAATTAGAAATCAGATGTCTGCCTGCCGATTTGATTCATGAGATTGAAGTTGATATTTCCTCGTTAGAGAAGTTTAATGATGTCATTATAATTAAGGATTTGAAATTGCCGAAAAATATTGAAATCATCGGACACGAAGCCGAGGATGTGGTGGCCATGGTGGCCGCGCCGAAAGTTGAGGTTGCCGAAGAAAAGCCCGTCGAACCGGTTGTCGCAGTGGAGGGTGAAAGCCAGCCGGCGGAAGCCGAAAAACCGACCCCAGACGGCCAGTCAGCCAAGAAACAATCAAAAGCCATCTAACACAATACACCCATCACCCTGCCCTCACCCTGCCCTCTCCCATTAGGGAGAGGGTGATTAAGAAAGGGGCATAGTTATTAAAAGTCCCTCGCCCCGTAATCGGGGAGAGGGTAGGGTGAGGGGTTCGATTTGACGGCCGCAATTTTAAGTAGTATATTTAATTTAAATAAGTGAATAAAATGGATTAGAGGAGGATCCATATTAGAATTGAGGTGGAAGGAGGTCTGATATGCGTCAACTGCTGGGCTAATCATGGGGCGCCGGGAATAAGCCCCCCAAGCAATTATTCCCACAGACGTGCCTTACTCGCCGGTAAATCCAACTGGTTTTAAACTCCAGTTCGAACTCTTGTGTTTTGGCGGGTAAGCGGATAAACCATATCTTTCACCTTGAATTGTTTCGGCAGTACCTTTTTCGGCAGGTCGTTTCCGCAGAACATCCCCGGAACATTGGGTCTTGGAGGTTTGAAGCTTAACCCTATTCCATGGGGTAAATTTATGCTTCAGGGTTTAATACCCACCACTCCTTCGGTGCGGCATATTGGCGGCACACCCAATAATTCGGAGAGGCAAAATCTATAAAATCCCTGACTGGGCTCGGAGCAAAATTCTAAGAGAATTAAGTTCCGGGCCCTTTAAATTTTAAGGATAAGTAAACGATCAAGGCCGCTAAAATCTTTTTTTATTTTCCGCTGATATTGAGGAAGCAGATTTTTTGCCAATTCGGTTAATGTTTTGGCTTGCTTGTCGTCAATCTCTAGAAAAATTATTTTCGGCGGAAATTTTAAATCAGGAATTTGGCGGAATAATTTTTTAAAAATCTCGGCGCCTCTTTGGCCGCCGCTTAAGGCGCGTTTCGGTTCGTATTTTAAGGCGCCCCTAATCTCACGGTTTTTAAGATAGGGGAGATTGGCGGTTAAAATATCTATTTTTTTATCGGTTAGATTTTTTAAAAGATTACTTTTGAGAAAATTGATTTTTATCTTATGCGCTTTGGCGTTTTTTTGAGCGACGTTTAGGGCGCCGCGGGAAATATCCGCGCCCATGAATTTAAAATTTTGTTTAGGAAGCGATTTTTTAATATTTTTAGCGAGAGCAATAATAATCGCGCCAGATCCGGCGCCTACATCGCAGATAGTGAGATTCTTTGCTTTTATTTTTTTAATATAATTCAAGGCCTCTTCAACCAATAATTCCGTGGCCGGGCGGGGGATTAAGACGTTTTTATTGACATAAAAATCCAAGCCATAAAATTCTTTTTGACTTGTCAGATAAGCCACGGGTTCGTTTTTGGCGCGCCGAGCGATTAGCTTATAAAAATTTTTAAGCTGGTTTTTTCGCGGCCGAGTCGTCGGATTGGTATATAAAAATTCTTTATCTTTTTTTAAAATAAAAGCCAATAAAACTTCCGCGTCAAGAATGGCTGAACCATCCTCGGCCGTTTTTAATTTTTTTATCCCATTTTTTAACGCCTGATTTATGGTCATAGCGCGTTTTTTAAAAAGCCCCTGCGGGCTTTAGAGATTTTTTCTGCGCTTCATAATAAAACGAGTCCGCCAAACCTGCCAAAACAATCCCATTCGCGAAATAAGGCCGCGCCAAAAACCCCACTTTTTTTCTTTAATGACTTGATGCAGATTTTTTAAAATCGGATAGGCCACTTTCAGTTTGTGCTTCTTGGCAAAATAATTCATTACCGTCTCAATGCCAAAGTCCAAAGTGTTTTCATCTTTGGGGATTAAATCAAAAAATTTTCTGGCCATGGCTCTTTCGCCGCCGATGGCATACATGGGAAATAATCTGGGAATCAAGGCGCCCAAGCCGAAAATTCTATCCCGCAGGCCGACCGACATAGAAGCCCGGCCATTAATTACCGGTTCAAGAACTTTTTGAACATGGCGCACCGTTAAATTTTCCAAATCCGCGTCGGCAAACATCAAGATTCCGCCCGTGGTATGATTTACGCCATCAATCATGGCCTCGCCTTTGCCCTTGCTGGTTTTTCTGATTAAGGTTTTAACGCCGTATTTCTGGGCCACCTCGGCGGTTTTGTCGCTGCAGGCATCAACCACCACTAAGATCTCATCTATTTCGGGCACTTGGATAACCACCTTTAAAACGCGCCCGAGATTTTCCTCTTCATTATGGGCGGGGATAATTAGGGAAATTTTTTTATTCTTTTCATTCATAATTAATCTTTTATGGCTTCTAATTCCACCCGGCTTTTTACCGCCTTAATCATCTCATCAAGATTGCCGTCTAAGATACTTGGGATATTGCCAAAATTTTCACCAAGACGATGGTCGGTTATGCGGTCTTGAGGAAAATTATAGGTTCTGATTTTCTCGCTCCGGTCGCCCGTGCCGATTTGTGATTTTCTGGTCTCGCCAAGTTTTTTTGCCTCTGCCTCTTTTTTCGCCGCCAATAATCTTGACCGTAAAATCACCATGGCTTTTTCTTTGTTTTGCAATTGCGATCTCTCATCTTGGCAGGAGACCACAATTCCCGTTGGCAGATGAGTAAGGCGGACAGCCGAATAAGTGGTGTTCACGCTTTGGCCGCCGTGCCCGCCGGCGCAGAAAGTATCAAGCCGCAAGTCCTTCGGGTCTATGGCCAATTCAACTTCTTCTGCCTCGGGCAAGACCGCCACGGTTACCGTAGAGGTATGGACGCGCCCCTTTTTTTCGGTTTCGGGCACGCGCTGAACCCGATGAACGCCGCTTTCAAATTTCATGGCGCCATAGGCAGATTTACCGGTAATTTCAAAAATTACCTCTTTAAAACCGCCCAGGCCGATTCTGTTGGCTGATAATAATCTTGGTTTCCAATTTTTCTTTTCGGCAAAGCGGGAATACATCCGGAAAAGTTCAGACGCAAACAGGGCCGATTCATCGCCGCCGGCGCCAGCCCTGATTTCTATAATCGCGTTTTTACCGTCGTTTGGGTCTTTGGGCATGAGCAGCGATTTAATTTTTTGTTCCAATTCCGCCCTCTTTTTCTCCAAGGTTATTTTTTCTTCTTCTGATATTTTTTTTAATTCCTCGTCATCCTCATTTTCTTTAATAATATTTTTTATCTCTTTTAAATCGTTTTCGGTTTTTTCCAAATCGTTTTTTGCCTGGATGATTTCCTTAAGGTCATTATATTCTTGGGAAATTTTTTTGATTTTTTGGGCGTCAGAAATTACCGTCTCATCTTGGAGGAGTCGTTCCAATTCGTCAAACCTATATTGTAGTTTATCTAACTTATCTTTCATTCAGCCGCAATTTTTACCCTTTTGGCCGTTTTAATGGTTTTTTGTTTTTCTTTTTTGATTTTCTTGCCTTTTCTGGCGCCTTGGATTTCGGCTTTCTTGGCGACCCGTTTTTCAAATTTATCAACCCGCCGGGCCGAGTCAACTAATTTTTGTTTGCCCGTATAAAAGGGATGGCAAGCCGAGCAGATTTCCACATTAATGCTTTCCACGGTTGAACCCACGGTAAAAACATTGCCACAAGCACAAGTGACTTTTGCTTCGGGATAATACTTCGGATGGATGTCTTTTTTCATAAGAAATTAAATGATTTTCTTGATAGTATAATTATATTGGCTTCATGGCGAAAAGTCAATAGCGGGATTGCCCGGAGAATTTTTATTTGACAAATTTTTGGCTAAGTGGTATAAATTAGTTAATCGCACCCTAAAAATTTAAACCCATCATTTACCATTAAAAGGAGAAGGAAAATGGATAAGATATACTTCTTGGGAGAAACAGAAGAACCCAAGAAAACATGGATGGAAGAGAGGCTGGAGAGAGAAGAAGCAAGGAAGCGGTTAATGCCTTCAAATGCAGACTCTTATGGCTGGAAACATAAGTCAACCGGGTCAATGGGGCTCCTGATTGATGCAGATTCTGATGACGGCGCGCATTTCTCATTCAATTCTAAGAGCTCTAAATTGCACGCCACAACAGACAGGGGGAGGACACACACCACACTCAGTACGGGTCTGGAAGCAACCACCCAGTGGAGCGTGCTTAACGACCTTTGTGGCGGGCTTGAGAGGTCGACCATACTCAGACATCAACAAACTCACAGCGTCTCTCGCGGAGTTCCTGATGAACCGGAAAGCTCTATAGCATGGGCTGAAAGATATCTGGAAGGCAGGAGGAGAGAAAAAGAAGAAAGAGAAAGGTCTATGCAAGGCCTGTTTGAAAGATCTATGAAAAGCTTGTTTGGAGAAAAAGAAGAACCAACACTAATATTTCCAAGACCAGCTCCTACGTTAGAACTGACCGGGCTTAGACCCGAAATGTTTAGACCCAAGTCATCCAGCCACAGGACTACTAGCCCAAAGCCATGGGAAGAAATAGAATCGCAGTGGCCAAAGAGAACTGCTTCGCCGGTGTTGCCGCCTGTAGAAAGAAGTTATGAAGATTACATGGCTCCGGTAAGGTGGGGAGAGACAGTGCTGGATCAGATAATGAAACGCCAGGCACGCGAGATAGAGGAGCGTGATATGACCATGGGTCGCATTGGCGATTTTGAGAACCGCTTTACAGTAGGCCATATGATAAGAAGAGAAGACGCCCCAAGAATTGATTGTATGTCGCCAATAAGCTCCATGTTTAGCCGACCGGTTTCATTTGGCTCAATAATGAGAGACCAATTATTTGATGAGCGACGCAATTGGGGTTTTTAATTCTTACGTTTTCACGGGTGCCTCGATACCCAAAAGCGCGAGCGTATTCCATGGATTGAAGGCCAGGATTTGTAAGCCCCCCGCCCGATGATTATAAAATTGTTCCGAAAAAATCGGAACATAAACGTAAATGAATATACCCCCAGCTATAATGTTGGGGGTTTTTATTTTAGACCTCACCTTAATCCTCTCCTCAAGACGAGGAGAGGAAAAAATAAAATTTGACATTTTATAATTAATCTGCTAAATTATATCTGATCTTTTATTAAGGTTTTAATAAATCACTTCATGCTTTTCGAAATTCCTTCCCGGAAACGGGGGAGAAGCAGAGGTTAAAAAAGGAAAAAATATGAAATTACCGACACTTTTAGAATTGCTTCAGGCGGGCGTGCATTTCGGCCACCAGAAAGGCCGTTGGCACCCCAAGATGAAGGACTTCATTTTTACTGAACGCGGAGGCGTTCACATTATTGATTTGGAAAAGACCGTGGAGAAATTGCAAATCGCCACCGACTTCGTTAAAGAGACAGTGCAGAGGGGCGGGGTTATTTTATTTGTGGGCACAAAAAGACAGGGCCAGAAAATCATAGAAAAATACGCCTTGGCGTGCGGCATGCCCTATATCAGCGAAAGGTGGATTGGCGGCTTATTCACTAATTTTTCCAATGTCAATAAATTGATTAAAAAATACAAGGAATTGACGGAAAAAAAGGACTCGGGCGCTTTGGAAAAATATACCAAAAAAGAGCAGGTGGAATTCCAGAAGGAAATTGAAAAATTAAAAAAATTAGTCGGCGGCCTGGCGGAACTGAAAAAAATACCCGAGGCCATTTTTGTTTTGGATGTTAAAAAGGAAAAGACGGCCGTGGCCGAAGCCCGCAAGCGCAAAATACCCATTGTGGCTTTTTGCGATACCAATATCAATCCCGATTTGATTGATTATCCCATACCGGCCAATGACGACGCGGTCAAGTCAATTGAAATAATCACCGGCTTGATTGCCGAGGCGGTTAAGGAAGGAAAAGTGGAAGCCACAAAATAAATTTTCAATTATCAATTCTCAATTTACAATGAATTTTCAATTTTCAATAATTCAAACAATTTGAAAATTGATTCATTGAGACATTTATTGTAAATTGTAAATTGAAAATTTATTGTGCTGGTAATAAAAAATAAATAATTTAATAATAAGTGACTATGTCTATAGACACTCAAACCATCGTTAAACTTCGCGAGCAAACCGGCGCCGGTATTGGCGATTGCCAAAAGGCGCTTGAAGAGGCGGGCGGGGAATTGACTAAAGCCGTGGAAATTTTAAGAAAGAGCGGTGAAATCAAGGCCGCCAAAAAATCAGACCGGAGCGCCAATGAGGGCGTGATTGCCATTGCTCGGGACGGGCTCGCCTCGCTCGACGCGAGTCGAAGCAGGCAAAAAGTGGCGGCCGTTGTTTTAAATTGCGAAACCGACTTTGTGGCTAGAAATGATGATTTTATCAAGACGGCCGATAAGCTCGCCCAAAAATTATTAGAATCTAATATAGAAGAATTCGGTTCTTGGGCCGAAGCCGTGATTAAAAATGAATTGGCAGTTAAAATCGGAGAAAATATAAAATTAAGCAGATATGAAATTTTGTCCGGCGCGGTAATCGGCAGTTATCTGCACTCTAATAAAAAAGTGGCTGCGGTTGTAGTTTTGACTGGCGGCAGCGATGCCTTAGCCGGCGATATTGCCATGCATGTTGCCGCCATGAATCCGCTTTATCTTGATATTCAAGATATTCCGCCGGCGGTTTTGGAAAAAGAAAAAGAAATTTATCGCGAGCAATTAAAACAGCGGGGCAAGCCCGCTTCGACTCAGCGAGGCGAGCCGGAAAATATTTGGGCTAAAATAATTGAAGGCAAATTGGCGAAATACTATGAAGATAATTGCTTATTAAAACAGGTCTTTATCAAAGATGAAGATAAAAAGATTGCTGATTTGTTAAGTGGCGTTTCCATTAAACAATTCAGCCGTTATCAAGTTTAATTTAATTTATGTTAATCGCTCAAATACAATTCGCGCCTTGGGATAATTTATTTTCCGCCAAAGTCGGCGATGTTGATGTCGGGGTGGGCGACTATGTCATTGTGAGCACTGATTTTGGCGTGGACGCCGGTCGGGTAATTAGCATTAAAGAAATTGAACCGGAAAAAACAGGAGAGACTGAAATCGGCTCTATTCAAAGAGTGGCCAACAATGATGACTGGGCGATCATTTCTGACAATCAACGGCAAAAGGAAAATGTCGTAGAGTATGGCCGCAAGATTATCAAAAAATTGGGTTTAGAGATGAAAATCATCGGCAGCCACCCTTCTTTTGACGGCCGCCGTTTCACTTTCGCTTTTGTGGCTGATGGCCGGGTTGATTTTCGGGACGCGGTCAAGGAGTTAACCCGCCATTTCCAAAAAACCATACGACTGCATCAGGTGGGCGTGCGCGATGAAGCCAAACTCACGGGCGATATCGGTTGTTGTGGACTCAAACTTTGCTGCCAGAGCCATTTAAGGAAATTGGGCAGTGTTACTTCTGAATTAGCCGAGCAACAGCAAGTGGCTCATCGCGGTTCAGAGCGCTTGTCCGGCATTTGCGGCCGTCTGAAATGCTGCTTGGGCTATGAAAAAAATCTTTATGACGAATTGGCAAAAAATTTACCGCCGGTTGGCACTAGAGTCAGAACCAAGCACGGCCGGGGGCAGGTGATTGGCTGGCATACCTTGCGCCAAAGCGTGAATGTTCAGATTGATCCTGAAAGAGAGGGGGATAAGCCGCTTGTCGTGGAAGTACCGATTAAAAAATCATAAGAGAGAGAAATATAGTTTTGTAACCATCTCTAAATCAAATTTATTTTTTATCTGAATTTTGCTATAATTAAATTGCTCATTGAATTAATTATTTAAATCCCATATATGAAAAAAATTGCCATAAACGGATTTGGCCGGATTGGCCGAACCACGTTTAAAATCGCCCTGACCAAGAAAAATTTACAGGTGGTTGCCATTAATGATTTAACCGATACGCGCACTCTGGCTTATCTGCTAAAATACGATTCGGTTTATGGCCGATACGACAAAAAGGTTTCTTATGACGCCAATAATCTAATAGTGAACGGCAAAAAATATCCGGTTTATGCCGAAAAAAATCCGTTAAAATTGCCTTGGAAAAAATTGGGCGTTGAAGTGGTTTTGGAATGCACCGGCGTATTTGAGACCAAAGCCGAGATGCAGATGCATTTAAAAGCCGGGGCCAAGAAAGTATTATTATCCACTCCGGCCAAAGATGAAATGCAAACCTTGGTTTTCGGCACGGAATTGACTAAAAAGACCTTGGGAAAAAATGAAAATATTATTTCCAACGCTTCCTGCACCACCAATTCCATCGCGCCCGTTATTCAGGTTTTGGAGTCAAAATTTGGCATAGAAAAATCATTAATGACCACCATTCACGCTTATACCGCCTCCCAGAGGTTGGTTGATGGACCGGAGGCCAAGGATTTGAGGCGGGGACGGGCCGGAGCCGTGAATATGGTATTATCAACGACCGGCGCCGCTAAAGCCACCACCTTGGTCATTCCCGAGTTAAAAGATAAATTTGACGGCATTGCGGTTCGCGTGCCGATTATCTGTGGCTCATTATCAGACATTACCGCTGTCTTAAAAAAAGAGGTGAGCGCCGAAACAATTAATAAGGCGTTTATCGCGGCGAGCAAACAGCCGCTGTATAAGGGCATTATCGGGGTAACCGGCGCTGATGACGAACTCGTCTCCACCGATATTATCGGCACCGCTTATTCCGCTATAATTGATTTAAAATTTACCAGAGCCATAGGCAATTTAGTAAAGGTTTTGGCTTGGTATGATAATGAATGGGGTTATTCTCATCGGTTGGTAGAGATGGCAATGATAATATAAAAATTCCCCCTCCATTATGAGGGGGTTTTTATAAGATCAAAGATATTTGACAAAGGAGGCGCCATATTCAATAATAGTCGACAGGAATGGCTTATGTTTCTAAGCTCATTAAAACTTTTTTTGGGGCAAAGCTCCATACAAACAGTAATTAGGAGGAATCTATGCGACGACCTTTCGGCAGTGCTCTCATTCGTCAATGGTTCAGAAATACTAAATATTTTTTGGGCCTGGGCAGTTTTGCCAATGAGTTGCGGAAGAGAGTTGGGAAAAGGGTGTTGTTTTTTCTGAAGGTTGATAAGGATATATGCCTATCACTTAACCACAGTAAGGATATTCCGGCTTGGTTTTGTCGGGACATAATCTTGGCGGTTGTTGAAGATTGCGGTGATTATTACGTAGCCGATTATGTCGGCTCGCTCATTTCATTGGATCCCACGGATGTGTCTATCTGGCGTCCCAAGGGTCGGCTCAGTATTAAAGTGCCAAAATATCTTACTGAAAGTGATAATCCTTATCGGCATCCTCCTTTAAGGAAGTTATTGGATGATAGCCAGGTAATCATTCCAGAACGACGTATTACCGCCATAATATTGAGCGATGGGATGCACAAAGCCATGCAACTTCAAAGAGAATCGATGGCTTAAAGCGACAAATTAAACCACGATTATTAATCTTATTAGAGAAACTCCAGACCCCCAGAGAATCCAGGTCTCGCGCCGTTTCATAAAATTAATTGCTTGTTAATAAGGGAGCGCGCTATACAACAGCCTGCCGCTCCCTCTTTTAATTAAAATTTAAATCTTGCAAATCAAGAGAATTTTTGCTAAACTATAATAGTTTAAAGTAAATTATTCACCGCCAATAATAAATGGCAAAAAATCCATTTCAAAATTTTTTTACTCCCGGTCCAAGGGGCAAGCTCCGTTGGCTTATTTTCGGCATCGTAATTTTATTTATTTTTACTTTTTTCATAGATGTTTTCGGCTTTAAAAATATCGTCGCCCAAAAATTAGACCAGGGCTTATCAACTGTTCCCGTAGTCAGCGATTGGCGGATTTGGCCGAAAATTGAAAAGAGCCCATTAGATAATACCAAAGGCCTAAAGTTTAAAAATATTAAAGAAATTGACTTAATTAATTACGGCCTGCCCTTTAGTTTGGGTTTGGATTTATTGGGTGGCACGCACTTGGTTTATGATGCCGATGTCTCGCAAATTAACCCAAGCGAGCGGGCCGATGCTTTGGGCGGGGTCAGAGATGTGATTGAACGCCGCGTTAATGCTTTGGGCGTTTCCGAACCATTGGTGCAAACCAATCAAGTGGGAAGCAGTTGGCGCGTGATTGTGGAATTAGCTGGCGTTTATGATGTCAATCAGGCGATTAAAATGATTGGCGAGACGCCGTTATTGGAATTTAAGGAAGAAAATCCGGAGGCCAGCCAATTAACGCCGTCAGAGCAACAGCAATTAGACCGGGAAAATAAAGCCATTGAGGAAAAAGCGCAAGCCGTTTTACCGCAAATTTTAGCGGGCGCTGATTTTGCGAAACTGGCCAAGCAGTATTCTGATGATTCGGGCAGTAAAGATAATGGCGGATTGTATCAGGGCGTAAAAAAAGGCGCTTTCGTGCCGGAATTTGACGACGTGGCTTTTAATAAATTAAAAGTGGGAGAAATTTATCCCAACTTGGTCAAGACGCAATTCGGTTATCATATTATCAAAAAAGAAGCGGAAAGAGGCGAAGGGGATAATAAAGAAATTGATGTCCGTCACATCTTATTTCAAACCAAGACCGCGGCGGATTTGGGCTTAAAAATTAATTCGGAATGGAAAAACACGGGCTTAACCGGCCAGCAATTAAAAAAGGCAAATGTTGAATTTGACCCGAATTCCGGCGTGCCGGAAGTGGGTTTAGAGTTCAACGATGAGGGCGCGAAATTGTTTGCCGATATTACTACTAAGAATGTAGGTAAGCCGGTTGCCATTTTTTTGGACGGCTCGCCCATTAGCATTCCCAGGGTCAATGAGCCGATTTTATCGGGCAAGGCGGTTATTAGCGGCAGTTTTACCACGCAAGAGGCCAAATTATTGGCCCAGCGATTAAATGCCGGCGCTCTGCCCGTGCCCATAAATTTGATTTCGCAGACCACGGTCGGCGCCAGCTTAGGCAACGAGTCGGTCCAAAGAAGCTTGCAGGCGGGTGTGTTCGGCTTGTTGTTAGTGGTGATTTTTATGATTTTATATTACCGTCTGCCCGGCGTTTTGTCGGTCATCGCCTTATTTATTTATACCACAATTGCTCTGGCGCTTTTCAAATTTTTACACATCACTTTAACTTTGGCGGGCATTGCCGGCTTTATTCTTTCGGTCGGCATGGCCGTGGACGCCAATATTCTTATTTTTGAACGGCTAAAAGAAGAACTGCGCGCCGGCAAGGACTTGGCCGCCGGCGTAAAAGAGGGCTTTCATCGCGCCTGGTTTTCCATTCGCGACTCAAATGTTTCATCTTTAATAACTTGCGTTGTTTTGTACTGGTTTGGCTCGAGTATTATTCGGGGATTTGCCCTAACCCTAGCCATAGGTATTCTTGTTTCGATGTTTTCCGCCATTACCATTACTAGACAATTTTTACGATTAGTCAGTGGCTGGCGGCCCTTTCAGAATAGATGGCTTTATGGGGTTAGAAAAAAAACAATAACATGAAATTAAAAATAATCCAAAATAGAAAATATAATTATACGCTGTCATTAATAATGGTTATGGCGGCGATTATTAGTTTGCTTATCTGGGGGCTCAAGCCCAGCATTGATTTTACGGGCGGGAGTTTAATGGAAATTAAATTCAATATTGAGCGTCCCGCCATTGACCAGATCCAAAGCGGTTTGTCGGACTTGAATTTGGGCGAGTTAAGAGTCCAGCCGGCGGGCGCTCGGAATATAATCTTGCGTTTCAAAACCGTTGACGAAGAGACCCATCAAAGAATTTTAAGTCAATTAAAAAGCAAATTTAAGGACGTTAAAAATGATTCCATACCCGCTTTAGTTGAAGAAAGGTTTGAGTCAATCGGCCCAATTATCGGCCAGGAATTGGCTAAGAAGGCCTGGATGGCAATTGTCTTGGCCTCGTTGGCAATTATTTTGTATATTGCCTTTGCTTTTAGAAAAGTTTCCAAACCGGTTGAATCCTGGAAATACGGCGTGGCCGCGGTCATCGCCCTTATTCATGATATTCTAATTGTGGTTGGCTTATTTGCGATTTTAGGACATTTCGCCGGCTTTGAGGTGGACAGCTTATTTATTACCGCGCTTTTAACGATTTTGGGTTTTTCGGTTCACGACACCATCGTGGTTTTTGACCGGACGCGCGAAAATTTGGCCAAGCATTATAGCGCTGATTTTGAGGCAGTGGTTAATGACAGTATCAATCAAACCATTGCCCGCTCCATCAACACTTCCCTGACGATTTTATTGGTTTTATCCGCCTTATATTTTTTGGGCGGCAAAACCATTGTCAATTTTGCCTTGGTCTTGATTGTCGGCATTATTGTCGGCACCTATTCTTCAATTTTCGTGGCCAGCCCGCTGGTGGTTACTTGGCACAATCTTAGTAAAAATTTTAAAAATAGAAAATAAGAAAAACCGCTCCCACTTTGTCATTGCGAGAATAGTTTACCCCCGCGAAAGCGGTGGAAGCAATCTCAATTTAAAAAAATGGGGGTTTTTATTTTTCCCCAATTTGGGTTTAATAGTCGTTTGACAAAACTAATTTTTCTTGATATAATTATATTATAAAAATAGATTAGTTTAATTTTATCTTAATTTAGATAATTTTTTCTATTTTTCTCTATTGTTTTTATATTATAATATGTCAATATTAGACCAAGTGAGAAAAAATCAATTTCAGGACAGCGTGGCTCGCTTTAATCCGGTGGAAACGTTGAATGTTTTATTTTCCCATTTAAGCGACAAGGAAAGGGATATTATCAAACGTCGCTTTGCTTTGGAATTTGACCAAAAACACACGCTTGAAGAAATCGGTAAAATTTACGGCATTACCCGGGAAAGAGTAAGACAGATTGAAGGTTTAAGCATTCGCAAATTAAAGGAATTAGAGGAATTGCGCGCGGAAATCAAAGAAGCGGAAAATGTGGTGAGCCAATTATTAGAGCAATATGGCGGCATAATGGAGGAAGAATTTTTCTTGGAAAATTTGCTTAACTATTTAGATACTCACCAAGGCGGCGAATCCGCCCTGCTCTTTTTGGCCGAACATATTTTTTCTGACAATATTAATAAGGTCAAACAAGACAAGGACTTTAATCACCTGTGGAAATCGGGCTCGGCCAATACCGAACTTTTAAAAGAGGTCATAAATGAGATGGTGAAAATCATTGAGGGGGCGGGCGAGTCGCTTAATCTGAAGGAACTTTTAGACAAGCTTAAAAATTCTGAATTCTATAATCAAAATAAGGAAAAAATTCTTTCCATCATCAATTTTTTGGAAGTGACCGATGAAGATGTGGACCGGATTTTAGAAAGCTATCTGCGCGTCAGCCGCAAGGTTAAGCGCGACCTTTTTGATAAGTGGGGCTTGGTTTCTTGGGGTACGGTCCAGCCCAGGAAAATTAATGATAAAATATATTTGGTCTTAAAAAAATTCGGCAAACCCATGCATTTTACCGAGATTGCCCAGGCCATCAATGAAACGAAATTTGACGAAAAAATCGCTTATCCGGCCACGGTTCATAATGAATTGATTCTTGACGATAAGTATATTTTAGTGGGACGGGGAATTTATGCTTTAAGCGAGTGGGGCTACAAACCGGGCACGGTGAGCGAGGTGGTGGCTGATTTATTGAAGGAATACGGCTCCCTGACCAAGGAAGAGATTATTGATAAGGTTTTGGAAAAAAGAAACGTGAAGAAGTCCACCATTTATCTGGCTTTGATGAATAATAAAGACATCAGAAAAGAAAAGGGCGGCCGATATGAATTGGTGGGAAAAGATGTTCTCGCCGAATCAGCGACCGAATAAAATCTAAATATTTTTTTGGCAATAAAGGTGACAAGTTAAAAATTATGAATATTGAATTCAACTTAGACCTGGCTTCTTGGTGGGAGCGATTTTCGGTTTTTGGCTCGCAGGATCCGGTGACCATCGCCCGGCAATTATTTCTGGGCGGCGGCTGGGTTATTTTTTTAATTTTGCTTACCGTTGTTATGTATCGGGTCTGGTTAGACGCTCGTCAGGGCCAATATGCCGGCAAATGGCAGCACGTCCTATTAGCCGTTGATATTCCTAAAAATAACGAACAGACGCCAAAAGCCGTAGAAAATATATTCGCGGCTTTGGCCGGCGCTCAAACAAGCGGCAATTTAATAGAAAGATATTGGACCGGAAAAAATCAAGAAAGTTTTTCTTTTGAAGTTGTAAGCTTAGAGGGCTATATTCAATTTTTAATCAGGACGCCAAGCCACCTTCGCGACTTGGCCGAGGCCGCCATCTATGCCCAATATCCGGACGCGGAAATTACCGAAGTGGAGGACTACGCGCAGGATTATGCCCACCTCCGTTTTCCCAATGAAAAATATAATTTATGGGGCACGGAATTTATTTTAACCAAGGACTATCCTTATCCAATCAGGACTTATCCCGAATTTGAACATACTTTAACCCAAACATTTCTTGACCCAATGGCCGGATTATTGGAAATTTTAAGCCGGCTTGGGCCCGGTGAACAGGCCTGGCTGCAACTGGTGGTTACGCCTCTGCCGGCGGAGCCGGGGTGGGGGGAAAAAGCAAAAAAAATTGTTAAGGAATTTAGCGGCCAGATTTATACCGCTCCCTCAACTTTCGGGGATAAAATTCTCAACGCACCCGTTAATGCGGTGGCCCAAGGCGTTAATTTATTGACCAGTATAATGAGCGCGACCGGTGAAGTAGAAAAGAAAAAGGAAGATACGATTCGGCTTTTCAATATGTCGCCGGGCGATAGATTGCTTTTGGAAAATATCCAGAAAAAACTTGCCAAGCACCCTTTTAGAGTTAAATTCCGTTTGGTTTATCTGGCCGAACAAGGGGTTTTTAATAAAGGCCGGGGCGTAGCCGCCATTATCGGTTCAATCAAGCAGTTTAGCGTGAGCAATGCCAATGGCTTTAAGCCCGGCCCCAGAACAAAAACAAGCGTGGATTATTTTCGGGTAAAAAAAAGAGTGGCTTACAGACAGAATAGAATTTTAAGGTATTATATAAAACGAACCAATTATTATGGCGATAACGTGGCTAATATGCTTTTAAATAATGAGGAATTGGCCTCGCTTTGGCATTTCCCGGTGATGACCGTCAAAGCGCCGATGGTGGAAAAAATTGAGAGCAAGAAAGTGGTGCCGCCAACCCGGCTCCCCATTGGCAATCGCGATTTTATTGTCAAGAAAGAAACCAGGCCGGTTTTTGAAGGGCCAGTGGCGAGCCCCGCGTATGCTGGGGTTAGCCCCGCGTATGCTGGGGCCAGGCCACATATTCCGACGGCTCCGTCACCCCTGGCTTTGCCCACCGAAGGAAAACAAAATATTTTTGAACCGCCGGCACCACCCGCTTCGCCGAATCGAGGCGAGCCGCGAAAGCCACCGACACCCCCAGCAAACTTACCCACGGTTTGACCACTTACAAAATTAAAAATTATTTAGGTTTATGACCGACAATAAAGATATAACAATTTTTGGCGAAACCAATTTTCGCAGCGAAAGAAAAACCTTTGGCATAAAAAGAGACGACCGTCGCCGCCATATGTATATTATTGGCAAAACCGGCATGGGTAAGACCTGTCTGCTGGAAAATATGATTATTTCCGATATTATCAGGGGCGACGGCTGCTGTTATATTGACCCGCATGGCGATACGGCGGAAAAGCTGTTGAATTTCATTCCACCAAACCGGATAAATGATCTCATTTATTTTAATCCGGCCGATACCGAACATCCCGTGGCTTTTAATATTTTAGAGGCCGTTGATGAAAACAGCAAACATTTCATTGCTTCCGGCTTGGTGGGTGTATTTAAAAAACAATTTGCCGATAGCTGGGGCCCGAGATTGGAATATATTTTAAGAAATGCGATTTTGGCGCTCTTGGACTATCCGAGTAGCACGCTTTTGGGTATTATGAGAATTCTGGTGGATAAGGATTACCGCAGAAAAGTCGTGGAAAAAATCAAAGACCCGGTCGTTAAGTCATTTTGGACCAATGAATATACCCAGTGGAATGACCGCGTTTTGCAGGAAGTTATTTCGCCGATTCAAAATAAAGTCGGGCAATTTTTGTCCAATGTTTTAATCAGGAATATTGTCGGCCAGGTGAAATCAACCTTTGACTTAAGAGAAATAATTGATAACCGGAAAATTTTGATTTTAAATTTATCAAAAGGCAGAATTGGCGAAGATACCATGCAGTTATTGGGCTCAATGATTGTGACGAAATTATATTTGTCGGCCATGAGCCGGGTTGACATACCGGAGCTGGAGCGCCAGGACTTTTATCTCTATGTGGATGAATTCCAGAATTTTGCCAATGAAAGTTTTTCTAATATTTTATCAGAAGCCAGAAAATATCGTCTTAATTTAATTATTGCCCATCAATACATAAAACAGCTGCCCGAGGAGGTTTCCGACGCCGTATTCGGCAATGTGGGCTCGTTAATCGGCTTTCGGGTCGGCGCTTCTGACGCGGAAGAATTAGTCAAAGAATTTACCCCGACCTTTATTGAGGAGGACTTAGTCAGCCTGCCCGCCTATCATATTTATTTGAAATTGATGATTGACGGCGTGGCTTCCGACCCATTTTCGGCGACAACCTTGCCGCCCCTATATGATGAATTTATCACTGATAGCGCGGAGAAGGTGATACGGGTTTCACGCGAGAGATATGCCAATCCGAAGGCGGAAGTAGAGGAGAAAATTAATCGTTGGAGCGGGGTTGATTTAAGCGATAAAGTGGTGCAAATGGTCGGCGGCAAAGACCGGACAGAAAATTTTAACCGTCAGCTGCCCAGTCCGCCTCAAAGCCAAAATTTTAACCAGGACTTGAAAAAGAAAAACAAAAAAAATATTTCTAATCCGGAACAATATACGGTTCAATGCTCTTCTTGCGGCGTGGCGACCACGGTTAATTTCAAACCCGACGGAATTAGGCCGGTTTTCTGCCAAGATTGTTTGATTAAATTTCGGGCCGGCAATCAAAAAGGCGAGTTAAAAAACGAGCAGGCCATTATTAGTGAAAAAAAATTAGAAATTAGCGAACCGCCCATAAGCTTATCAACCGCTTTAGGGAAAAAACCCGTGAGCTTTACGGCTAATCCAAAATCGGAAGACGACAAGAATATACAATGAGATGGTTACAAAACTATTTTAGCTATAAATTTAGGACTTTTTGAGCGAGACAAGGAGGGCCAGCAAAATGACTTGAGCCATAGCGGGGCTACGGTGAAAATCATTTTGCGCCCGCCCGACGCAGTCGCAGCCAAAAAGGACAAATTTAGAGAAATATAGTTTTGTAACCATCTCATTAAATGAGAAAGCGACGAAGGGATGGTGTTCGTCGCTTTTTTGTTATCCGGGAAGCAGTGGTGGGAAGTTTTAAGATGGGTTTCTTTCGATTTTTTGGTTGGATAAATTGGTGGGCAGAAAAGATTTTTGTTCTCCCGATATGTGAAACCCCGCGCATATCCACTATCTTTTCTGATTGTATTCTATATTAAAATAGGGGATTTAGCAAATAGAATAATTTATATTGAATATCTCGCAAATTTATAGTAAAATATAATCAATATGCCCTACCTTGATTATCTGATAAAAAGTTTTTATTTACTTTTGCCGGCTTATTTTGCCAATATGGCGCCGGTAATTTTTGATAAACTCGGCTTATTGAAATCAATGGCCAAGCCGATTGATGGCGGCTTGAAATTGGGCCAAGATTTTTTATTCGGCCAGAATAAAACCTGGCGGGGGATTATCGCGGCGGTAATTATGTCTTTAGTGGTCACTATTATTCAGGCATCTTTGTTTGGTTATGATTTTTTTTATCAGATTTCCATTGTAAATTATGATGCCATGTTTTTGTCTTTTGGCGTGCTGGCCGGCTTGGGCGCGATTTTGGGCGACTTAATTAAAAGTTTTTTGAAGCGGCGTTTGCATCTCGCCTCGGGCCAGTCCTGGCCGATTTTTGACCAGCTTGATTTTATCATCGGTTTTTTTATTTTCATCTCCTTGATTTATAAGCCGTCGGTAGAAATTATTTTGGCCTCGCTTTTAATCACTTTAATTCTCCATCCCCTTGTCAACCTGATTTCATATTTGTTGGGCCTTAAAAAAGTTTGGTGGTAATATTTTAAAATTTCAAATTACGAATTACGAATAAACTACTGCGAATAAACGACAATGACCAAAATTGCTTTAGTAATTTTCAACAAATCCGCCGGCCTGATGACCAAGCAGGATATTGAGGGCTTAGTGAGAAATAAGCTTGAAGAGCTTGGCTACCAAGTTGATTTGTTTTATTTAAATGATAATTTTGAAACCGCGATTTCGGGGCATAATTTTTTGGGAACGGAGTTGGTGGTGGCGGTGGGCGGTGACGGCACGGTTAAGGTGGCGACGAAGACAATTTTAAATAATAAATTATCAGCCCCGCTTGGCATCATTCCTTTTGGTTCGGCCAATGTTATGGCCACGGATCTGGGAATTCCTCTGACCGTCAAGCAAGCGATAAAGTTATTGGCTCAACCGGAAAAAACCGTTAAAATTGACGTTGGCCTAATAAACCAGAATCATTATTTTTTGGTGGGGCTTTCAATCGGCTATATTTCCCATGTTATTGCCAGCACCCCCGGCGATTTAAAAAATAAGTTTGGTTATTTTGGCTATTTATGGCGATTTATTTTTAATAAAATTAAGATTAGAAAGATTAAATTTAAAATCAAAACGCAAAATAAAACATTTTGGGTCAAGGGCAATAGTTTGGTTATTTTTAACGCCATAAATTATTTCGGCTTGAAATTGAAAAAGAATATTGACTGGCAAGACGGCATTTTAAATCTTTATGTTTTTACCAATAAAACCCTGCTTTCTTTAATCAGCGACCTTTTTTATTTGCTTTGGCGCCAACAGCCGAAAAAACACATTTTTACCTTGGATAATGATTATTTTAAGATTTATTTGAATCGTGGCTGGAATTCCTACCAGATAGACGGCGATTACCTGAAAATTTCCAAGGAAATAGAGGTAGAGGTCTTGCCGAAAGCCCTTGAGGTTGTAATTCCTTAATGAGATAGTTACAAAACTATATTTCTCTAAATTTGTCCTTTTTGGCTGCGACTGCGTCAGGCTGGCGCAAAAAGATTTTCACCGCCCCGATGTTACGTCGGGGCGGCTCAGATCTTTTTGCTGGCCCTCCTTGTCTCGCTCAAAAAGTCCTAAATTTATAGCTAAAATAGTTTTGTAACCATCTCAAATAATATTTATGAAAGATAATGGTAAAAAAGTTGTGGTCGCTATGTCCGGCGGCGTGGACTCTTCGGTGGCCGCGGCCTTATTAAAAGAACAGGGTTATGAGGTGGTGGGTGTGTTTATGCAATTTTGGTTTCCTACCGGCAAGATATACGGTGAAAATCGGTGTTGCAGTTTAGAATCATTTAATGAGGCCAAGTGGGTGGCGGATATTTTAGATATTCCGTTTCATAAATTAAATTTCGGCCCGGCATTTAAAAAAATAATCGTGGATGAATTTCTCAAAGAATACGGCCGAGGCAAAACGCCGAATCCCTGCGTGGCCTGCAACAAATTTATAAAATTTGACCTTTTGCTGAAAAAAGTTAGAACGATTTTTAGCGCCGATTATCTGGCGACGGGGCATTATGTCCGCCTGTTGGCGGAAAATCCTAAATCCCAAATCCTAAATCCCAAACAAATCCAAAATCCAAAATTAAAATTATTGCGTGGAAAAGATGAGAATAAAGACCAATCATATTTTTTGTACAATTTAGGGCAATCGCAATTAAAGTATTTGCTGTTTCCAGTGGGGGATTATGAAAAAAGCGAAGTCAGGAAATTGGCCAAAAAATTTAAACTGCCGGTTCATGATAAAAAGGACAGCCAAGAGATTTGTTTTGTGGGCGAAAGCCATTATGATTTTTTGAAAAGATATTTGAAATTAAAACCCGGAAAAATTATTATTTATTCCCCCATTTTTTATAAGGGGAGGCCGCATATTAAACCCCCTCCCCTTTACAAGGGGAGGGTTGGGGAGGGGTCTGTATTGGGTACCCATCAAGGCCTCCCGCTTTATACCCTTGGCCAACGAAGCGGTATCGGCCTATCGGGTGGACCTTGGTATGTCTGCGGCTTTGACCGCAAAAAGAATTTATTGATTGTCACTAAAAATCAAAATAATTCCGCTATTTATCAAAAAGAGTTTTTTTGCCATAATATTAATTGGATTGGCAAGAAACCGAAATTTCCTTTAAAATGTAAAGTACAGATCCGCTATCACGGCCGGGCCGCCAATTGTATTATTTTGTCCCCCTGCCAGAGGGGGACGTCCCGACGCCAAGTCGGGGCAGGGGGTGGGAGATTCCTTACTGTAAAGTTTAAAAAATCCCAGCGCGCCATTATGCCCGGCCAATCCGCGGTTTTTTATAATGGTGATGAGGTTTTAGGTGGCGGCATTATTAAATAAATTCAAATATGAAAAAAAACACAATCATTTTAATTATTACGGCGTTGGCGGTAATCGCCGGAATATTTTTTATTTTCCAAAGGTCTGCCAATCATAAAAATTTAATTCAAAATTTTAAATTAGGCAATATGAAATTAACCAGTCCGGCCTTTGAGCCGAATCAATCCCTGCCTGCCCAATACACTTGTGGCGGGAAAAATGTTAATCCGCCGCTGGCCATCAGCGGTGTTCCCGATGGCGCCAAGGGTCTGGCCTTGATGGTGGATGACCCGGATTCTCCCAGTGGCGACTTTGTCCATTGGCTGGTTTGGAATATTTCGTCCGATACGCGAGAAATTACCGAAAATAGCGTTCCCAGTGGCGCGGCCGTGGGTATAAATGATTTTGGACGCTCTACTTATGACGGGCCTTGTCCGCCCTCGGGCGTTCATCGCTATAATTTCAAGCTTTACGCTTTAAGCGATAATCTGGTTTTGGACGAAAATACAGACAAGAATAAATTTAAAGAAGCGCTGGGTGATCGCGTCATTGAGCAGGCGGTCTTGACCGGCTTATATAAAAGATAGCAGATTTTGATTTGTAACCATCTCATAAACACTTATTACTGGGATATTTTAAATTTAGCTGAAATAAATTAAAAGTTATCCACCGCTTATGCCATTGCGCCTATTTTAGAGCGGTGATAAAATAAGGCAGTAATGTTTAAGGGGGATAAGGTTGTTTAGCATTTTTAGGGGGGAATAAAAAATTACTTTTAGCAAATGTCGGTAGAAAAACAAGCTGAAATTTCCTTCCGAATAATGCGAGTCAATCCAATAAAACGTTAAGCGCCTGATTTTTTGAGGCGTTTTTTTATTTTAAAAAATAACTTATTTTACATATTGCATTGCGCGCTTTAATCAATTTAGTGGTTTCTAAAGTCGAATTGCTCAAAGCAGTTTAACCCTAATTGTTTAAAGTTGAAAGTTTAATTTAGGAGGAATTTAATTATTAATAAAAAAACAAAAGTATGAAAAAAGTTTTATTAAGTTTGGCGGTTATCGCCTTTGTCGCCGCCGTGGCCATCGGCGCGACCACCGCCTACTTCAGCGACACTGAAACCAGCACTGGCAACACTTTTACCGCTGGGGCAATTGATTTGAAGGTGGATTATGAGGGCTATTTTAATAAGCGAGTTGACGGGGACCCAAACGCCGGCCAATGGAGATTGACGGACTTAACCAATGAGAAATTCTTTAATTTCGCGGATCTCAAACCCGGTGATTACGGCGAGGGAACTATCAGCTTGCATGTTTATGACAACAATGCTTGGGGTTGTATGACCGTGACTCCGGTCAAAAACGACGATATGAGCTCCACCGAACCAGAATTAGCAGAACCAGGAGAGACACAAGAGGATCCAAGTAACTTAAACGATGGCGAATTAGCGCAAGCTCTTACCGGTACGATTTGGGCGGATGTGTGTACTCCTGAGATTAATGATGAGTACCCAAATGCAAGGCCCGGAGACAATATTTATCAGCCAGATTGTGATAATTTAATTGGCACCGGCATTGCGCCTACCCGAACAGTAACCTTACCTTTAGCTGACGCAAACGGAAATGTGTTTACCGGCGCCGGACCACTTATTGGTAGCAATAACTACTATCTTGGCGTATCTTGGAGTTTACCATGGACAACTGGCAACATCGTTCAGAGCGACAGCTATGTATCTGACATTTCTTTCTACACCGAGCAGGCAAGGAATAACGACAGATTTTTGTGCAGTCCACAGAGTCAGCCAGAATAATCTCTCACTGATTTCTTAAATCCGGCCAACCCCGCCTCTCGCGAGGGGCGGGGCGGGTAAATAAAAATTAATATGAAAAGAATACTAATCAGTTTGAGTATTATTGCCGTGGTTGCAACAATTGCCATTGGCGGAACCATTGCCTATTTTCAGGATACGGAAACAAGTAGTGGAAACACATTTTCAGCCGGCATTTTGGATTTGAAAATTAGAGATCAGGATGAGGACTGGGGAGATGGAGTTCACGCTACCTGGACCGCTCCCCCCGATGTAAAGCCGGGGGATGCGTGGGATTTTAGAATTCCTCTGGTTCAAATGCAGGAATCTTGGGACAGCACCGTGCCGGGAAATCACCTTGAAATAACCAGTGATTATTCCGTGGTTGAAGAAAATCCTTGTCTGGAAGGGGACACTGATTGTCAAACAAATTTGCACCCGGGCGAAATGGCAAAGGAAATGTTAATTACCAGATGTATTTATAAAGATTTTGGCTGTATAGATTGTTTAACCGGTGAAAAAAGGGCATTATATAACAGCTCAAACCATACTTGTACTGGAACCTTATTAGGCCAGAGCAATGACTGGAAAATAGAGGACCAGAATGGCGACGGGAAAATCAGTTTTTATGATTTAAAGAATGATGTTCTGGACAATCTTCCACCTCCTGTCAATATGGGTATGTATGACTATGAAATGGGCGTTAAATTTGCCAACGAAGCCGGCAATGATTTCCAGGGAGACATTTTTGATTTGACCATGATTTTCACCCTAAATCAGGACGCGAGTCAGTAATACTTGAATCCTTTTCGTCCCCCACTTTAAAAAAAGTGGGGGACCATAAAGGATTTAAAATAGTAGAAAAAAAGAAATAAAACATGCCAAAAATATTCAAAATATTTTATTATTTAGTTATTGTTTTAATTTCCGTTATCGCTCTTTTGCTGATAATTTCCATTTTGCCCCTCACTGGCAATTTCAAGGTTTTGGCCGTGCTTTCTGGCTCAATGGAGCCAACCATAAAAACCGGCAGTGTTGTAGCCATAAAGCCGGCGGCCAATTATCAGATTGGCGACATTATCACTTTCGGTAAAATCGGCAAAAACCAAACGCCAACCACCCATCGGATTAATGATATTCGCGTTCAAGAAGGCAAGCCGATTTACATTACCAAAGGCGACGCTAATAACACGCCAGACCAAAAAGAGGTTTTAACCAATGAAGTTGTCGGCAAGGTTATTTTTTCCGTTCCTTATCTCGGCTATGCGGTTGACGCGGCCAAAAAACCCATCGGCTTTATGATTATTATCATTGTGCCGGCGGTAATAATCATTTATGACGAGGCCAGGAAAATTTATGCAGAAATCAAGAAAAAGAAAACAAAAACAATTGATAAAGTTGACTAAATAAAATGAGAAAAATAATATTAAAATTAACCACCCTTTTATTGCTTATTGGTTTGAATTGGGCGGGACTTTCCGCGATTGGCGAGACCTTTGCCTATTTTAACGATATTGAGCAAGGGGCGGCCAATTTTACCGCCGGCACGCTTGATTTTTCGCTCTCGGGCGGCGGCAGTTTTTTGCCGACTTTAATCGCGGATAGCGAAGCAACCAGCACGGTTTTTTTGGCTAACGCGGGTACGGCTGATTTTAATTATCAGGCCGTGACGGCGAGTTCCACTGGCGCTTTATGTCAGTATTTGGAGGTAAAAGACGATATTTCCGGCATCTATCAGCCGTTAAGCTCTTTTGTTTCGGCGACCACGACTTTTTTACTGGACGCGGATATTATTTTTAGCGCCAGATTAGCGACCACCACCGACCCGGCCGTAGAAAATCAGTCCTGTAATTTTGACCTCGTCTTTTCCGGCTGGCAAATCAATCTGCCCGACAATACCAGCGGTTTTACCGATACCGAAATTATCGCTATGAGCATTTCTTCGGGCGAGTGGCCGTCCCAAGAGCCGCCTATTCCCGGCCCGGGGGATGTGGTGATAAATGAAATTATGTGGATGGGGAGCAAGGAAGACGACGACACCCTAAAACCCCATGACGAATGGATTGAGTTGCGAAATATGACGAGCCATGATATTGATATTTCCAATTGGGATATTGACGGGGCGGTTTCTGGCAGCGGCGGTCATTTGGAAATTCCAACTTCAAATATCATTTTAGCTGGTGGTTATTTCTTAATTGCTAATTATAATAGAGTTGATTCACTGGTGAATGTGGATGTTGATTTAACAAGCGTCAATATTAATTTTGACAATGAGTATGACGATAACGGCGCCTTAATTTTGAAAGATATTGATGGCAATATTATTGACCAAACCCCCGCCGTTATCAACAGTAATTGGCCGGCTGGTTCAAATGGCGTTATCAAAAAATCAATGGAAAGAAATATTGTGCCAAGTGACGGTATGGCCACCAGTAGTTGGCATACTTGTGAACCTTTGATTATGTCAAGTTCGGATCTTTCTCTAATGCTTAGTTATTGGGATAGTAATGCTCAAGATTATAATTGCGGTACGCCCAAAAATCCCAATTTATCCAAAAACGACCCGACGGCTCAAGATTACGACCCGAATTATGTCGCCGAATCGGAAAATATCATAGAAGAACCAGCCGAGGAAATTGTCTCGGCTGAACCGGCTGAAACCACCACTGTGGAAGAAGCCCAGCCGGCTGATAACGAAAATTTGTCCGATGAAAATAGCGTGGAAAATCCGGATAACATCGCCTCGGAAAATCCCGATTTATCTTCAGCGGAAAATCTCGGCGAAAATACTGAACAAGAAGAAGAACCGGCCATTGAACCGCCCGCGGAAAATCTCGGCGAAAATTCCGATGAGCCGTTAAATACTAATGAACCGACGATTGAGCCGGAAGAAGTCGTCCTGCCCGATGAAATAATTGCTCCCGCGCCAGAACCCGAACCCGAGCCGGAATTGGCCATTAAGCCGACACCGGAACCGGAACCAACTCCGGCGCCCGAACCAGTTCCCGGTCCTGACCCGGTTCCGCCAGCGCCAGCAGAGGCGCCAACCGTTTAAAAATAATCAATATGCTTAAAATAAAAAAATTAAAATTAATTTTTTGGGTCGCTGTCTTGGTGTCAGCCGGCTTTTTATTCGCTTCAACCGTAGGCGCCCAAGTGCCGCAAAATTTAGTCGTCATCTTTAATCCCAATCCGCTTTTTGGCGCGGTGAATTTTTTGCCCGGCGACTCAATAGTGGCCCAGATTGAAATTAAAAATAAAAGCGGCGTGTCAAAACCGGTGGCCATTGAAGCGATTAATGTCAATGACCCTGATAATTTTGGCGAGGCTTTAAATTTAAAGATAAAAGAGGGGAGTCAAACGATTTTAAATAAGGGCCTGACTGAATTTTTCGGTCAAGGCGAGACATTTTTATCCAATCTGGCGGATAACGCCAGCACGACTTATGATTTAATTGTGACTTTTAATTCCGGCGCTGATAATGATTATCAAAATAATGTTTTAAATAATTTTGATATTTTAGTCGGTTTTCAGGGCGAGCAGACACCGGTAACTCCGCCCGGACAAGGCGGCGGAGGCGGTGTGCCGGCCGGCTTAACGATTTTCAATGAAGCGTCAATAAATGTTAGCAACGATTCCGCGACACTTACTTGGTTAACTAATTATTTATCCACCAGTCGGGTGATTTGGGGCGCGGCAAGCGAGGCGCATATTTTTGATTTTAGCAGTCCGCCGAATTACGGTTATGCTCATTCAACAATTGATGATTTAAACAAAGTTACTTTTCATTCCGTAACTTTGACTGGTTTGACGCCTGGCACGACTTATTACTACCGCGTGATTTCTCATGCCTCGCCCGATACGGTGAGCGTTGATCATTCATTTACTACCAGTGGGCAACCGCCGAGTGGCGAGCAAAATAATGGAGTCGGCCCGGCCGGCGAAAATTTAACCACCGAGGCCGATAATGCGAGCGTGGTTAATAATCTTAGCGCCAACACGACCGATCGGGTGGCGGTGGTTACAATAACCGCGCCTACCGCCGGTGAAATCGGCATCAGTCCGGGCGGTGAAGAGCCGGGTAAAATTTTGGGAGCCGGAGAACAGAATGGTGTCGTCGCCGGCGCGCAGAATACCTGCAAACCATGGCCGTGGGTTAAAATCATAATTTTAATTATTATTTATCTCGCGCTTTTGCTTATTAATTACGCCGATAAAATCAAAAAAGATATCCGCGAGAAATATGGCGCTTACCTTAATTTGGCTTATTTAGTTTTGCCAATCGTTATGGCGGTTATGGTTTTTGGGGTTGGCTGGGCTTGGTGGATTTGGCTAATTCTGATAATTTTATATTTCCTTTTGTTAATCTTTTACTTTAGTACCCCCTTAAGGAATTCTTGGCGGGCGAGCGTGGCCTTAACCATATATTTATTGGCCATCTTGATGATTTTGAAAGATTATTTGTGCTAAGGAAAATAGAAAAATTAGGGGCTCCGACGTAACATCGGAGCCCCCTTTTGGTTTGCCATTTTATTCTAGCCATCTTGCTAAAAATTATTATTTATAATAAAATTTAACTATAATATTTTAAAGTGAATTCTCTATGACCACCAAGGACTTAAAAGAAAAATATTTGAAATTTTTTGAAAGCCGGGGACATACCATTATTCCCGGCGCTTCGCTTGTGCCGGAAAACGACCCGACGGTTTTATTTACCACGGCCGGCATGCACCCATTGGCGCCGTTTTTGCTCGGCGAAAAGCATCCGCAAGGCAAACGGCTGGCCGATATTCAAAAATGTGTCCGCACGGGCGATATTGACGAAGTGGGCGATGGCTGGCATTTAACTTTTTTTGAAATGTTGGGCAATTGGTCTTTGGGCGACTACTTTAAAGACGAGGCGATTAAAATGAGTTTTGACTTTTTAACCAAGGACTTAAATATTCCAATTGAAAAATTGGCTTTCACTTGTTTTGTTGGCGATGAAGAAAATAATATTCCTAAAGATGAGGCGGCGGCAAAAATCTGGCAATCATTGGGCGTACCAGCCGAAAGAATCGTTTTTCTTAAGGAAGATAATTTTTGGGGTCCAGCCGGACAAACCGGTCCCTGTGGCCCATGTTCGGAAATGTTTTATTGGTCTTCGGATGAGCCCGCTTCGACTCAGCGAGGCGAGCCCGCGCCAAAAATATTTGACCCAAAGGACAAGAGGTGGGTGGAAATTTGGAATGATGTTTTTATGGAATATAATAAAAATAAAGATGGCAAATATGAGCCCCTGGCGCAAAAAAATGTGGATACGGGCATGGGGCTGGAAAGAACAGTCGCGGTTTTGAATCACAAGAACAGTGTTTATGAAATTGAACCGCTTTCCGCTATTACCGCTCAAGTGTCTGCTTTGTTTGAATCAACTGTTAATGATTTAGATGAGGAGCAATTAAAAGCGGTCAGGATAATCACCGACCATATGCGTTCGGCCGTATTTATTCTAGCCGAGGAAGTGGAACCGTCAAATGTGGAAAGGGGATATGTCTTAAGAAGATTAATCCGCCGTTCAATACGTTATGGCCGGCAACTTGGCATTAAAGAGGCCTTTACCCATAAGGTGGCGGAAATTGTCATTGCCAGTATGGGCGGATTTTATAAGGAACTAAGAGAAAAAAGGGATTTTATTATTGAGCAATTAGTCGGGGAAGAGGAAAAATTTGGCAAAACCATGGAAAAGGGCCTTAAAGAATTTGAAAAATTAAATAAGGATAAAAAAGTCAGCGGTCACGAGGCCTTTAAACTTTTTTCCACCTATGGCTTTCCGCTTGAAATAACCAAGGATTTAGTCAAAGAAAATGGCGGCGAAGTAGATGAAGAAGGTTTTTGGGAGGAGTTTAAAAAACATCAAGATATTTCTCGCAAAGGGGCGGAACAAAAATTTAAAGGCGGTTTGGCTGATGACTCGGAGATGACTGCCAGGATGCATACGGCCACTCATTTGATGCTGGCGGCGCTTAGAAAGGTCTTGGGCGAGCATGTTTATCAAAAAGGCGCCAATATTACCAGCGAGCGTATTCGTTTTGATTTTTCCCATTCGGAAAAAATGACCGAAGAGCAAAAAAAGCAGGTAGAGGATTTGGTCAATGAGCAAATTCAAAAAAATATCCCAGTTGTCTGCGAGGAAATGTCATTGGAGCAGGCGAAGGCCAGCGGCGCCATGGGCGTATTTGAACATAAATATGGTGATAAGGTTAAAGTATATACCATTGGCGCTGAATCCGCTAAAGGCGAATCGGCTTTCAGCCGGGAAATTTGCGGCGGTCCGCACGCCAAAAATACGGGTGCCTTAGGCCACTTTAAAATCACCAAAGAAGAAGCCAGCTCCGCCGGTGTCAGGCGAATTAAAGCCATCTTGGAGTAAGTTTTATTTTGAGATTCCGCCGAATACCTCGCGGTAATCCGCGAGGATGAGGCGGAAGTTTATGATTTAATTCGTGAGCTTTTGCCGATTCGCCAACAGGCGAAAAAGGCAAAAGCGAACCCTGATCAAAAGAGGATTCCAAAGGGGTGCCCCCTTTGGTCGGTGGGCGGGGATCTAAATACCCCGCCCACCGAAACCTGCTTTATTTTTTTCTAAAACTTTTTATAAAATTCTTGACACTTTTTTCAATTTACTATAAGATTATTAATATTATTGACAAATTAAAGCAATCTGCTATAATTATCTTTATTAGGGATAAGACAAAATTTATCTTAATTAAGGCAAAATTCTGGGCAAAAATATATAAAAATATATTGCCAAGAATTTTATTTATTCGCAATTTTGCGATTTATGAGTAAAGAACAAAATCCACCGGCGGGCGGACCAAACTCCAAAGATTTTTTAGAAGTTGATGGAGAAGTAATTGAGCTGTTGCCGGCGGCCACCTTTAAGGTGCGGTTGGATAATAATAGCCAGGTGATTTTGGCGCATTTGTCGGGCAAGATGAGGATGTTTAATATCAGGATTTTGCCCGGAGATAGGGTAAAAATTCAAATGACCCCGTATGATTTAACCAAAGGCAGAATAATTTATCGCTACTAAGCTACTAAAATGAAAGTCAGGGCATCGGTTAAAAAAATTTGCAAGGATTGCCAGGTTGTCCGCCGTAAAAAGCGGTTGGTTGTGATTTGCAAAAATCCTAAACATAAACAAAGACAAGGATAATAAATTATGATTGTCAGAATTTCCGGAGTAACCCTCCCAGCCAACAAAAGAGTAGAAATCGGCTTAACCTATATTTACGGTATTGGCCGGGCCTTAGCCAATAAAATATTGAGCGATGTTAAGATTGACCCGGATATTAGAGTTAATGACCTTAGCGAGGAACAGGCCAATAAATTAAGAGGGCGGATTGAAAAAAACGTCGTGGTTGAGGGTGATTTAAGGCGAGAAGTCATCGGCAACATCAAACGGCTAAAGGAAATTAAAAGTTATCGCGGCGTCAGACACGCCAAAAATTTACCCGTCAGGGGCCAAAGGACAAAAACCAATAGTCGGACGGTTAGGGGCAATGTCAGAAAGACCATGGGCTCGGGCCGTAAAGATGCCGCGCAAAAAACATAAATAAATATGACGGAAAATATTAAAAAAAATCAAGTTCAGGAGGTGGTGGCGGCTAAGGCGGCTGATACGGCTTTGGCGCCTGGCGCCGGAGCAGAAAAAGAAAATTCTGCCGTGGTTGAAGTTATTGAAGATGTGTCCAAGCCAGTCCCCCCCCTCGCGAGGGGGGGGACTGGCGCCGTCCGAGCCGTGGCCAAAAAGAAAAGTAAAAAAACCGTCATCAGGCAAGTCAGCCAGGGCCGGGCTTATGTAAAGTCATCTTATAATAATACGATTGTTACTTTCACGGACCAAAATGGCAATGTTCTTTCTTGGTCTTCGGCCGGCCAGTGCGGTTTTAAGGGGCCAAAAAAGGCCACGCCCTATGCCGCGACCGTAATTGTTAAGGATGCGTTTGAAAAAGCGAAAAAATACGGATTGAAAGAGGTCTCGGTTTTTGTCAGGGGCATCGGCGGCGGCCGCGAAGCGTCAATCAGAGCCCTTAATGCCAATGGTTTGTCCATTAATGGCATCAAAGATATTACGCCCATACCGCATAACGGTTGTCGTCCGCCTAAAGTAAGAAGGGTATAATAATTAGTAATTAAATAAATGTCAGTCCTAACGGTTAATGCCCAATGTAAAAAATGCCGAAGAGCCGGAGAAAAATTATTTCTCAAGGGCGAACGTTGTCATTCGCCGAAATGCGCTTTGGTCAAGAGAAATTTTCCGCCGGGCGTGCACGGCGAAAAGGGCTTCAGAAAGCTTACCAACTACGGCCAGCAATTAATGGAAAAACAAAAGGCCAAACGGCTTTACGGCTTAAGGGAAAGACAATTTAGAAATTATTTTGATAAAGCGTTCAGAAAAGTTGGCAATACCGGCGAATTATTGTTTGGTTTATTGGAGAAACGACTGGATAATACGATTTTCCGTTTGGGCTTTGCCAGTTCGCGGGCTAAGGCCCGGCAATTAATTTCGCACGGGCACATAATGGTTAACGGCAAGAAAGTTGATATTCCGTCTTTTCAGACAAAAGCCGGGGATATGATCGGCCTGCGCGCCAGAGCCCTGAAATCATCCTTATTTGCCGATTTAGAGCAAAAATTAACCGAGGCCAAAGAAAATATGGCGCCCTGGCTTATGGTTGACCCAAAAATTTATGAGGGTAAAATTACCGGCCAGCCCAAGCTCGGTGACGTGGAAATGAATATTAATTGGCAGGTGATCGTTGAGTTTTATTCTAAATAATATAAATCTTTTAATATTTAAGGAGGACAAAATTATGAAACACATACCCTTGCCAAAAAAATTTACGGTTGAAGAAATTACCAAAGGAATTCGGGCCAAAGTTATAATTGAACCATGCTTTCCCGGCTATGGTTTAACCTTGGGCAATGCCTTAAGAAGGATTTTGCTTTCCTCGCTTCCGGGCGGCGCCGTAACCGCGGTTAAAATAAAGGGTGTTCAGCATGAATTCAGCACCATGGAGAATATCACCGAAGACATGGTGGATATAATTCTCAATCTAAAGCAATTACGGGTTAAGGTCTTTAGCGAAGAGCCGGTGGTTTTGAAATTAAACGCCAAAGGAGAAAAGAAAGCGACTGCGGCCGACATTGAGCCGTCTTCAGACGCCGAAATCGAAAATAAAAATTTGACTATCGCCACTTTAAATAGCAAAGACGCTTCTTTAGAGATGGAAATAACCGTGGCCAAAGGAGTTGGTTATCTGCCCACCGAGGAACGCGGCAAGGATAAGGGCGAAATCGGTTTGATCTTGGTGGATTCTATTTTTACGCCGGTGGTCAATGTCGGCCTTGACATTGAAGTTACTCGCGTCGGACAAAAAACCGATTATGATAAAATTGTTTTAAATATAGAAACCGACGGTACAATTTCGCCCGAGGAAGCCGTAAAAAAAGCGGCCGAGATTTTAACCAATCAATTTAGCTGGATTATGGAGGGCGGCCAGCGCGAAATTGAAGAAGTTAATATTGAAGAACCGGTAAAAGAGCCGATGATTAGTGAAGAAGTGGCAACAGAAGAAGCCGGGGCCAGTTCCGAAGAAGCGCCACCATTGGCCGGCGGCCATGAGTTAGCCGTTCCGGCAGAAAAGCCAGTCCGAAAAAGAGGCCGACCCAGAAAAATCAAGGAAAAAATTGAGGAATAATTAATTATGAGACATCAGAAAAAAGGTAAAACCTTAGGCCGGAAAGCGGCGCCAAGAAAAGCGCTAATGCGGAATTTGGCGACGAGTTTTGTTATTTATGAAAAGATAAAAACCACGAAAGCCAAAGCCAAGTCATTAAAACCAATCGTAGAAAAAATAATTACTCTCGGCAAAAAAGACACCCTGCACCATCGCCGCCAAGCATTAAAAATTTTATATCTTGAGGGCGCGGTAAAAAAATTATTTGAAGTTATCGGCCCAAAATTTAAAGAAAGAAAGGGTGGCTATACCCGGCTGGTAAAATTGCCGAGACGGCAGAATGATCGGGCGGAAATGGCAATTTTAGAATTAGTGGAATAGAATAATTGAAATTTATTATATGGACAAAATTGAAAGAAAAATTCATCAAATTGACGCCACCGGAAAAGCCGTGGGCCGATTGGCCAGTGGCATTGCCATAATTTTGCGCGGCAAAAATAAGCCGACCTTTCAACCCCATCTTGATGAAGGTGATTTTGTGGAAGTTATAAATTGCGATAAAGTGAAATTTACCGGCAAAAAATTTGAGCAAAAGGAATATATCCGCCATACTAATCACCCGGGCGGTTTAAGAAGAAAAAAAATGAAAGACGTATTTAAAAAAAATCCAGGCGAGGTCTTAAAGAGGGCGGTGATGGGTATGTTAGCCAAAAATAAATTACAAGAACCAATGATTAAGCGGCTAAAGATTAAATAAGTTTATGGAAAAAACCAAAACAATAGTTAAAAATAAAAAATATATATATTCAAGGGGCGGTAGAAAAACGGCCGTGGCTCAATGCCGTTTGCAAAAAGGCAAGGGCAAGTTTTTGGTTAATGGC
>JBAZQS010000022.1:0-14122 GCA_041645075.1 Patescibacteria group bacterium | reverse complement strand
GTCTGGAACGCCCAATGCCATATAAAGAATATCGCCGCCAAAGCGACGGTTGTTCTAAAAAACACGTACTTGCCGACAATAAAGGGGAAAAGCGTGCTGCGCGAAACAATCACCGCGCTAAACGGCACGAGATAAAGAAAAAATTTACAAACGCTGATTAATACTGATTTAGACTGATTCATGCTGATAAGTTTATATTATTTTAACGCGCCAGACTATCAATTATTGTCCAATTACCTTTTTCCGCTAAATCAATCAAAACATCCATATCATCTTTAAGCGTAGAAATGGAACTTGTAACGTCTTTTGCCGTTTTTATAAAATTATCGGCATCGCGCGTAGCGGCGAAATAACCTAAAGCTTCTTCATAATAAACGAGAAAGAATTTACTAGGCAATCCTAAATTGATTTTTTTCAGAACAATCTCCGCCACCTTATCGGAACGGCCAAGCCGGCTATAAATCAAAGCGATAATATTATGGTCTCCCGCTCTTAGGCTTTCAAAATTCGGGTTTAATTTATCGGCAATTTCCATTTCTCCAATAATTTCATTCTCATTTTGCGAACCGATTACCGCCAGCACAAAAGCCAAATGATAATGAGCGCGCGCCACATTGGGATTTAATTCTATCGCTTTTATGCTTGTTTCAACGGCTTCTTGATATTTTTCCTGACCAAGCAAAGAAAATGCCAAATTATAATATAATTCTTGACGATTGGGCGCCAATTCTATCGCCCGTCTCATTGAATCCTCAGCCTCTTTATATAATATCGGTTCATAAGAAGCCATATTCTGGGCTATTTGCGTTTTTCTAATAAACATTCTCACATCATACGGCTCTCTTTCAATAATATCATTGACTAAATTTACAAAAAAATCAGCGAGCGGCTCAAGCGACGCATTTTGAAAAATATGAACCTGATAATTATTATAATAATCAACAATATATGCTCTCAAATCAAATTGGCTGAAATTATAAGAACTAGTCGCTTCCTTTAATTTATTTTCAATCAAACTCGCGCGTTCAATTACCTTAACCTCATTTATTATTTTTGCCTGAGTATAGGGAATGTAATTATAAGAATATAAAGAATACCCAAGAATGAAGATGGGAATTAGTAATAAGGAACTAGTAACTAGGAATAATTTCCCGCCCCTGCTTTCCTGTTTACTAATTACTTGTTCCTGTTTACTAATTGAAATAATAAATCCAATCATCGCGAAGAAAGTAAAATCGGAAATAATTTGGTCCATTACAAATAAATTTTGGACAAAATAACCAATTATAATTGCTATTATAAACACTGATTTATGCTGATTTTGGCTAATTAATACGGATTTTATATTATCAGCATTAATCAGCTTGCTATCAGCGCGAATCAGCGGTCTTTTTATTAATAAATAAAAAGACGCTATAAAAATTCCCAAATATGCCAACACGCCAAAAATCCCCTGCATCACTAAAACATCAAAAATTTTGTTATGCGCCCTATCTAACCACGATTCGCCGTAAATCGCATAATCCGGATTATAATGTTTTTCGTAAGCGACAAGAAAATTTTCATTTCCCCAGCCGAAAACCGGCTTTTCCTTGAATGCTTCCCAGCTTAATTGCCACGTCATCAAACGGAATTGCGTTGATGCGTCAACTTTGCCGGAAGCCATTGTTTGGGCTAAACGATTAAAACCCGGGATTTTTTGCCAGATTTCCGCGCCGCGCGTTAACCAAAATGTCGCGCTAAAAATTATAATCAAACTTAATAAAATAATAGAGATAAAACGCTGATTTATACGGATTTTGGCTGATTGATGCAGATAATTATCTATATTAATCTGTGTCTTCTTAAAAGAAAAATAAACAAGTAAAAATAAAATACTCGCTCCCAGACCAACAATTGCGCCGCGGGTAGCGGTGATAAATATCGTTAAGGCCGATAAAATGATTATTAAGAAAGAAAAGTATTTCCAAAAGATATTGAAACGCTGATTTATGCCGATTTGAGCTGATTTATGCTGATAAAAAATAACCACGGCGAACATCATCAAAAAAAACATGTGTGTTGCTAAAAATGATGGATTGCCAATAAAAGAAAATGGCCTCACTTCCGATATGAATAAAAAGGGGAAATTGCGAACATGAAAATATTGTAGAAAAGCATAAAAAATAAGGATAAAACCGACACCAAGGGAAAGTTTAAAAAAATTCAGCCAATCTTTTTTCTCAAAAATCGCAACAGCCATTATCAAGAAAGCGAAAAAGTGCAAAAAACCAAACAATCCCTCGCCCCTTTCCAAATCTCCCCAAAAAGCGCGGTAAGGATTAACGGCAAAAACAGTGCTAATAATTAACGAAATTAAAAATAAAATTAAAACGCTGATTAATGCGGATTTGAACGGATTAATACAGATTTTTAAACGCTGATTAATGCCGATTTGAGCTGATTTATGCTGATTAAAAAGTAAAAACAAATGAACGATAAATAAAATTAAAGTGATTTCAATAATGCTTCTAAAAAATAAAATTTTGCCCAATACAAAAGGGAAGGGGATTTTTGAAACCACGATGAGTGGCGTTAAAGCGGTTAAAAATAAAAGTGATTTGATAACGCCGATTAATACTGATTTAAGCTGATTCATGCTGATTTTTTATTAGTATAAATAAACCTTTTAATTGTTAATTTTTGCGGTCCAAAATTTATTAAGAACCCTAATTGATATTTAGAACCCTTTAAATATCCCCAAAATTGTTTTTCATCTTCTCTCATTATAAAAGGCTTTGATTTCAATTCTATTATGATTTTATTGTTAATAATTATATCAGGGATATAAACGCCGATTTTTTCATTATTATAAATTATATCTATCCGAACCTGATTTTCAATTAAAAAACCTTGGCTCTTTAATTCATTTAAAAGAGCTTTTTCAATAATCTTTTCTTTAATATTGCCACCTAAAGAATTATAAACTTTAAAACAACAACCTCTAATTTTATAAGACTCTTCTTCATATAAAAAATCGCCAATTTTCTTTTTAACCATATTATAACAATTATACTAAACTAATCGGCATAAATCAGCTATATCCGCATAAATCAGCGAATCAAAAAGGGCCGTAAGGCCCTTTTTGATTTATCCGATTATTCGCTATCGGGAAACTCAATGCGGTTAGTTGCTGATAGTAATCAAGCTGGACGGCATAGTCTTTACGAGAACGCCGTTCGCCCAATCAGCCGTTGATTCGCTGTGACTCGTAACCGAGTAATCAGACCAAATAAACGACGGAGTGCCATCCACAGTACTTTCCACGCCAGTCACGGTACTCGCGCTGACAAGTGAAGTTTCTGTCCTATGAATATTGGCAATTACCGAAGCAGCTCCTACGGTTCCGGAAACGCCAGCAAAGGTTAATTGCAATTCGTATTCTTTCTCAGCTCCGGCAGAAATAACCTGTTCGGAGTTAAGAATTAATGCCACATAACCAGTTTGACTGCCTTGAATACCAACTGATTCAGCAGTTGAAGTGCTAGTTGAGCTGAAAGCAGAAGAGATGTTGAGGTTAGAACCCGCTGAAACATCTTTCAAAGTAACATTACCGGTAGTAGCAGGGACAGCGTCAACCGCTGACATAGTAGCGCCGGTCATTGAAACTTTAAATTGAATCTTCTTCCAAGCAACCTGTTCCGGACCATCGGCTTTAATCTTAAATCTCATTACCGGAATTTGTCCGACAGTGAGTTTAGACGAGGCCGCGGTCGGAGTAGCGATAGTCGGCTTGGTCTTGTACACAACTTTCTGGTTGCCTGTGGCAGCCGTAATACTTGTGTCTTTCGCGCTCGCGCCTTGCGCTTCAAAATTTGAAGCATGAGCACTCACGTAGACCGAAGAACCGGTATCAGCGCCTCCTGAAATCGTATTGAGACTGCCCTTAACAGTCAAAGTCTTGCTGCCGTCTTTGGGGATAATCCAGCCGAGGTTTTCAATAACCGCGATACCGGCGCTATCTCCAGAAGCTTGAACAGTGTAGCCCGCAGTAGCTCCAACCTGAGTTGAGCCGTCAAAAAGTTTGACAGTCGGAACTTCATCAGACGAAGCCGTTGAAGTGGCTGTCGCGCTTGAAGTCGGAACAACTAATAATTGAAGTTTATTAACGGTCATCTGCTCATTAGCAGCGGTGAAACGGAATTTCGCCAAAACACTCTCGGTGCCGGCGATAACAATACCCGCCTCTGATTCAGTATCATCAGGAGCAACCGCAACTGTTACATTGCCGGTTGTGGTGATGGTGTGTGAAACAGCGGCGACTAAGTTCGCGGCTGTGCCGGAAAGCGTGGCGCTGTTGCCATCTTTGTCATAAGCGACAATATTGCTGCTGTCGACTACGGCGACATAGAAGCGATAAACATCTGTGTCAGTCGCGTCGCTGGCAATATTACCCTTAAGAGTCAAAGTTTTGGTAACGCCTTTGGCAATCGTCAAATTAAGATTGTCAAAAGTGGCTGTCAAAGCCGTTGTATCCAATGACTTTGTGCTTCCCAATAAAGTAGTGCCATCATACAATCCAAGACTCTGAACTTCGCCTGAAGTCAAAGTTCCGGTTGAAGAAGTGGCAGTAATTTTAACGGAGCTCAATTTAATGTCATCGGAAATAGCCCTAAAGCTAAGACCGGCAAGCGCAACACCGGTGGTTCCCTGAACATAAGTCTGGGAAGTCGGAGACGCTGACAATTGAAGGTCTAAGGTCGCGGCTTTAACGGTTTGAGCGTTTCCGCTAACTTCGCTGTTAGGAACAATAACAGTGGTTGCAACATAAGTGTTGTTGTCCAAGTTTCTGATGTCATTGCTCTGGAAAGCGGCCAATTTAACTGTGACTGTGCCAGTAGTGGTGTTGGTTGAATCAACATCAGCCGTTACTTTCATCCTCTTTGATTCGCCGGCAGCAATATTAATTGTGTCGGTGAAAATCTTAGCGGTTGAAGAAGCGGTAGTGACGTCGGTCGCGCTGGTCAACACTTTATTAGCAGTCACATCCCATACTTTAAAGTCATTGTAAATGGCGATGGCGCCGGTTGTTGAGACATTAAATCTCAAATTCCTGATTTCAACGCTGTTTTTAGCAGCAATGGTGAAATCATAAAGAATCGCGTCTTGCGCTCTAGAAACGATATCGCCGGATAACGGACCATTAAAGGTAATAGTGATTTCGCCTCCCTGAACAGTCAAAGTGTCAGCTTCGCCAGTGGTATCCATGCCGGTGATGGTTGGGTCAACCGAATAACCATAGGTCTGGCCAATGGCGTAAATATCAGACTTGCTGTCAAAATAGAAGACGATTGTGTCATCGGAACGGGTTGTACCGCTGATGTCGCCGTAAAGGCTGAAAGTTCTTTCCTGGCCTTTTTCAAGCAAGAAAGGAGCGGTGAAACTAAACACCACCAAATCTTTCGCGCCAATAGCGGAAGCGGTCGCGATAGTATTGCCTCCCTGTTTCAAAGTGAAATTGGAAAGATTGCTGTTCGCGATTGAACCGCCTTCGGTCAAAGCGACTCTCATCACCTTAATGTCTTCTGTTGAACTGGCGGTAAGTTTGAATTCAGCCAAAAGAGCCGTTGCTTGGCCAACTTTCGGGTTGGTCGGGGCCGCGCCGCTGGTGGCAGTAACGCCGCCAACTTGCTGACCGCCAACGCTCAATTCATTGCCCGCTAATGAACCGGTCGGTGTCGGAGTGCCGACAACTGAAACCAATCCAAAGGCGCTGCGATTACTGGCTGTGGCGCTTGAAGAAATATCAGCCACCAATCCCAAAGTTTTAACTCCTTCAATTTTTAAAGCCAAATTAAGGAATGAAACTTCGTGGGTGGTGGAATTAATGCTTCTTCCGCTCGTCAAACGGGTGTTTCCATCATAAATGTAGAAACCGGCTGACGCAAAATCTGTGGTCGCGCCGATTCCGGTTCTCTTAAATGTCAAAGCATCAAGAGTGCCGCTTCCTGAAACGGTGAATTTCAAGACTGTAATACCTGCCGCGCCTTTCGGAATAGCGGCAGCTGCCGGATTATCCGAAGCCAAAGCAAGCGTTAAACCGCTTGTCGGGACTGTCGGGGTTGTTCCTCCGGTTGTCGGAGCAGCAGCCAAAGAATTAACGTAAGCTCTTGACTTCGGACCAAAGTATCCGGCCGCCGGAGAGATTCCGACTGAAGCCTGATATTTAGCCAAAGACGTTTTGGTCAAGTTTCCAAAGTAACCTTTGGCAACGCCTGACGGCATTGTCAACATAGCCTTGGATTCCAAGAAGCTCTGCAAGCTTGTTACTGCATCGCCTTTTGAACCAATAGTTAAATCGGTTGAAAAGCTGTAGGCAGCCGGAGCAGCAGCACTCTGACCTGACAATTGAGTTTGCAAAGCCGTAATTTGGGCAAGCAAACTGGCAATCTGAGCTGATAATTCTTCCACTGTCGCGGCGCTAACGCCGGAAGCAACTACTGTTACCGCTAAAGCGGCAACAACAAATGCTGTAGAAAATTTTTTAATACTCATTATTTGTGTAAGTTTTATTTGCTGAACTTAACAGTGAGGTCGTTAAAATTCGCAAATTATTTATTTTAATTAAGTTTATTTCTGGAAGACTGACTCCGCAAACCTATCGACCGTCCCTCCCATTATTGGGAGGGACGATTTACAGAACAGCCGTGGTATCAATAAAAAACTCGCCTTTTGAAGCGAGACCAAAACCAACCACTAACCGTTAAAATTTAGCGGCTAGAAATAAAAAATAAATTGATTTGGCCTCACTCCAAATCTATTTAATTGTAATTTTATTATACGGTTATCCCTTGCTCAGTCAATACTTTGGCTGGGGAAAACTTGTATATAATAGATAACGAAAATAACCCAAAAATGTTACACCCCGCCATAGCGGGGCAGGTTAGGGTTGCCATTTGGAGGCAATAAAGATAATAACGCTGAAAATTAAAACCATGGTCGCGTTTTTCAAAATAACAGACCGATTAAGATGGCCATATAAATGAGAAATTGTTAAATCTTTCAACGCCAAAACGGCAACCAACGAAATAGCCGCTAAATTCAAGAACCCAATGGGCAGATAAGCGGCTATTAATATGAATTGGGAAATTAAAACCGCCAAACTCGCCGAAAATAAATTGATTTTTGCCAAAATTAACGAAACTGGCGCCTGAATTTCTCTTTGAAAATCACGCAAAAAAAGAAAATTGCGGAAAAGCAAGAAAATTACCAAAAATGCCCCCGAATATTTAATAAAAAACCAATTTGATTTGTCAAAAAGGAAAAAAATTATAAAAAGGGAAAAAAAGAGGAAATTGTTTACAAATTCATAAATAAGCGACCGATTAATAAAAACCAGATTTTTAATTCCCAAAAAGAGAAAAAAGAACAGTCCGAACAAGGTCGCTGTAAAAAAATTCCATTTGCCGGCGGTAATCGGCAAATGACCGGCTGCCAATAACGCGATAATCAAAAAAATTAAAAAGGAAGAGAAATATCTTTTTGCTTCAAAGAACGGATTAAAATAAAAATAAAATGCAATTGCGATAAAAAAGAAAAATGACCAAAACGACCGGTAGTTATAAAAAGCCGTCAGAATTAAAGAAAAAATTAACGCCTTAAACGCCGATTGTAACGCCGGATTCTTTGAAGCCGAGTTTAATTTTTTTAACATTTTTGAGTTCGCCCTTGATAATTTTATTCGCCAATTCATCAAGAATTATTTTTTGAATCGCTCTTTTAATCGGCCGGGCGCCGTATTCCGGATCAAAACCGACGTCAACGATATGTTTTTCCAAAGAATTATCAACGCTGATTTTTAATCCGCGCTTTTCAAGCCTTTCTTTAAGTTCATTAATTTGCAACGCAACTATTTCGTTAATTTCCGCCTTGGTTAACGAATTAAAAATAATAATTTCATCAAGCCGGTTAAGAAATTCTGGACGGAAAATATTTTTTAGCTCTTCTTTTACACGGCTTTTAAAAACGTTTTCTTCCATGCTCAACTTTTTATCCGCCGCTTCCCTGCCTGCGCAGGCAGGCGTTTCAAACCCGAGCCGCGAAATTTCCCTAAAATATTCACTGCCGACATTAGAAGTCAAGACGATTATGGAATTTTTAAAATTAACCGTTTTGCCTTTACCGTCCGTGAGCCGTCCATTATCCAAAACCTGAAGCAAAAGATTAAAAACTTCGGGATGAGCTTTTTCTATTTCATCAAAAAGAATCAGGCTGTACGGCCGATGCCTCACTGTTTCGGTTAGTTGGCCGCCTTCTTCATGGCCGACGTATCCCGGCGGAGAACCGATAAGCCGGCTCACGCTGTGCCGCTCCATATATTCGGACATATCAATTCTCACCAGCGCTTTTTCATCATTAAACATAAATTCCGCCAAAGCCCTCACTAATTCCGTCTTGCCGACTCCCGTGGGACCCAAAAACATAAACGAACCCAACGGTCTGTCTTCCGAGGCAAGCCCAGCTCTCGCCCGGCGCAAAGCATTGGCAATCGCCTTAATCGCGTCTTTTTGGCCAATTACTCTTTGAGAAAGAACATCTTCAATTTTTGAAAGTTTGTCTCCTTCGGATTGAAGCATTTTATCAACCGGAATTCCGGTCCAACGCGAAACAACCGCGGCAATATCTTCTTCGCCAACAACTTCTTTGATAAAAAACTCGCCTTGCTTTTGATTTTTATTAACGTATTTTTTTTCAAACGCTTTGTATTCTTTTTCCGCTTGCGGCAATTCGCCGTAAATTATTTTCGCCACTTTTTCCAAATTGCCTTCGCGTTCCGCCAACTCAGCTTCGCGCCGAAAATCTTCAATCCTTTTTCTAAGATTTCTGAAATTTTCAAAAGTCATTTTTTCACCCTGCCATTTTCCTGAAAGCTCGTCGTTTTTTTCTTTTAATTTAACCAATTCTTTTTCCAATTCTTTCATTCGTCCTTTTAATTTTGCGCCGTTGTTCTTTTCATTAATAATAGCGGATTTCTCAATTTCCAAGCGGGTAATTTCTCTCCTTAATTTATCAATCTCTTGAGGCAAACTTTCGCTTTCCAATCTTCTGCCGGCTCCGGCTTCATCAATCAAATCAATGGCTTTGTCCGGCAAAAATCTGTCGCTGATGTAGCGGGCGGAAAGATTAACCGCCGCGACAATTGCCTCATCGCTGATTCGCAAACCATGATGACTTTCATATTTTTCTTTAAGTCCGCGCAAAATTGAAATGCTGTCTTCAATAGACGGCTCATTGACCATTATCGGAGCAAAACGGCGCTCCAAGGCCGAATCTTTTTCAATATAACGCTGATATTCTCTTATAGTCGTGGCGCCGATTGCCCGGAGTTCGCCGCGCGCCAACGCCGGCTTCAACAAATTGGAAGCGTCAACCGTGCCTTCGGCGGCTCCGGCTCCGACAATCATATGAACTTCATCAATAAAAAGAATAATTTTACCGGCCGATTGCTGAATTTCTTTAATAAAAGCTTTTAAGCGATCTTCAAATTCACCGCGGAATTTTGTTCCGGCGATAAGCGAACCAAGATCAAGCATCACGATTTCTTTTCCCTTTAACGGTTCGGGAATGTCGCCCGAAACAATCCTTTGCGCCAAGCCTTCCACAATCGCTGTTTTTCCAACGCCGGACTCGCCGATTAAAACCGGATTGTTTTTTGTCCGGCGACTCAAAACTTGGATAAGACGCCTGAGTTCTTCATCACGACCGATTACCGGGTCAAGCTCGCCCTTGCGCGCCCGCTCCGTAAGATTGATAGCGTATTTTTCCAACACCTGGAATTTACTCTCCGGCATTTCATCGGTGATTCTCATAGAACCGCGCAACTGCGCCAAAATTCTTAAAGCATTTTCCCGCCTCAATCCGAAATTTTCCAAAATCGCGGCCGGTGCAGAAGCGCTTTCTAAAATTGCCAAAAGCAAATGTTCGCAGGAAATATATTCGTCTTTCTGGACAGTCGCGATTTTTGCGGCTTTATCTAAAGTAGTCATTAACTCCTGGGAAAGATAAAGCTGAGCCGTACTGGCTGAGCCGAATATTTTCGGCTGTTTTTTCAATTCTTCCTGAAGTGCCCGGCCCAAAGAATCCAAATTTATTCCGGCTTTAACTATCAACGGTCGCACCAAAGAATTTTCATCGGAAAGCAAAGAAATTAAAAGATGGATGATTTTAAGCTCGCCGTGGTTTTCCCGAGCCGCGATATCCTGGGCGTTTTGCAACGCTTCTTGAACCTTAATTGTAAAACGATGCATTTGCATATACCGGCATTATAACCGAGCCTAAACAATTTTCAAGTTTTCTTAATTAGCTTTTAAACTTTTCGGCTTTTTGTGGTAATCTTTTTATTAATGAAGAGGATATATTTAGACTGCGCAGCAACAACGCCAATGGATATAGCAGTTAAAAAAGCGATGGCGCCTTATTTTTCCGACAAATTCGGCAACCCCGGCTCGCTCCATTTTTTTGGACAGGAAGCCATGGCGGCAGTTGACGAGAGCCGAGAAAAAATCGCCAAGACTATTGGCGCGGATTTTCGGGAAATAATTTTTACGGGGTCAGCCACTGAGAGTAATAATATTGCTCTCCGCGGCATTATTAAAAATATCCCAACACCCAACGCCCAACGCCCAACGCCTCGTATCATTATTTCCGCAATTGAACATGAATCTATTTTGGAAACTTGCCGAGATTTAGAACACGAGGGGATTGAAATAATTTATTTGCCAGTTGATAAACGGGGGATTATTGATTTAAAAAAATTAAAAGAATCGCTCAATGAACAAACAATTTTGGTTTCTATAATGTATGCCAATAACGAAATCGGAACCATCCAACCGATTGTAGAAATTGCGAAAATAATCAAAGAATTTAAAGAAAAAAATAACTACAAACTGCCATTATTTCACACTGATGCCGTTCAGGCTTTTCAATTTCTTGATTGCGACATAAATAATTTAAAAGTGGATTTAATGACTTTGTCGGCTCACAAAATTTACGGCCCAAAAGGGATAGGACTTCTTTACGTGCGCGCCCTAACCCCTAGCCCCCATACCCTAAACCCTATTATTGCCGGTGGCGGGCAAGAATTCGGATTACGTTCTGGTACGGAAAATGTCGCTGGAATAGTCGGTTTTGCGAAAGCCGTTGAATTGGCCGTGAAAAATCGCAAAAAAGAAACAAGACGAATTTCTAAATTAACTGGCTATTTTTGGAAAGAAATTAAAAAAAATTGTCCTAGCGCGAAGATAAACGGAGCATTGAGCAATAAACTGCCAAATATTTTGAATATTTATTTCCCCAATCAAAACGCGCAGGATTTATTGATGAAATTTGATTTAAACGGCGTAGCGATTTCAAGCGGTTCCGCTTGCTCGGCGCGCGCAACCAAGCCGTCGCATGTCCTTAAAGCCATCGGACTAAACGACAAAAAAATTAAAAGCAGTTTACGATTCAGCTTGGGGAAATTCACGACAAAAGAAGAAACAAACCACACGCTTAAAATCATCAAAAAACTCCTTTAATCTGTTATAATCCAATAATGAATTCTAATATTTTTAAGGCCTATGATATTCGCGGAAAATATCCCGATGAAATAAACGAAAAAATCGTTTCGAATATTATTACGGCGCTGATAAAAAATATTAAACCGAAAACCGTTGTAATCGGCCATGACGCGCGCTTAAGTTCTCCGTCTTTATATAAAACAACAATAAAAACAATTCAAAAAACCCTAGTGGCTAGTGGCTATACCTTATGCCCAGCCAAACTAATAACCACTCCAATGCTTTACTTTTTAGTAAACTATTTCAAAGCCGATATGGGAATAATGATTACCGCCTCGCACAACCCCAAAGAATATAACGGCTTAAAAATTGTCGGCAAAAACGCCGTTCCAATAAGCGGAAAAGAAATATTTCATCTTATCGACGATCGTGGGCATAATGAAATAAAAATAAAAAATGAAAATGAATAAAAAATATTTAAATTTATATACTGATTTTTTAAAAAAATTTTTAAATCCCAAATGTAAATTAAAGGTGGTTTTTGATTGTTCTAATGGCACAACTGGATTAATTCTGAAAAAATTGAAAATTGAAAATTTAAAATTGAAAATTATAAACTCAATTCCCGACGGCAATTTTCCGGCTCACGGACCGAATCCCTGGACAAAAGACGCGATGAATCAGATTAGAAGAGAAGCTTTGCACCGAAAGGCGGATTTGGGAATAATTTTTGACGCTGACGGAGATAGAGTATTTTTTATTGATAATCTCGGCCGCGTTGTTGAACCGGACGCGATTGCGCGACTTTTAATTTGGCAATTACAACCGAAAAAAGTTGTAATTGATGTAAAAACTGGCTGGCTCGTGAAAAAAATCAAAAATCAAAAATCAAAAATCAAAATTATTGAAAGTAAAGTGGGGCATTATTTTATAAAAAAACTGATGCGGAAAATTGAAGCGGATTTAGGCGTGGAAAAATCGGGGCATTATTATTTTAAGAAATTTTTTTATTGCGACGCGGGAATTTTAACGGCGATTGAAATTATAAACGCGGTGTCGCGCCTGCCGTATTCTTTGGCTAATTTTTCGGATTTACTGCCGCAATATTATCGTTCAGGAGAATTAAATTTTAAAATCGAAAACCCCAAACAATTTATAAAAATAATTGAAGAAAAATTTAAATCAAAAACTACAAATTACAAATTACAAATTACAAACTATTTAGACGGCTTAACTATGGAATTTAAGGGATGGCCTGCCAGCCGAAGCCTTGGCGAAGGCTGGTGGTTTAATCTGCGTCCATCCAACACCGAACCCTTAATAAGATTAAATATAGAAGCAAAAGATTTAAAAACTCTCAATAATAAAAAAAGAGAGCTGATAAATATTTTAAAAAATCATTAAAAAATGTGCGGCCAGAAAACGATTAAGCCGATAACGACGGCGCCGAAGCTCGCCAACAAAACTATGGCCGCCATTAAATCTTTAATAATTCTCACTTCTTCGCTGTGCTCCATTTGAAGAAAATCCAAAAGCCGCTCAATCGCGATATTCACAAGTTCCAAAGTTAAAACCGCGAAAATCGCAGTGGTAATCACGGCTTTTTCGGCGCGGATAGTCGGAAAATAAAACATCAAAAAAACCGCAATAAGAGCGAAAAACAACATTATTTTAAAATTCCTCTCAAAAATAAGTGTTTCTTTAAATCCATTCAAAGCAAATTTAAAGCTGTCTTTTAATTTTTTCATTATTTAAATTATAAAAATTCTCAAAAATTTTTGCCACCAATATCGGACCAGTGCCACCGGGAGTGGGAGTGTAAAATCCCGAATTTTGAATTTTGAATTTTGAATTTTGAATATCAGAAACATCCAAATCTCCGCGAATTTTTATTCCTAATTCATTATTCATAATTCCTAATTCTTTCCCCATTGAATATCCGAAATCAATTATCCCCGCGCCTTGTTTTAACATCTCCAGCTTTATCAGTCCCGCAACTCCGGTTCCGCTGATAATCAAATCATAATCTTTTAATTCCGTTAAATCGCCTGCCTGCGCAGGCAGGCTACCTTTCTCAAAAATAGTTAATTCTTTTACTTTTTGATTCATTAGCCAAACTGCGATTGGTTTGCCGATAAGAAAACCTGCGCCCACGACGGCTATGCGTAAATTTTCAATTTTTAATTTACAATTTTCAATTATCTCTTTAACAACTTCAACTGCCGGAGGCAATACAATATTTCTTCCATTATAAAATGCGCCGAGGGCGCGCTCTCCCAAAACATCAATGTCTTTCTCGCGCGGTATAACGTTTAAAATATAATGTTTATTAAGATGTTCAGGCAACGGCAATTGGACAATCACTCCGCCGACTTTTTTTAAATTTGCAATCTTTAAAACAAATTTTCGCAATGAATCGTTTTGGAAACCAGAGCACATACATTGCGATGTATGTGCTCGGCCGAGCACACAATATTTTGTGTGCTCTGGTTCGTAAATCCGAAAATCAATGCCGAGCTCTTTGGCGACTTTTTCTTTTTGTTTTAAAAAACTCAAGCTTGCTTGCACTGAGGAGTTCGACTGAG
>JBAZQS010000021.1:0-15209 GCA_041645075.1 Patescibacteria group bacterium | reverse complement strand
GGCAGATGGCCACATAGGATTCCCTAAAATTATCATTGGGCGGAATAATGTCGGAAAAAAGAATCGGCGCCGCCTTTAATAATTGTTCATGCATTGATTTGTCTTCGCTATTCCAATGCGGCAGATTCCTGAATAAATCCCTGAACATTCTGGCGTTGCCGCTTAAGATGTATCTCCCATCTTCTTCGGTAAGCGAAAGCAGATTATTGGCCATCATCACTTTGAGTAGATATTCCAGCAAATAAGAACGGCCATAGGGCTCTTTGAGCAGGACAAAAACAAACCAAGAATGTTCAATCACGCTTTCGTGTCCGCGCGCCATAATGCCCTTGACGAATTTTTCTGCCGAACCAAGTGAAATTTTGTCCGTGGATTTATAGCAGGTTCGGCCGGCTAATTCAATATTCTCCACCACGCGCGGATCAAGATCGCCTCGAGTAATGGATAGTATTTCCGCTTTTATCTTTCGGCCAGTCATGAGCTATCCTCCTTTGGAATTATTGATTGGGTCTTCTCCCAGATTTTTTCATGAATCTGTTCGGTTGTTAAGATTGAATCACGACTGGGACAGCATTCCACCACTGGCCAGCCGAAATTTTCGCTGGCCCACAAAGCGACTTGCTCTACCCGTTTGGCGTATTCTACGTCCGCCTCGTGGCCGTCTTTTACCCGTTCTTGCGTTTCCATGAGTTTTTGCGCCACTTCCGGATAAACATGAAGATAGATGATTAAATTAGGAGCGGGATTTCTCAAAACCCCAAATTCAAATTCTTCAAAAAACCTGACCAGAGTAAGAATTTTTACGGTATCCAATCGGCCATCTGCTTTAAGTGGTATTTTCGCTCCTTGATGGATTATATTGGCCGTATGAAAGCGATCGGAAATGACAATGTCCTCCCGAATCAATTGCTTGATTTCTCCGCTGGATTCAAATCGGTCCAGGCAGTATAAAATGCCGGCTAATTTTGGGTCAATTTCCGTTGGCGTTCCGAATTGCCCGTTCAAATAAGCGCGGATAATCCGGCCGTAAAAATTTTTCTCATATTGAGGAAAATCAATGCTTTTGGCTCGATGGCCCTCGGCTAACAGGCGCCCCAGTAAAAGGCGGGTCTGAGTCGCTTTTCCTGAACCGTCTCCGCCCTCAATGACTATAAACCTTCCTTTCAGCGGCATGTTCGTTTCACTCCTTTTGGTATTGTTAATGTTCAATAAACTTAGACGCAACTTAACAAAACTAAAAATGGTTGTCAAATCAATTAATTTTCAATTTTAAAAAAAGATTTATTGTCGTCATTGCGAGGAGGTACCCCGACGAAGCAATCTTTTTTTTTATTTAATTTATAACATAGATTGCTTCGTCGCCGATTACGGCTCCTCGCAATGACAATGGGATAATTGATAATTGAAAATTAATTTTTTATTTTCTCAATTAACTCATTCACCTGCCTATATAATTCCTCAAAATTTCCATTATTATTAATTTTATATTTTGCTTCCTTGGCTACCTCCCGAATACTTACCTCTGTTGGCAATTGCGCGTCGGCTAAAAATTGTTCCCAGGTTTTGGTCTGGTCGTCTGGATTTTGGGAGCGCCTGATTAAACGTTCATATCTAATTTTTTGGTCGGCAAAAATTTGGACCAAGACAAAATTCGGCATTTTTTTAAAAAATTCAATATCGCCGAAAGTTCTGACATTGGGCAGGCAAATAAAGGGCCTATCAATGGCCTCCGCCTCCTTGGTAATGGCATAAGCCAAAACATGCTCGCCGAATCTTTGACGCAAATCAGAACCAAGCCAAACCATATTTTCCCGGTTTTGCGGCAAATAAAGCCGATCTAAAATATCGCGCAAGGGCTGAGAAAAACTGACGGTTTCCGAGTCATATTTTTCTTTAAGATATTGGGCGATCGTGTCTTTGCCAGAAGCAATTTCACCGACCAGGCCGATTATTATCTTGCTCATATTTCTTAAAATGTCATTGCGAGGAGTACTCGACGAAGCAATCTAAACTCGGGTTGCGGAGTTTATCCCGACCCCGAGTACCCAAGAGGGAAGGATCGCCGATTACCGCTCCTCGCAATGACGATTATTTAAGTCCCAATTTTTTATTAAGATCCGTCCCATACTTATATTTATCATCCACAATATCATTTTCCTGCCAGTCCTTGACCCATTCTTCAACGGAAAATTTTTTGATTGAGCCATCGTGCATTTGAGAAAAAACCCAGTTTATCCCGGCATTAATTATCATCCGTTTGCAAAAATAACAGGGGATAAAATCCATTAATTCGCCGGTCGCCGGCCTTTCGCCGTAAATATACATCTCGCCCCCGAATAAGCTGACGCCGGCTCGGGCGGCATTAATAATCGCGTTTTGTTCGGCATGGACCGAACGGCACATTTCATACCTTTCGCCGTGGGGTATTTTTAGCTCTTCCCTAAGGCAATTTCCCCGTTTCAGGCAATCCTTGGTGCCTCGGGGCGCCCCGATATAGCCGGTAGCGATAATTTGGTCGCCCCGGACAATAATCGCCCCGCCCCGTGAGCGATAACAAGTGCATCTTTGGGAAACGGCTTTGGCAATGCCGATATAATAATGAATTTTATCGGGGCGGGCGGGGGTTTGCATATTATTGTTGTTGATAAGTTTTTAAATCTATTTAATTTTATCAGAAAAGGGAAGAGGAGGCAATTTAAATTGGGGAATACTGGGCAAAACTTGATTTTAGAATAAAATTATGTTAAATTTGACGATACTATTTTAAATAATTTATAAATTTTAAAACCCACCGTAGCCATAGTGGGTTTTTAGATTTTTATTCAAATGATCATTCTTCGCGTAAGACAGTCCCGGCCTCTATTGGCTCAAGCAAATTTACAGCCACAATGGCAAAATGGTTTTCTTGGCTGTAATGCAATAACCCGGAAACTGAACAATGCCAGATGGCCTGTTCCGGAGATGGCTGGGGATTATTGCGATTATTTTCCGGGACAAATTTAATCGTCATATCGGCGCCATAATATATGGCTTCCCATCGCCCCTGCGCCTTTTCGTGATTCTCGGGCGGACTGAAAAAAAGCGTAAATTCATCAGTGGCTTCATCTGGCAACTCCAATTTCCGCAGAAGATCAACGGCCACAATCAGAAATCTGTGGTTTAAATTTCGGTAAAGAATGTGCCTGGCCTGGATAAAATAGTATTCCTGAGAATTGAGTTTCAAATCGCCATTAGCCACAAATTTAAAGATATAGCCGCGATAGGGTAATTCGCACTCCCATTGCATTTGCCGGCTTCTTGGCTTCTGTTTAAGGAATAAACGGACAAGAAAAATCGGAATATCGAAAGTTTCTTGGGGCTCGCTCATTCTCCCGCCCTTTCTTTTGATTGAATTTTAAATTGTACTTGCTTAATTATTATAATTTTATTAAAAAATGTCAAGTTTCTAAATTACCTTAAGAATTCATTATCGTCCGTGACACTTGCTTTTTAATGCCCCCATGGATAATAAGCATAAAAAATCACCCCCACGAAACGGGAGTGACTTTTTATTTGATTCCAATTTTTAATTTGAAATTCGTAATTCGTAATTATATTGCCACTTTAATTGACGGGCCCATGGAGCTGGTTAGATTCACGGATTTAATATAGGTTCCTTTGGCGCTAGCCGGTTTGGCCCTGATTACGCTGTCCATCAGCGCGCCGAAGTTTTCCTTTAATTTTGCTTCCTCAAAAGACGCCTTGCCAATAATTACATGAATATTGCCCGAATCATCATTTTTGTAATTAATTTTACCCTTTTTAAGGTTGGCCACGGCTTCGCCGATATTGGCGGCCACGGTGCCGTCTTTGGGATTGGGCATCAAGCCCTTGGGTCCAAGAATTTTGGCAATCGGCGCCAATAATTTCATGGCGTCGGGCGTGGCTACTAAAACGTCAAAATTGATTTTGCCATTCTTAATTTCGTCTATAATTTCCTTTTCGCCAACCAGATCGGCGCCGGCCGCCTTGGCATTTTTTTGCTGGTCGCCATTAGTCGCCACCACGGCAATACGCAATGATTTGCCCGTGCCGTGCGGCAAGGCCACACTGCTTCTTACTTGCTGGTCGCCTTTTTTAGGGTCAATATTCAATTTAAGGTGAACCTCAATAGAAGAGTCAAATTTTACAGTCGCGGTTTTTTTGACCAAAGCAATCGCCTCCTCGGCCGAATAGGATTTTTTGCGGTCAATCAAGCCGACGGCTTCTTTATATCTCTTTGATGGCTGGTGTTGGATTTTTTTCATAATTATTTGTTAGTGGTATTGGCGCGCTTGTGACTAGCAAGGGTTCCCACGTTATTTAATTTCTACCCCCATCTGCCTGGCCGTGCCTTCAATAATTTTGCAAGCCGCTTCTAAATTTTTGGTATTCAAGTCCGGCATTTTGATTTTGGCAATTTCTGCCACTTGCTGTTTGGTGATTCTGCCCACTTTTTCTTTAAGCGGTTTGCCCGAGCCCTTAGTTATTCCAGCTGCCTTTTTGATTAATTCGGCGGCGGGCGGTGTTTTTAGGACAAAAGTATAGGTTCGGTCTTCAAAAACCGTAATTTCCGCCGGAATAATATCGCCCATCTTGTCTTTGGTGGCGGCATTGAATTTTTGGCAGAATTCCGCGATATTCAAGCCATGCTGGCCCAAAGCCGGACCGATCGGAGGCGCCGGATTGGCTTGGCCGCCGGGTATTTGCAATTTTATGATTGTCTTTATTTTTTTTGCCATAGTTTTAAATAATTTTTAATTTTATAATTTTTAATTTTATAAATAATTTTTAATGATTTAATCCCCAATCGGGGTTGGGGACAAGCTTTTAAATAAATACATTTGGAATTGTTTAGAAATTAAAAATTTGATTTATTTATTTAAAAATTAAAAATTAAAAATTTTCTGTTATATCTTCTTTATCTGCAAGAAATCCAATTCCACCGGTGTCTCTCGGCCGAACATTGAGACCAAGACCTTGACTTTGCCGCGAGTATCATCTATTTCCACGACTTTGCCTTCCATATTTTTAAACGGCCCGTCGGAAATGCGCACCGGATCGCCTTGGCTCACATCAATTTGATATTCCGGCTCATTGACCCCCATTCTTTTTTGCAAGTCCTTAATTTCCGCTTCGGAGATGGGCGTGGGCGTGGTGCCCGAGCCGACAAAACCGGTGACGTGCGGCGTGTTTCTGACCACATACCAGGAATCGTCGGTTACAATCATTTCTACCAAAACATAGCCCGGATAAATTTTTTCCTCCACGATTTTTCTTTTGCCGTTTTTAATTCTGATTTTCTTTTCCTTGGGAATCAAGACATTAAAAATCTTATCCTCCATGTCCATGGACTCAATGCGCTGTTTTAAATTATGAGAGACCGCTTCTTCCAGTCCCGAGTAAGTATGCAAGACATACCAGCGCCGGCCCAGTTGCAGATTTTGTTTGGCCATATTATTTGATTATTTTTTCTAAGCCAAAATTCAAAATATAATCAATAATGCCCAAGAAGGCGGCCACGCCCAAGGAAACGGCGATGACCAAAATCGTATGCCTTCTTACTTCTTTTTTGGTCGGCCAAGTAACATGCTTAAGCTCCTCCTTGGAATCCTTGACGTATTGGATTAGTTTATTGGCATTGGACATGGTTTAATAATTTTTAATCTTAAAATCCGCTCAAAGCGGATAATAGTTTATGGATTTATTATACGGAATAATTAAAAAAAACGCAAGGGGGCTGTTTTTAAATAAAAAACCCCTCAGTACGATAGGACCTTGGGGTATTAATGGGTGTAAGATTTACTAATTAGATTACGCTTCCTTGCGCTTAGCTCGGCTTCGGTAATAATAGAAAAAGAAAATAGAGATTAGACCCCATATAGCCGTTGAATTAAGCCAATTTTTAGTAAATTCAATCGCGCCTTCCGGGACGCTTTTATCGGGATTGTCTTTGTGGACATAAATCTTTAATGTTTTTTGTCCGTTTTTGATCGAGGATGGGGCGTTAACGGTGACAGAGTGTTTTTTTCCGGCTGGCATTTCATAGGTATATTCAACTCGCCGGCCGTAATTTCCATTGTGAATGTTAACAATTTCCGCGTCAATAACAGTCCCGTTTTTCATGATGGCTTTTTGATTGGCCAAATTAATCTGGAAACCAATTAATATGGGCAGGTTAATTATTGCCAGCCATCCGAACATTTTGTACATTGTTTTTCTCCTTCCCGGAAAAATTTTTAAGGAACGTTGTTTTTAGCGTTCTCTTTTGCCATTCTAAACGGTTTTTTCCATATCCTCCTTTAGCGGATTTTTTTTTAAATTATTAGGATTAGGAGAATAGAGTTTATTTTTGATTTTCCACTTATCCACATACTGGCCAAGGCCGTTTTTTTCAAGCTTTTTTTTAGTGGTGGTTCGGTTTTGCGACCATTTTAACAGGCCTTCAAAGTTGATTTTATAAACCCCCCGCACCACAATATAAAGCAGTTCCTGGTTTTTAATCGCCCGGCGGATGGTTTTTTCGCTAATGCCGAATAGATTAGCCGCTTGAGAGATGGTAACCCTGATGGGCTGGCCGGCTGGCATATGTTATTTTTATGTTTATTTACCCTATGGAATATGGCTATCGCCATAAATTTTTCTGAAAGAAAAATTTTATTCCATAGGGTGAACCCCGTGGAATAAAATTTTTGCCATAGCAAAAATTTTGGTATAGCCATTCCACTGGGTTCACCCTGTGGAGTAGCTTGCTATACTCCACAGGGTAAACTGTGGATAAGTATGAAGTTTGTCTAGACATGTCTAGACAAACTTTATCATTGAGGTGGTCTGTTGTCAACCCGAAAACGGCCTAATTTTTACTCCCGATAAAGTTGTTTTTATGGTTATCTCGACCGCCTTATTGTCGGTAAAAGGGGAAAAAGTTGCCAAAAAAAGCATTTTGTTTTATAATTGAATTTGTTTGCCTGGATTTACCCTGTGGAATATGGCAAAAACTATTCTATAATATGAGGTTTACTCCATGGGATAGAGTTTTGCCATAAATTTTTCTTACAGAAAAATTTTATTCCACAGGGTGAACTGTAACAAATCTTTAATTTAATCGTCTTAATTAATGAAGAATCCTCTAGAAAAAACAATTCTTTTTTTAAAGGTAAAAAACAAAGATAAAGAGGCCTATGGCAGATTCTACGATTTATACGCCACTCGTATCTATCGTTTTATTTTTTTTAAGATTAATTCCGTTGCCGACGCCCAAGACCTCACTTCCGAAGTTTTTTTAAAGTTATGGCAATACCTCAAAGAAGATAAGGAAATAAAGAATTTGAACGCCTTCACCTATATGGTTGCCAGAAACACGGTCATTGATTTTTTTAGGAGCAAGGCCAGAAAAGAGGACTCGGTTGAAGAAGTTGAAGAAAGCGATTTGGCCAAGGCGACGGCGGACAATCGGGCCGACCCATTGGCCCAGCAAATCGTCAATTCGGACTTAAATCAGGTGCTCAAGGGGCTGGAAAATTTAAAAGACGAATATAAAGAAGTGATTATTTTAAAATATTTAGACGAGTTATCCATCGGTGAAATCGCCGAGGTTTTAAATAAATCAAGGGGCGCGGTCAGGGTTTTACTGCATCGAGCCGCCAAGGCCTTAAAAGAAACCGTCAATGCATAGCAAGGACTTAATCAAAAATTTAAAGCAATTAAAAAATCTTGAGGCCGGCGGCCGGCCCCAAGAGAGTTGGCTTGCGTCCAGCAAAGAGATATTAATGAGCCAAATCCAGCCGCAGCCAACAAAAGAAATCTTGGCTGACCGCCAGGCCATATATTATTGGCAATATTTTAGCGGCCGCTTCGGCCTGTTGTTAAAACCGGCCTTGGCCGTATTTTTAATGGTGGCGGTAATGTTCGGTTACGCGGCCACGGTGGGCCTGGCCGATGATAGTTTGCCGGGCGATATGTTTTATTCCGTAAAAACCGCTTCAGAAAGAGTTCAATTGGCTTTGACTTTTCCCGAAGACAAAAATGTCCAATTGCAAATGGATTTTGTTAATCGCCGGGTTGATGAATTACAGAAGCTCGCCGCGCAAGATAATAATAAGGTGGCCAAGGCGAGAAAAGTGAGCGAGACGGCCAAGCAGATTTCCAAAGACGTAAAAATAGTTAAGGAAAAATTAAATAAAATCAGCGCCGCTTCCGTGCCGAAAACCGACCTGACAGAGGTCGCTAAAAATATTGACACCCAAACCCTGCAAGCCGGCCAGACCCTGGCGGATACGGCCGCGACTTTGCCCACCGACGTCCAAGGCGAGGTGGCCGATGACATGCGCGAAGCCCTTAAAAATATTGAAGAAACCGGCACCGCGGCTTTGGCCGTGATTGTGAAAAATTATGAAAGCGGCGATAGCAAAATTTCCGACAATGAAGTCACTGCTCGAGTCGCCGATCGGCTTAAAAATTTGGAAAAAATACAGCCAAGCAAAAGCACAACCACCGAAGCGCTCACTGGCGACCAGGCCATACCAGAGACCCAAAGTCAGGATAAAATTAAAATACAGGGTTTTATTATACTAACCACCAGCACCAACACATTATTAAATGGATATCTGAAAACCGATTCAACCAGTAGTACGGCGCAGACGAGTGAAACGACCAATAGTTTGGTTAAATAATTAATTAAAATAATAATTGGGTTGTTTATACGCGCAAGCGCATAAACAATTTAGTTTAGATAGAGGTTCATTAAATTTGGGGCCAAATAAAAAAGCAAGTTCCCATTGATTAATAGGTAAAGGCCGATCTGCCTAGGGCAGAACTTATTAGTGGGTGGGTTTAGAAATCCGATTGGGTTTTAATTTGTTTTTTTATCCTAACTTTTAATGAATCTTAATAAATAATAAAAAAATAGTTAAATATGAAAAAGTTGTTAACTTATAGTGTAGTCGTAGCGACTATTGTCTGGTCTCTTGGCTTGGCGGCGGTGGTGCCTTTGGCATCAGCGGCTTATACGGCAACTGCCGGCGATGTCATCAAGACGGCCACCAATACCGCTGTCTATTACATTGACTCGGACGGAAAAAGACATCTTTTTTCCAACGAGGCAACATTTTGGACCTGGAAGAGCGGCAGCTGGGCCACACAGGGCGTTCAAGTCATTTCTCAAACCGACTTTGACGCGCTGACATCAGCGGCCAATGTCGTCGCTCGAGCCGGTGTTAATTTAGTGAAGTTTGATAACAGCGCGCGGGTTTATGCCGTGGCTCCGGGCGGGGTTTTGAGTTTAATCCCATCTTCGGCCATTGCTTCAACCCTGTATGGTTCAACCTGGTCAACTAAGGTTGTCACCATTCAGAGCTCGTTTGAGAATGATTACAGCAAAACCGGTACCGAGCTAACCGCTTCTTCAGTGTTGCCAAATGGTAGTTTAATCAAGTACACAGGTAGCGCTGACATCTATTACATTGATGGCGGCTTAAAGAGAGCCATTTCCGGCGATGCTTTTGTGGCTAATAAATTTAAGGACAGCGCGGTGGTTACGGTTGCCACTTCCATGACCTTTACCACCGGTTCATCCGTTACCGGCCAAGAATCAGCGCTAACCACCATTGCTGGTACGGGCGCGGTTACGCCAGTCGCTTCCGTCGGCACCTTGACCGTGGCTTTAGCGAGCGATACGCCAGCCGCGGGTATTGCCGTGGGCAGTTCTATCAGAGTGCCTTTCACGACCGTTTCTTTCACGGCTTCCAGCGATGGCGATATCACGATTGACAAAATGACCGTTGAAAGAAAGGGTTCGGCTGTTGACGCTAATTTTTCTACCCTCACTTTAATTGACGCGGCCACCAATGTTAAGATTGGCGTCGGTCAGTCACTGAATGCCCTCTCACAAGCGAGTTTCCTGGATGATATTGTGGTCAAAGCCGGCACCACCAAGAAGATTATCTTGGCAGGTAATATGGCTTCCGGCACCGCCGGTCAAATTCCTCAATTGGCCTTATCGGCCATTGTCCTTAAGGGCACGGCCACGGTTTCCGGCACTTTGCCCATTACGGGCAATGCCATGACCGTTACCTCCTTGGCCATTGGCACTCCAGCCGTTGTTAGGGGTGTTTATCAGGTCTCCACTTCCACGGATATTAAAGTTGGCACCGTGGCCCAGATTGTCGGCGCTTTCAAAATCAGCGCTGATTCGGTTGAAGGCCAACGGGTCAAGCAGATTAAATTCTATAATTCCGGCACGTCCGCTTTAGACACGGATATCAGCAACTATAAATTATTGGTTGATAATGCCACGCCGGTCACGGCCGTCTTTACCAAAGACGGTAAATATCTGACCGCGGAATTCTCGGCCAATTCGGTTTTAATTGAAAAAGGCAAGAGCAAAGAATTTGTCTTGAAAGCCGATATTTTAAGCGGTTCCACCAGGACAATTATTCTTAGCATTTACCGCACCGATGATGTGGTGGCTTCGGGCGACACTTTCGGCTATATGAAGACCCCGACCTATTCCAGTACCGGCTCAAGCGCGGGCAATCCGGTTATGGCCAATGACCAATTGACCATTTCCGTCGGCACTTTGAGAATTGAGTCCAGCAGTGTGGTGGCGGCCCAAGATATTTCTTATGGCGATGCCCAGACCTTGGGTTCATTTAATTTAGTGGTTGCCGGCGAAACCGTCTCAATTACGGCCCTAACTTTGGCGGTAAGTTCCACGACGGCTAATATTGATAACGTAAAATTGATTGATAAAGACGGTGCGACCTTATGGGGTCCGAATGACGCATCTTCCGGCAGTGTGGCTTATACGGCAACCGTGCAATTGCCCGTGGGCAGTAATTTAGTCAAAGTGGTGGCCGATATAGAGAGTACGGGCGATGGTTCATATTGGGCCAGCAATGAGACCTTCTATTTCAGCATTACCGGCTCAACCATCACCGCGACCGGCATGACCACCAATGATAGCGTTACGGCCAGTCCGACCGGCGTGATTAGCGCCAACACCATGACCTTTAAGCCGGCCAAACTGACCATTACGGCTAATTCTTTGCCCACCACCGGCAACGTTTCTCTGGGCGCCAAGAAAGCCCTTTATGGCTCTTGGGCGTTTTCCACTTCCGGTTCGGGTGAGAATGTCAAGATTAGCGCCATTACTCTGGCTAATGAGACGGCCACGACTACCAACTTGGACAGCGTGACCCTTTATGACGTCACCAACAAGACCAACTGTACGACCAAGTATCCGAACGCCACCTTAGATAGTTATGGCTGTCTATTGGCGGTAAAAGACGGTTATGACGGCACGACTACTTGGACCTTGACTGACCCGATTATTATTACCAAGAACACGACCATTAGCTTGGAACTGCGAGCCGATGTCAGGACCACGGCCGCCACCTATCAGAACCACGCCGACGGATTTGTCATTAGAAATGATGGCACCGTGGTTCCAGTAACCGCGACCGGTGTTTTAACCAGCAACACGGTTACCCCGACCGGTAGCGCCTATAACCCCGCCAGTAACGCCGCCATTAAGATTACGATTGCCGGCGCTGGCAGTTTGACTATGGTCAACAGCGCTTCGGCGCCTGCCTCTCGGATTGTGGCTGAAGGCCAGACCTATGAAATTGGCCGAGTCAAAATTACGGCGACCAATGAGGCCCTGAATATTTCTGATTTGTCTGTTTGCGTGGGCACGGGCGCGGCCGATAGCGCGGGCGTAGGCGATAGGGGTGATATCAGCAATGTCAAGGTTTACAAGTCAACTGCTTTGACCACCCCGATTATTGACGCTTCTCTCGGCGCTGTTTGCGAGTCCTTCTCCTTACCGCAGGATTCATTGCAGATTCCAACCGGTTCGGCCGGCGTGGAATTAGTCATCAAGGCCACCATGGCCAAAGTTGACAATGCCAGCATTGACGAAACCGGTTTGGCCAACGCTTCCGTGGCTTTGGGCTTTGGCGGTACCGATGGCATTACGGCTAAGGGCGTAAGCTCCGGCTTGACCGTCACTTCCGAGACCATCACCTCCAATACCAGCACGGCCGTTATCCTGCACAAGAGCTATCCATCAGTCAGCATAGTCGCTCCGGCGATTCGGCTCTTTGCTTCCGGCGTGGTGATGTATGACTTAACCATCAGCAATCCAACCAGCGAGCCAATTGGTATTTATCGCTTAAGCTTTATTGTCTCTACTTCTACCGATGCGAATATCAAATTGACGACCGCCGGCTTACAGGCCAAGAGAAGCGACTGGGCTACATTCAAGCAGATTTCGGCTGATGTTGCCTTTGCTGAACTTGATGGCACTTCCGATGCGTATTTCTCCTTTGTCTTGTATAATCCGGACAGCGTTACTGACACCAAGACAGAACTTCGCTTGGGCGCGGGCCAATCGGCTCAATTCCAGTTAATCGGCCGAACCGTTGATGGCCTTGACGCCACTTTGGACGGCTCTATCCAGATTAGATTCTTAGGCGATACGGCCTCAACGACTTTGGATGCCTACTCATATTCAGTTGGCGCTCCAGCCGCTCTGTTTGTAGCTCAATTCCAGGGCAACTTCGTCTGGTCTGACCTCTACACCGATGACGGTCCAAACGCCACCAATACCAATGAATGGTATAATGGCTATCTCGTCAACGGTCTGCAGAGTTCATCTACGGTCTACAGTATTCCTGAATAAGGCAGACGCAAAAGCGCAGAATAAACAAAAGCGCAAAATTTATGGGTAAGAAATTCTGTTAGACGGATAGAAGTTAAACAATCAATCCCCCCACTTTTGTACAGAAGTGGGGGGTTGATTTTTATTAGGATTTTATTTAAAATATAGATAGTAATAATCTTTAATCTAATAACCGGCAGTTTAAAAATTAAAAATTTGTTTTATTTATTTAAAAATTAAAAATTACAAAATTAAAAATTATTTTTTTATGTCAAAAAAGAAAATCATCGCTATTGTAATAATTATCTTGATTATAATTTTGGGAGTTGTTGCCTCGTTTTATTTTTGGCCAAAATCGGGCGTTGAAAACAATCAGGCCAAAGCCGGTTTTACCCTAAACGGGCCCATTGATTATGAAAAATACAAAAAGGCGGGCTTAACTCAAGATAGGGTGGATATTCTTTTTAATAAAATGCGCGATTTAGATAATAAAATCCAAAAGACGCCCGATTATATCGCTATGCTGTCTTACGCGGGGTTTTTGAAAATTTTAAAAGAAAATGATGAATCGCTTAAGGCCTTTGAAAGGGCGAGAGATAAATTTCCCGATTTCGGGCCGGCTTACGCGGAAATTGCCGACCTGTATATTTATCCGTTTGGCCGATATGATGAAGCGGTTGATCTTTTGAAGCTGGCGATTGAGAAAGCGCCTTACCGCTCGGATTATTATCGCTGGCTGGCGGATTTATATGTCGCTAAATTTCCCGACAAGAAAACAGAAATTGAGCCGTTAATGTTGAGCGGCGCTAAGGAAACGCCGGAAAACGCCACGGCTTTTTATAATTATTTAATTTCTTATTTTGAGCGCGAAGGTGATTTAAAAAAAGCGATTGATTATGCCAAAAAATCTTTAGCCGTTAAAAAGGAGGCGGCCATTGAAACGGTTCTGAAGGATTTGCAGGGGAGAGTGAAGAAGTAATATTTATGCTTAAAAATAAAAAAATTTGGCTTATCATCGCCTTAATTTTAATTATTGTCTTTTTCCGTTTTGTAAATTTAACGGCCAATGATTTATCGTCCGACGATGCCCTGTATTCTTTTCGGGCTTTGGGCTGGTTTGATTATTTGGGCGGGGGGCAGACCACGCCGATTCAGTGGTTCAACCGCATTCCCGGCTGGGCTAATCTCTCTTTTCATGACGGCCCGCCCTTGGTTTTCGCGATTCAGTATTTATTTTTTAACGTGCTGGGTCCAAGCACGCTGGCGGCGCGTTTGCCATTTGCTTTGGCCGGCGCGGGCGTGATTATTTTAGTTTATTTCTGGCTGAAAAAATATAAGAAAGATGAAAATTTGGCTTTATTAGCCGGTTTTTTATTGGCGATTTCTTCTTACGGCGCCTGGATTAGCCGGATCGGGTATTTGGAAGGGGTTGAAGTATTTTTTATTGTTTTAAGTATTTTCTTTTTTTATAAATATTTGGTTAATGGCAGTAAAAGAAATTTGTGGTTTTGGGGCGTGGCCGCCGGCTTGGCGCTCCTGGCAAAATATACCGCCGTCTTTTTAGTCCCGGCCGCGGTTTTATATTTATTGATTTGGCGGCGGCCGGTTTTCAAAAAGAAAGAATTTTGGGCGGCCATAATTTTATTTTTAATTGCGCTCCTGCCGATAATTATTTATAATGCCAAGGTCTTCCAATATCGCGGGCATTTTGACGCCGCCTTGTCTTCAATGGTGGGCATGCACCCGGAGGATTTTAAGGCCATTTCCGGCCGAGGCGTTAATTTTAATATCTGGCAAAATACGGCCAGTGTTTGGAGCGCCCTAGTCCAAACCACGTCCTGGCCCTTGGCCATTTTAATCGCCGTCGCCCTGATTTATTTGCTGATAAAAATTTTAAAAAAGCGCGGCGATAAATTGGAAAAATTTTTAGCCGTTAATCTTTTATTGATTATCTTGCTGTTTCTTTTTTCCGGCACGGGGCCGAGGCTTTTTTCCATCGCCTTGCCGATTTTAATAATTATTTTGGCCATCGCCATTATTGATTTATTCCGACTTATCGGGCGCCAAAAGCCGATTTTAGCCAAACCGTTCATAATTATTTTAATTTTGATTTTTGGCGGGGAAATTTTTTATAATTTCAATACCAATATCGCCAGCAAACCGGTTGGCAAGCCGCCCCTTTTTTATTCGGCATCGCGTCTTTATAGCTATGGTTTTAATCAACTTGATGATTATTTGAAGAAAAATATTTTAACCGACTTGCCGGCGTTAAAAAGGCCCAAGCTGACGGAAATGGGGTGGAACTTGTCCGAGCTTGAGGGCAAAGACCTGATATTTTTTGATGAGACCATGAGCTGGTTTGCCCTTTCCTGGTATATTCAGAAATACCAGTTTTATTATAACGCGCCCTTGATTTCTTTTTATAATTATCTGTCTTTAATTCCCAAAGGCGGCGGCGCGTTTGATTTATTAAGACAAAACCGCTTAAAGGGTTTTTATTATATTTACGCGGCCGACGATTCGGTTTTAG
>JBAZQS010000002.1:0-79407 GCA_041645075.1 Patescibacteria group bacterium | reverse complement strand
GGATCCCTTGAGAATTACCAATCATTTAAAAGACATTGAGTTATCGCTTAAGGCGCATAGCGGCGGCATTGGCGGACAAGCCGAGGCCTGCCGCCATGCCATTTCCCGCGGCCTGGAAATATTAGATGGCTCACTCCGGCCGATTCTCAAAGCCGAGGGATTTTTAAAACGCGATCCGAGAGTCAAGGAAAGAAAAAAGCCGGGATTGAAGCGAGCGAGACGCGCCCCGCAGTGGAGCAAACGGTAAAGCTTTATACTTTATATAAAAAAGACGAGCATGTCTCGTCTTTTTTGAAATTTTATTACATTGAATTAATGTTATAAATTTGCTACAATATTAATCATATGGCAGATATAAACTTGGCTAAAAACACCACTTTTTACACGGCGGGGCTAACCATACAAAAGATAATTTCTTTTGTATATTTTATTTATGTGGCCAGAATGATTGGCGTGGCCAACACCGGCCGATTATCTTTCGCCTTGGGCTTTACCACCATTTTCGCCATGTTTTTGGATTTTGGCTTGACCCAAATATTAATTCGCGAATCCGCCCGAGACAAGGAAAAATCTCAAAAATATTTAGCCGCCGCCATCGGCTTGAAATTATTCGGGTCGGTTTTAATTTATGGTCTGGCGGTTTTAATTATTAATTTGATGAATTACCCGATTTTGATCAAGCAGTTAGTTTATTTGTCGGGTATAGTGATGATTTTGGACTCGTTTACTTTAAGTTTTTACGGCGTTTTGCGGGGCAATCATAATTTAAAATTTGAAAGCTTGAGTGTTATTTTAAACCAATTGATTATTGTTATTACGGGCGTCATCGTCATAAAACTGCAGCTTGGATTAATTTTTTTAATCGGCGCTTATTTAATGGGTAGTGCCTTTAATTTTATTTATTCGCTGGTTTTATTAAAAGTAAAATTGCGTTTATCAACAAAAATTAAATTTGAATGGGCCATTATTAAGGAATTATTAATGCTGTCTTTACCGTTCGCGATTGCCGGAATTTTTGTCCGACTGTACTCGGCTATGGATATTGTTTTATTATCCAAATTAACCAACGACCAAGCGGTCGGCTGGTATAGCGCCGCCTATAAGGTGGCTTTTGCCCTGCAATTTGTGGGCGTGGCGTCACTAGCCAGCATTTATCCGGCTTTTTGCGCTTATTTCCGCACCTCCAAAGAATTATTAGCGAAAACCTTTACTAAAATTATGTATTATTTAATGGTCTTATCTTTCCCCTTGGCCGTGGGCGTCCTGACGATTGCCGATAAAATAATCGTGCCGATTTTCGGCCAGCAGTACGCCAATTCCATTCCGCCCCTGCAAATCTTAATTCTTTCCTTGCCCTTGGCGTTTCTTAGCTTTCCCGTGGGCGCCATGCTTAACGCCTGCAATAAACAAACGGTCAATACGGTGATTTTAGGAATTACGGCCGGAGTTAATATAATCTTAAATTTGCTTTTAATTCCTTATTTGAGCTATATCGGCTCGGCCGTGGCCGCTTTATTAAGCTATTTTGTTTTGTTTGGCGCCGGCATCTTTTTTGTTAATAAAATTGTCTCTTATGATAAGAAATATTTAATGGTCTCGCTGGGTAAAATTTTAGTAAGCTGTTTGGCCATGGGCATTGTCGTAATGTATTTAAAAAATTATATTCACTTTAGCGCGGTTATTATTTTTGGGGTTTTTGTTTATCTGGCGGTTTTATATGCCATTAAGGGCTTTGTCAAGAATGATTTTTATCAAATATTTACTCTTCTATTTAAGAAATCATAATTATGTTCATATCCGTTATAATCCCCACATATAATAGAGTCGAGTATTTGCCAAAGTCGCTCTCAAGTTTGGTTAACCAAAATTTTTCAAAAAACAAATTTGAGGTTATTGTGGTTGATGATGGCGGCCAGGATAATCTGGCGGCGGTTATAGGCGAATTTAGCGGTGAATTGGACCTTAAATATTTCAAGGAAAAGCACTTGAATGTTTGTCATGCCAGAAACGTGGGCATAAAAAACGCCCGGGGAGATATCTTGGTTTTTTTTGATGATGATGCCGTCGCCGACATTGATTGGCTGGAAAATATCAGTCGGATTATGGAAAAAGAAAATGTGGTTGTCGGTCGGGGCAAGCCGCTTTCTGATAATATGTGGCAATATTTTGCCCCGCACTATGACCGGGGCGATGAGCCGATAGAAATAAGCACGATTTGGGAATGCAATTTGGCGGTGAAAAAAGAAGTGTTTGCGGCAATCGGATTATTTGATGAAAAAATTGGCTGGGGGCACGAGGGCAATGAATTCGCTCGTCGCTGCCAAGGAAAATACCGCCTAATGTATTATCCGGAGATGATAATTTTTCACGACTACGCTTTTGGCCTGATTAATTATTTTTTAAAACAAAAAAAATTCGGCGAGAAGTTGGTTTATTTAAAAATAAAAGAAGTAAAGAGTTTGGGAGAATTATTTTTTAACTATAAAAAAATTAAAGGTGCGGGAGAGGGGAGTAAGAATGACAAATTACAGCGATTGCCTTTTTTCAGAAAATTGATAATTAAGATTGTGGCCCAGATAGGAAGCGGGTTTCATTTTTGCGGCTCAATTATCGGTTATTTTAAATATAAAAAATAAAAGTGCCTTATAATATGTCAACCGTAAAAATCAGCATCATCATCCCAATTTATAATCACGCCGGTGTCATTGAAAAATGCCTCAAAAGCATTTTTGCGCAAACTTTCAAGGATTTTGAAGTGGTGGTGGTCAATGACGGTTCAACTGATAATTTATTATCAGTCATGAGGCCGTGGCTGGCAAAAATAAAATTTTTTAACCGGCAGAATTCCGGCGCGCCTTCGGCCAGAAATTTCGGCTTTGAGCAGAGCATTGGCGAATATCTGCTTTTCTGCGACGCGGACGTGATAATGAAGCCGGATATGTTAGAGAAGATGTATGATAAACTGCAAGCCGACGGGTCGGCGGCTTATGTTTATTCTTCATTTAAATTTGGCTGGAAAACATTCAAGCTTTGGCCATTTGATGAAAAAAAATTGAAGAATATTCCCTATATCCATACCACCTCTCTGCTTAGAAGAGAGTGTTTTCCCGGCTTTGACCAAGAACTTAAAAGATTTCAGGACTGGGATTTGTGGCTCACTTTATGGGAGCGGGGCCGGCGCGGCGTCTGGCTTAATGAGATTTTATTTCACATTGTCGCCGGCGGCACCATGAGCAAATGGCTACCAAAAATGATCATCGGCCTCCCGCTTAAATTGAGAGAAATTACCAGATATAAAACGGCAAAAAAAGTTATTCAGGATAAGCACCGTATTAAATAGGGGCGATAAAAAAAGACATATGAAAATTTCCATTATCATAATTTCCTGGCAGGTCAAAGAATTATTAAGAAAATGTCTCGAGTCAATTTATAAAAATCAAGGCGGATTGTCTTTGGAAATTTTTGTGGTTGATAATGCTTCAGCCGACGGTTCGGTGGAAATGATAAAAAATGAATTTTCCTGGGTCAGGCCCATGTCTAATGAAAAAAATTTGGGCTTTGCCCGCGCCAATAATCAGGCCATTAAGCTGGCAACCGGGGATTATATCCTGTTGTTAAATCCTGACACGGAATTATTGCCCGGCGCCTTAGGCGGGTGCCTTGAATTTATGGCGTCAAGCAAAGATTGCGGCATTATGGGCGGCCAAATATTAAATCCTGACGGAACGATTCAGCCGTCCGTAAGAAAATTTCCCACATTTTGGCCGATTTTTTTGCTGTTTTTAAAAATCCCCAAAATATTTAAAAATATAAAATCAATTGATAATTATTTAGCCGTTGATTTTGATTATTCTCAAGCGCAGGAAGTTGACCAGGTAATGGGCGCTTTTATGTTTATTAGAAAAGAAGTTTTTGCTAAAATCGGCCAATTAGATGATGATTTTTTCCTTTGGTTTGAAGAGGTGGATTTTTGCCGGCGGTGTTGGCGGGCGGGTTTTAAAATTTTATATAATCCAAGAGTTAAAATAATCCATTATGGCGGCCAAAGTTTTAATCAGCAAAAGATTATTAGCCGGCAGTTCCTGTTTTTTAAAAGCGCCTGGCATTATTTTAGGAAAAACGGTTTTATAGATAGAGATGGTGACAAAATAATTTTGCCACCATCTCTTAAACAAAAAAAATGATTTTATTTATTCTATTCTCTGTTTTGGGCGTTATTTTCGCCGCAAACTACTTTTTGGGCAGACAGAAATTTATGCCCTATAAATTATTGCTGTGCGTTTGGTTGCTCTCAATCGCCGTGTCGCAATTTCGCCTAAGCCCCTTAGAAAAACCCTGGACGACAAAATTTTGGCTGATCCTGATTATTTTTCTGGTTTTATTTTATGTGGCGAGTAAAATTTTTAGCAAAATTTTTAACCAAAAAATATCGGAAAATTCTTCTCCCGGCCGGTTTTTAGATGGCAGATTATTTTTTGCCGTATTATTATTGATGGCCATTTTTAGTGTTGGCGCCAATATCTATATTTATAATTATTTCCAGACCCTGCCCATCCTGTCCAGCATCCCCGATAGAATGAGATTTGCCATCAACAAAGAAATTTTTGGGTTGTGGGAATATGGCGCGCTTTTGCCCCGGCTGGCCATACCGCTTACTTTTATTTATTTATTGTTAGGAAAAACAAAAAAGAAGTGGCCAAAGATATTGGCTTATATTAATATTGTGTTGGGGTTTGTCATTTTGTCTTTATACGCCTCTCGTTTGACCATTATTTTTCCGATTTTAATGTGTTATTTTATTTATTTGCTTTTGCGGCTCAAAGAGATGAATTTAAAAAAAATTATTTCCGCTTCCGTGGCTGTGGTTTTGGTGGTTTTGATTATATCAATTGCCATTCCGGCGGTTAGGCAGCATATTACTTACCGTGATTATTATCTTAATGAGGAGGATGACGCTTTTAGCTATATTATGACTTTATCAGAGCTGAAAATTCCCGATAATTTCCGATGGGTGGCGCCACTTTACATTATCCCAGCTTTTAATTTGCAGGCGTTTTTCCGGGCCACTGATTTTTTTGGCCCGTCAAATTTTTATTATGGCCAATATGGCTTATCAACCCTTGATCCATTTTTAAAAATCGCTTATCTACCGGTATCGGAAATAAAAATCCCCTGGAAACAAATGTTTTTGCCCTGGTGGATTACGGCGACTTTCCTTTTTAATTACTGGGCGGATTTTGGCTATTGGGGTGTTATTTTTGCCGCGATATTTTGGGCCATTCTTTTGTCTGGCGTCTATTATTTTGCCGTAAGAAAGAGCGGTTTTATTTCAACCATGCTTTTTGCCTATTTTAGTTTTATGGTCATTATGAGCATTTATACGAATTATTTTTTGCGCCAAGAGTTATATCTTGATATTTTGGTTATTGCCGCAGTCGGTTTTTTGGTAAATAAGTTAAACAAAAACAGGGCATAACATTTACCCCGTTCATTTTACGGCATTAATTAGTCAAGTATTTGGCCGAGAATATTTTGATTGCCTCTTAAAAAATCATCGGCGTTCATCTGTGGGCGGCCCTCCAATTGGATGCTAGAAATAATTAGCGCATCATCTGTGCCGCAAGCGACAGCCAATTGGTTATTGGACAAAAATACTTCTCCCGATTTTTTTAATTTAATGTCGCTTAAAGATTTTGCCGGTGGAAATATTTTTATTCTCTTATTATTATATAAGGTCCAGGCCACCGGCCAGGAATAATACGCTCTTATTTGCTTTTCAATAACCGCGGCGGGATTATGCCAATTAATTTTTGCCTCGTCTTTATTTATCGCCCGACAATATGTCGCCGCCTCATGATTTTGCGCTTGCGCCGTAATTTTACCTAAAAAATAATCCGCCACGACCTTAACTAAAAGATTTTTACCGATTTCCGATAATTCTTGACGCAGTAAATCCGCTGTCTCGTTGCCATTAAGCGAAATTTTCTGCTGGGCTAAAATCGGCCCGTGATCCATTAGTTCATCCATTAACATTATGGTGATGCCCGTTTCTTGATCGCCGTTTAAGATCGCGCTCTGAATGGGGGAAGCGCCCCGATATTTAGGCAGGAGTGATGGGTGCACATTTATATTGCCATATTTGACGATATTTAATATTTCCTTGGGTATGATTTGGCCAAAAGCGACAACTACGAGAAAATCAGGGCTTAAATCAAATAAATCAATTATTATTTTTTCATCTTTAATATTTTCCGGCTGTAAAATATTTATATTTTTCTTTTCGGCCAATTTTTTAATCGGCGAATAAGTTAAAACCTGCCCTCGGCCGGCCGGCTTGTCTGGCTGGGTAAGGACGGCGACCACCTCAAAATCACTTTCATTAAGCAATGAATTTAAAAAAGGCGCGGCAAAATCCGGTGTGCCCGCGAAAACAATTCTAATTTTTTTAGCCATTATTTTTTTTACTCGTTAAGCATTTAGAGTATTGATGTCGCGCAATTTTCTGGCTTTATCAATAAATAATATGCCGTCTAAATGGTCTATTTCATGTTGGATCACTCTGGCCAATAATCCCGGCGCCTTTAGAATTTTTTGGTTATTTTTTTCATCAAAGTATTCAATAATAATACTTTTAGACCTTTTTACCTCGCCAAATTTATCCGGCACCGATAAGCACCCTTCCTCGCCCCATTCTTTTAAAAATGATTTTTTGGTTATTTTTGGATTAATTATCGCCAACACCCGGTCTTTATGATTAACCGTGATTAGCCGAATATTTTTTCCAATTTGCGGCGCGGCCAAACCTACCCCGTCATGATTGATCATGGTTTCCGCCATCCGGGGGATTAATTCTTGAATTTTTTGCGCCAAAATATCTTTCACGGCTTGTGATTTTTTCCTAAGGATCGGATTGGGCTGGGTAATTATCTTTAACATGTGATAATTATGTGATAAAATGTTGCCATTGTCAAGATTGAAATTCCCATGTTTTGCTTTTCCATAAAAAAATGATAAATTAAAACTATGAAAATCAATAAAGGCCCGGAAAAATTAAGTGACTTATTCAATCTCAAATCCCAAAAGCCGCCCGCTCATGAGTGGCAGGACTTGGCTTTGCGTATTATTAAAGAATTAAATATACCTAATTTTAAAAAAAGCTCCGTATTTAAAACATGCAAGGAAAATCAAAAACCATATATTGAAAAATGTCTCAACGACACAAAAGAACTATGTAAAACAGGAGCAAAGTGGCGATATTTTTTTAAGCTGATTACCAAAAAAGACGAAAAATAAATTAAGTTTCGGTGGGCGGGTTATTTAGATCCCCGCCCACCGACCAAAGGGGGCGCCCCTTTGGAATCCTCTTTTGATCAGTGTTCGTTTTTGCCTTTTTCGCCTGTTGGCGAATCGGCAAAAGCTCACAAATTAAATCATAAACTTCCGCCTCATCCTCGCGGATTACCGCAAGGTATTCGGCGGAATCTCAAAATAAAAATCAGGATTAGTCCCTGATTTTTTTAAAAATTTAACAATTTTGTAACCATCTCATTATCCCAAATGAAAATTAGCCACTAAATAGCCCACGCCAAATGGGGCTTCATAACTTAATATCTCCGTCTGATAATTAATATTATTTAAAATTCCCAGCATAATAATAAATGACCTTAAGCCGCATTCCGCGGCGTTATCTATCAGCTTGGGATCCAGATTGACAATCCCTTGGGCATCGCGATTTTTCAATAGTTCAATTAATTTTTCATCAAAGTTCTTGCCCTCCGGATTAAAGGGCAGGGGAGCATTCTCGGTTAAACAATGCGATAAATCGCCGGAAGCAATCACGGCGATTCTCTTGTTGCTGGACATAATCAGTTCTTTTAATGATTTGCCGAATTCCAGATGAGTTTGATTATCAAGCAAAGAAAAATAAATTGGTATTAAACCAATATTTTTTAAGTGCTGGCCTAAATAAAAAAATGGTACCCCTACTCCGTGATCCAGCTTGGCTTCTGAAATCACGTTTAAAGGAAATTTATCGCTCAACTTTTCTTTGCCGTTGCTTATTAGCACCATATCTCCTTTGACATTTATCTTAGTGGAAAAGTCGCCGAAAGTTTCAAAATTTATTTCAAATTCACCGCCCAGATTAATGGTAAAAGCATCGGCTTGAATTTCGCCGTGGGGAGAGATAATAATCAAAATATCCGGTTTGGCGGCATATAAATCCTGCTCCATTGTTTCCAGGGCTTTTTTGGTGTTAGTTATTTTTTCCAGCTCCTCTTTGCCGATGGTCGGTATTAAAATCGGCGGGTGAGGCGTGATGGCGGCAAACACTAAAGACATATAATTAAAATTAAAAATTATTATGTTTACCAGTCCCCGGTGATGGTTTGTCCCAGGGGATGAACATTTAGGGTTTCTTCAGAGACAATCATAACATTATTCCATTTATAATTCATCTTTTTGAAAATATCGCTATTGAAAATCGGCAGTCGCTTGCCGTTAGAAATTACATAAACCGTATTAATTTTTTTTACCTTAATCAGTCCGCCGTCCGGCAGAGAGACGGGCTCGCCCGTATAATAATTATCCAATTCGCTTAACGTCGCTTTTTTTACGGGCAAGCCCTGAAAATTAGCGTCTAAAATTTCTTGATTGGCGACCAATTGCTTCTTCCCGCTGATAATATAATAGATGGCTTTGGTTTTTACGTCTTGGAGCAAGGTGCCCGCCGGATAGATGGAAAATTCCGTGATGTCAGCGCCGTTTTTATAAATGCTTAAATCAATCTCGCTCACCTCATCAACTTCTTCCTCTTGGAAACCGATCTTTTTAAACACCTCTTTATTCTGAATTTTTCTTTTTTGGTCGTCAACGATTAAATAAATATCGCCCGCCTGATTCCGGAGCAGAGAAAAATTATAAAATTTTACCGGCACCCCGTCTTCATAATAACTTAAATCATCCTCGCTCACCCCGATAACCTTATCCAAGTCAAATCTGGATAATAACACGGCTTTGGACATAATCTCGCGCTTTTGGCCGCCTGAAATCAAATATGTCTGTTCGGTTGAGGTGGATTGCAGGAGTGAGCCATCCGGCCACTTCTTGCCGAAATATTTATTCCATAATTCCCAAAATAATTGGTTGCCGTGCAGGTGCGGGGTATAGTTATACAAGCCGGCCGTGGCCGTATTTTTGGGAGTGACGGCGGTATTGTCCACAGCCGTGGTTTTGTTGGGCTGATAATTAAATTCATTGATATTATCCATATAATACCTGGTCTGCGCCGCCGCCGAATTAACCTGCTTATAAAATCCCCGCCAGCGGTCATCACAGCCGCCGCTGTCGGGACAGCCATAGCCGGTCGCCCAGTCATATCGGCCTTGGCTTGGGCTTGGGTCGGTGAGCAAGCTCATTTCTTTCTGCACCAAAACCAACAGATATTTTGGATTAATCAGCCATCTTTGCGCCACCTCGTAAAATGTCTGGGTGGCGGTTTTAAAGTTATTTTCCTTATCAACCGTGATGTAATTTTTCAAGGTGCCTTCCCTTCGGTCTAAAAATCTTTGGATGGCAGGCAAATCCAGGGTATTATAATTAGTCATTTCCGCGTCGGAAATAAGATAGTTTGGGTCAAATTCGGCGGCCATTGCCGGCCAAGCGAAAAATATTATCGCCATGAGCGCGCCTATTGAAATAATTTTAAATTTTATTGGTTTTTTCATTACCTTTAAAAAAATAAGAATTTTTCTTTCTTTCTATATTATAGCAGATTATTGTTTTTATTCAAATTTAAATATTGCCCGTATAGACATAATTCAAGCCGGCTTTTTGGCCTATTTTTTGCGCTTTTAAAACCAAATCGGGGCGGGTGGCCGGCAAGTTAATCAATCGGTAGGCGGGGTAAAAAGCGGAAACATGCCAAGGGGTCTCCGCACCCAATTTTTGATAAATAAAATTGGCGATGTCTGACAGCTCTTTTTCCGAATCATTAAGGGTTGGAATTATAAGCGTGGTCACCTCCAAATGTATTTTACGCGCTTTAAGCCAGATTAGATTATCTAAAACCGGTTTTAATTTGGCGCCGCAAATTTCATTATAGCTTTTTTCCCGGAAAAATTTTAAATCAATATTACCAGCGTCCAAATATGGCGCGATTATTTCTAAACATTCTTTGGACATATAGCCATTGGAAACCCAAATATTTTTAAGGCCGTTTTTCTTGGCTAATTTCATGCAAGCCAGCGCGAATTCCGCAAAAATAGTGGGCTCGGTATAAGTATATGATATTGACGGGCAGTTATTTTTGCTGGCCTCTGCCACCACGTTTTGAGCGGTTTTTTCCATTATCTTGCCGCCCACTAAATTGGGATTATTTTTTATCTGGGAAATATCGGCATTTTGGCAATGCCGGCAGCGGAAATTACAGCCGGCCGCCGCGATTGAGTAGGTAAATGTCCCGGGCAAATAATGATACAGCGGCTTTTTTTCCATAGGGTCAATGTGCTCGGCAATGATTTTGCCGTAATTTAAAGAAAATAAAACACCGTCAATATTTTTTCTAACCCAGCATTTTCCCAAATCATTGTTTTTAATCAAGCAAAAATGATTGCAGAGATGGCACTGCGTGTTTTTGTTATTTAATTTTTTATATAAAATCGCTTCTTTCATAATTTAATTCTACCACAAGTTTTAATGAGATGGCTACAAAACTATATTTCTCTAAATTTGTCCTTTTTGGCTGCGACTGCGTCGGGCTGGCGCAAAATGACTTTCACCATAGCCCCGCTATGCCTCAAGTCATTTTGCTGGCCCTCCTTGTCTCGCTCAAAAAGTCCTAAATTTATAGATAAAATAGTTTTGTAACCATCTCAATTTATGCCAGTATCCAGTATAACTTATTGGTTGCTAAAATGGCGCCAATTTGCTAAAATTCAGACAGCTAACAAATCATTATGCGAATAAATTTAAGTGATTTTCAAGATAGGGTGAAAAGAGAAAATTCAGACGGAAATGATCCAAGATTTGAAAATGAAAAATTCGGCCAGATTGACCGGATTAAAAAGAGGTCTGGTTTTAAAAAATTCTGCGCTTGCTGTTTCTTGGCCATAATAATCATTATTATCATTATCTATGGTCTGGTCAGATTTGTCGTCGGGCCCGTTGTCCAGAACATAAATTCGCTGCCCGGCGATTTTCCCAAGGAATTTGCTTTATATAAAATAGAAAATGCTAAAATCCAAGCCCAAACCCCCCAAAGCCGGGAGAAGCTGCTAAAAATTTTAAAATCAACGCCCAATTGGCTTATTGTCCCTTTCTGGGATTACCTTTCCAATAATTTAAAATTAAAATTGGCGGAAAATTTTGGCAAGAATATCAATCTGCCGTCGGATTTTTCCGTATCGGACTTCAAGAATATCCTCAATTCAAATAATCTTGATAAAACAAAAACCATCTCCATTTCTTGGCGTGAATTAGATAAAACAAAAGAAGAATTGCTTTCTTTTTATAAACAGGAATTGGCAAAGGCCGGATATGAATATAAAGAAAACCTAGGCGATTACAAAATTGATTTGGGATTTTGGAAAGAAAATGTTTTCGGCCAGATGTCTTTTAAAAATAGCGGACAAGGAACCGACAAAAGCATTATGAAAATGATGATTAACTATATTAAATAGAGATAGTTGCAATTTATGAAAATAAATATTTTGGATGTTTGGGTAGATGTGATTTCTTTAGACGGGGTTTTACAAAAAATCAATCAATGGCTGGCTGATAACGGCCAATATTATATTGTCACCCCCAATCCGGAATTTGTCGTGGCCGCCCAGAAAAATAAAGAATTTAAAGACGCTTTAAACGGCGCCGGGCTGGCCATTAGCGATGGGGTGGGATTAATCTGGGCTTCGGGCGGCAAATTAAAAAGAGTGACGGGCGTGGAGTTGGTGGAAGAGTTATTTAAAATAAAAAATCAGAACTATAAATTTTATTTGCTTGGCGGCGAAGAGGGAATTGCGGCGGCGGTTAAGCAAAAATACCAAGAAGCAAATATTGTGGGCGCGCAGTCGGGCGGCAGATTAAATACCGAGGACTGGCTTTTAGAAAATAATGAAACCGTTATTAATAGTGTAAATAATAGCGGCGCCAATATAATTTTAGTGGCTTTCGGCCAAGTTAAGCAAGAAATGTGGATGGTAAATAATTTAGCGAAATTGTCAAATATCAAAGTGGCGATTGGCGTGGGCGGAACATTTGATTATTTATCCGGTAAGATAAAACGAGCGCCAGTTTGGCTAAGAAGGTTAGGATTTGAATGGCTGTTTAGATTGATTGTCCAACCAAAGAGAATTAACAGAATTTTTAAGGCGATTATTGTTTTTAATTGGTTGTTGATTAAAAAGTGGCTTAATGGTTAAAAAGTTTAAAAATTAAATATTATTATGTTTTTTGCGTTATTTCATAAAAAATCAAAAATCCGAACCCGTTTCGCGCCCAGCCCGACCGGCTACCTTCATGTCGGTGGATTAAGGACGGCCTTATACGGGTATTTAACCGCTAAACAAAGTGGCGGGAATTTTGTGGTGCGAATAGAAGATACCGACCAAACCAGGGAAGTGGCGGGGGCCGTGGAAGACCTACTAAAATCCCTTAAATGGGCGGGTTTGGAGCCGGATGAGGGGGTTTTCCTTGATAAAAAGGATAAAATCGCGGAAAAGGGCAAATTTGGGCCTTATAGGCAGTCCAAGAGAGTGGCTATTTATCAAAAATATGCCCAAAAATTAGTAGATAGTAGGTCGGCCTATTATTGTTTTTGTTCTCCCGAAAGATTGGAAAATTTAAGACAAGAACAGCAGGCCCAAAATCAGCCCACCAAATATGATGGCCGATGCCTTGGTTTAACGCCGGATGAAATCAAAGAAAAATTGAAAAATGGCGAACCGCGCGTAATTAGAATGAAAATTCCCGCCGAACAGACAATAGAATTTAATGATTTGATACGCGGTAAGGTCAAATTCAACAGCCATGATATTGACGACCAAATTTTAATCAAGTCAGACGGCTTTCCCACTTATCATCTGGCTTCGGTGGTGGACGACCATTTAATGAAAATTACCCAGATCATTCGCGGCGAGGAATGGCTTTCCTCAACGCCCAAACATATTTTGCTTTATCAATATTTTGGCTGGACGCCGCCCGAGTTCGCCCATCTGCCCTTATTATTAAATCCGAACAAATCAAAATTGTCTAAAAGACAAGGTGATGCGGCCGTGGAAGATTATCGCGCTCAAGGATATTTGCCAGAAGCTGTCATTAATTTTGTCGCTCTTTTGGGTTGGAATCCGGGCCTGGAGCAGGAAATTTTTTCTTTGGCGGAATTGATTAAAATTTTTGATTTGAAAATGGCGCATAGGGCAGGCGCGATTTTTAATCTGGAAAAATTAGATTGGCTGAATGGCGAGTATATTAAAAAATTATCAATCGCTAAATTTGCCGAGCTGGCTAAGCCATTTTTAGAAAAAAATGAAATAAATTTACCAGCTGATTTAGATTTAAATAAAATATTAAAACTGGAACAGCAAAGAATAAGCCACTTAAATGAGCTGGGCCAGGGAATCGGATTCTTATTGACCGAAAATTTAAAATATGAGCCGCAAATTTTGATCTGGAAAAAATCAAACAAAGAAACGGCTTTAAAGTGCTTGGAAATGCTGGCGACAGAATTAGATAAGTACGGGGCAGAGGATTGGTCTCAAGAAAAACTGCAAATTAAAATTTCTGAATTTATAAAAACCAACAACCTAAACAACGGCGAGGTCTTGTGGCCCATGCGCGTGGCTTTAACCGGTCTGGAAAAGTCGCCGACTCCCTTTGAGATCGCCGAGATATTGGGTCAGAAAAAAACCCTTAAGAGATTGAGGACGGCCATGGATTTATTAAGATAAACCCTGTGGAATAGAATTTTTGCTAAAGCAAAAATTTGGGCATAGTCCTATCCCATAGGGTAAACCCTTTTTTATTTCTATTATTCTGTTATAATTTGATTAACATTTCCCCATGCTAAAAAATCAATTACCTTTTCTAAGGCCTCATTTTTTTTCCATCACTATAATGTTTTTTATTGTTTTAGTTGGCGTTTTTTTATTTGCCGGGGGAATAATTATCGCTCAAAGCCAATCCAGTTCCAGCGCCAATGAATCCTTGATTGCCGATTTAAACAAACAAATTGACGAGCAAAGGGCAAAAATAGACAAAATGGCCGAGGACGTTGAAAAATATAAAGATAATATCAAAAGCGCCCGCAATCAGCAGGCCAGCTTGCAAAATCAAATTTACATTTTAAATAATCAAATTGCCAAAGCGAACTTAGACATAAAAGCCAAGGAAGAGGAAATCAAGACGACTGAATTGGAAATTAAAAAAGTTGAACTGGAAATAAAAGAAAACGAGCTGACGATTACTAAAAACAAAAATCAGTTAGCCGCGTTTATCAGGCAATTGGATATTTATGATAAAAAAAGTTATTTAGCCGTGCTTTTAAGCAATAATTCTTTTTCTGAATTTTTTGACCAAATCAAAAATTTAGAAAACATCAATGAAAATTTGAAAAAAACTCTAAATCGGGTGCAAGAATTGGTGGAAAAATTAAATAATCAAAAAAATGAATTAGATAAAAAAAATAGTCAGTTGTCTGAATTGCTGAATAAACTTGAAAATGAGAAGGATATTTTAGATGAACAGAAGGACACTAAACAGCAATTGATCAGTGAGACGAAAAATTCCGAAAGAAAATTTCAAGGTTTGGTAGAAAATTTGAAAAAAGAACAAATGGCGGTTAATTCTTTAATCACTAATTTGGAAAGGCGTTTAAGGGATGAGCTGGAAAAGAGGGGAGCCAAAGAAAAATTTAATTTGTTTGGCGACGCGGTTTTGGCTTGGCCGACAAACATTAGAAGAATTACGGTTTATTTTCGCGACCCGGATTATCCCTATCGCAACCTATTTGAACATTCGGGCCTTGATCTGGGCATGCCATCGGGTACGCCAGTCGCTTCGGCCGAAGCGGGTTATGTCGCCAAGGTGGCGCTGGGCACTCGCTGGTATGGAAACTATATTTTAATTATTCATAATAATAACTTGGCCACGCTTTACGCCCATTTAAGCAGCGCCAACGTTAAGAGCGACCAATATGTAAGCCAGGGCCAAATTATCGGCTTAAGCGGCAATACCGGCTTTTCTTCCGGACCGCATTTACATTTTGAAGTCCGCTATAACGGCATACCGGTCAATCCCTTAAGTTATCTGCCTTAATGAGATGATTAGAGATATTTAATTATTAATATTCAAAAACATGGACACATGCGTAAAATGCGGCCTGCCCATTGACGGCGAGACCAAGTGTTCTTGCGAGCCCGCGGTTTGCTATCATTGCTGTTCCTGCGAAGCGGGCTGTGGCTGCGGCTGTTCAGAAAAAGAGTGATTGGCATAATTTAAAAGGGGCCTATTAAGACACCCCTTTTAAATTGGAATTTTTTATTTTTTTCTGTTAATATAAATCAATGAGATGGTTACAAAACTATTTTATCTATAAATTTAGGACTTTTTGAGCGAGACAAGGAGGGCCAGGAAAAAGATTTGAGCCGCCCCGACGTAACATCGGGGCGGTGAGAATCTTTTTACGCCCGCCCGACGAAGTCGCAGCCAAAAAGGACAAATTTAGAGAAATATAGTTTTGTAACCATCTCAATATAATTAATCATAAATTTATGGCAACCAAAAAGAAAAACAACAAAAAATCAAAGGTAAATTTAGAGCGGGGGATTGAGGAAATTAAAAGGGTGGGAGACGGTCTTATGGATAAGGCCAGAGAATTGAAGGGCAAATATGATAAATTAGACGACAAGACAAAAAAGAAAATCGCGGTTGGCCTTGCCGGCGCCGCCGCCCTAGTGGTCGGTATGGGTGCAATTAAAAAAAGGCGTGGCCGAAAAAAGTGATTTTAAAAACGCTGCGAGCGGCGTTTTTAAAATTAATTAATAATATTTATACCGATGAAAAAGGTGGCGGTGAGCGGTTATTTTAATCCTCTCCATGTCGGTCATTTGCAAATGATAAGAGAGGCCAAAAAATTAGGGGATTATTTAGTGGTGATTGTAAATAATAATGAACAAGTAAAATTAAAAGGCAGCATCCCCTTTATGACCGAGCAAGACCGGGCCGAAATTGTCCGCGCCTTAAAAGACGTGGATGAGGTATTTATCGCCATAGACAAAGACCGGTCGGTTTGCGAGTCATTAAGGGCGGTCAAGCCCGACATATTTGCCAACGGCGGCGATAGAAATGCGGGTAATATACCCGAAGCGGCGGTCTGCGAAGAGTTGGGTATTGAGATAATTGATAATGTGGGTGGCGGTAAAATAAGGTCAAGTTCTGAATTGCTTAAAAATGCTGGCTATAAAAAAATTGACAGATAGCCAGATTGATGCTATTTTAAGCCCAAGGAGGAAAGAAAATGAAGCACAGTTCAAATCCAGTAGCCGATTCTTTGGTAATTACCTTGGTTATTAAGATGTTAATTGGTCATCATTCGTTTGATGATGATTATTGGCCGGATTTAATTAATGCTCGAATTCAAACCTTTCGGCATTTAACCAAGGACGATACCAAAATCACAAAGGATGATCTTTACAGTTGGACAGCACTTAGTTTCATGAGTGATAAGTGTAAGGCCAAATTTTACCAATTGGGCAATGTGGCGCGCCAAGTATTACAAAAAGAAAAACAAACAGTTGAAAATTTAAGATTATTGTATTTATTGGACATTGAAGATGCGATAATCAAATTTTTATCCGAACTTGACTACCTGCTTGATGACAAGCTGGAAGCGATTCTTCGCCCTTTTGAGGAAAAGGTTAAAAAAATTAAGTAAGTTGAAATAAAAGCGTCCCCTTAGGACGCTTTTAAATTTATTTTTTAAATGAGTTGACCCTCTTATACATAAAGACATCATAATGGTCATCGTGTTTTTTTATATTATAAACGCGATAACCCAATTTTTTATAATAGGGGAATAAGCCCTTTTCCAGCACGCAATCCAATTTAATCTTTTTATAGCCCAATTTTTTTGTTATTTTTTCCACTCGTTTTACTAATTTAGACCCGATGCCCATATACCGATAAAATTTTAAAACCGCCAATCTGAATAAATAAATATTCTGGCCATTGGCGGTGGATTTGTATCTGACAGCGCCCACAATTTTATTATTAGATAATGCGGCTAAGATAAAAATTTTTTTATTTTCCACCATTTCTTTTAGATTTTCCGATTCTTTATAATCAGAAATAATCCCGCCTTTCAAAAAGGGAACATTAAAAGCTTGCCAAGTCATTTTTATCACCTCTGGCAGTTGGTTAAGATTAATTTTTTTAATTTGAATATTTTTCATCTTCATTGTTAATTATTTTGTACAAATCATCAATCATAGTTTTGCCACCAATATTATGACAATGAGTTGTTTCTATCTCTGGAAGATCATCTATTATATTTTTAAAATAAATCGACTTCAAGCCATTATAACTAATATTGCCAAAGTTTTTTTTGATCATTCTCGCAACACTGCTCGATGTTAGGCATTGATCGCCATTAAGTTTAATATTTCTCGAGAATGAAACAAATAGATACGCGAACTTATGATCTAAACGGCTTAAATAATCATTAATATCTTTTGATAATTCACGATCAATGTAGTAAAAATAGTCATTTATTTTAATACTATCATCCGAAAATTGATCAACCCTTATCTTAATTAAATCAGAGATCCTAATCCCTGTTTTTATAACAAGCTGTATTATAATATAGTCTCTTTTCGAAGATAAGGAATCATTTTTTTTAATTACATTTAACCTACGGGTCATGAGTTCGTAATCAATCTCCTTATTAACCACTTTTGAACGCTTAATTTCCTTGATGTCTTCAATTTTAAAATTAAAATTTAAACTTTTATATTTTTCTAAAAAATTGAAATAATTTTTGACGCCGTTTATATATACATTTGCGGTATTATTTGAAATACTTAATTCTTGAATAAATTGATTAATAACTTCTATATTAATCTCATTAAAATTTTTAATATTCTTAATGGTAAGATATTTTTTAAAATGGTTCAAGCCAGTCAAATATGCAACCAGCGTTGAATTACCGTAATTATTTGAATTTAAGTGTTTAACATATTCATTTATGTTTGGCAAATCTTTCATAATTCAAATTTAATAATTTTATTAGATGTTAAAATGATTATATTAATATTTTTCATATTTTTCAAATTTACCCACAACTTAAATATACCCACCGTATCAATTTCAAAATATATAACTTTTTCAGAAATAACCTTTAAATCAGCTTGTCCATAATATAGCATTGGCTCCGAGGTATATACTTCAAATCCTTGTTTTTCAAAATAATCATGCAAATAATTTATTAAATTATTATGCCATTCGGTGCCATGTTCTTTATTTGGAGAATGAACTGAGTTAAATCCAATAATTTTGCTACTGTCATAAAAATATTCAGTTGTTTTAACTTGCCCAGAAACAATTAGAATAGCAATTAATCTGTAAAATGTATCATCGGGCAAATTAAGTGGATTTTTATCAGAATGAAAAGGGAAAATATTACTTTTTAGCCAATCAGTTTCTTTTTTAATTGATTTTTCTATAGTTAACCAAGTTAAACCCATATCTATTTTATTTATTTCTTTATACGCTATGGTATTTTTTATAAACATCTTTTAGTCTTTTATTAGTTACGTGTGTATAAATTTGAGTCGTGCCAATATCTTTATGACCCAAAAGCTCTTGAACCGATCTTAAATCCGCTCCTTGATTTAATAAGTCGGTGGCATAGCTGTGCCGCAGGGTGTGTGGTGTCGCATCCACGGGTAAGCCGGCCATTACTGCATATTTTTTAACAATGGATTCGACCGACCTAGAAGATAGTCGATGGTCACAATCGGCACTATTATTTTTTTGATAATTAATAAATAGGGGAGCGAACATATCTTTTCTCTTTTCCATATATCTTATAAGCCAAGATAGGGCGCATTCTGAAATAAATACCGGCCTAGCCACTCCACCCTTTCCATAAATTGTAAATTCCAACCCATCTTTTTGATGTTTTTTTAATTCTTGTAAATTAAAAAATTTAGCGTTAAGCGAAGTTAATTCGGATACTCGCAAACCAGTAGAGAATAGTATTTCTAAAATGGCTCTATCCCTTAAGCCAGAAATGATATTTGAATCTGGCATGGCCATTAATTTTTCCACTTGTTCAAATTTTAAAAATTTAATTTTTTTATCTTTGTCGGTTAACTTTGGTAATTTAATTTTTTCCGCGGATAAAGATATAATATCTCTATTAGCAAAGTAATTAAGTAAATTGCGCAATGCTCGTAAATAATAACTTTGGCTCGTTTTTTTAATATACTGACCTTTATAATCCTTTTTATGAGATAGATAAAGACGGTAATCCCAAATATGATCCGGACTAAGATTATGGGGCTTAATTTGGTCTAATTTATGTATTTTGAGCCATTCCACAAACGGCTTAAGGAAATTATGGTAATTATGGGTTGAAACGGGGCTTAAACCCTTTTCCACCTCACAATACTCAAGAAAAGTAGGAATGTGTTTAATTATGGAAGTTTCGGATTTTTTCATATAATTTAATGGCCGTATCAACGGTTATCCCGTGTTATGCGAAGTTATATTTATTATATAATTATCTTTGATAAGCAGTCAAATCCACCTATCCCCACCTTGGATGACATGGCTATTTATAAAAAACTTTATTGCCGAATCTTAAATCAATGTATTCAATTGTTTTTGATTTGTCTATTTTATTATAAACCAATAATAAATTTTCCACCGAGTCCTTAATATTAGAATTAACGTCAAAACGCGCTCGCCAGCCCTCTTTCATTACGGCGGAGACCTCATCAATTCCCTCTTTTTCATAGCCCTGAATATTAAAGGGCTGGGATTTTAAATTTTTATCCAGGTCCAAAATGTAATTGACCATTTTTGCGGTAATAATATTCTCGCCTATTTTAATCTCTTGATTGTTGATGTTTAAAATAGGAAAACGCTGCCAAAATTCCGCTATCCCCTCTTTGGGTATTTCTTCATCCACCGCTCCTGCCATATCAGCCAAATAAAAACGTTGGTCGCCCAAATTATAAACTATCAGATAAGAAATTTTTTCTTTTATTTTAATGGTCAATGATTGCCAACCCCTCTTTATTTCTAACGCGCTTAAATTATATTTGGCCTTAATCGCTTTTTGTAAATCGCTTTTATCGTAGAAAAATAAATTTCTTCGCGGTATTAAAAACCAACGCCGAGTATTTAATTTGTTATTGATTAACGCCGTCAATTCTTCTGGTCTAATCATTTCCGTGCCTTGGATGGCGAGATTTTTTATCTTGAATAAATCGCTGTAAATTAAAATATAAATAATCAATATAATGAAAAAAATTTTCAAATAAAACTTGGTGTTAAAACCAGCCGGCTTTTTGTTTTTAACAAAATAAGGATTGGCAAAATCCTTTTTTAAATAGTCCTTTTTAACTTGACTGCGGCTTATTAGTGCCTTATTTTGGCTAAAATCCCGGTCTGAATTTTTTTCTCCGCCTTTGGCGAAAAAATTTTCCGTCAGCATAATAATTAAAGAGGGGTTGACCCCGTTAGAGATCCGCCCTCTTCGAAGTGGCGCTTTTCTCTAATGGGGTTGACAATTGATAATTCTAATGATATAAATAATTTGCTCGATAGCACAAACATAAACCTGGTAACCCGAAACTGAAAGGAAGGATTTTTATGAAAACGGTCTATGAAGTGCCCGCGCCGTCAATTCCCGTTCTTTTGAATTTCAAATCGGATGTATATACCATAAAGGGGCTGGCATCAACCTGCTGCACAACCACCGCCGTCAAGCAAACCAAACGAGCATGTTTGCAGGCGCTAAGAGATGGGATGCCAAGGCAGCAAATTATTAGAGCATTGGGCAGTGGTCTTGATGAGCTTTTTATGACCGCTTCCAGGTTTCCGGATGTGGCGGCTCAAATCAAGGCCCTGCCGCCGGATTGCTTTAATGATATTATGAAAGCCATTCTTAACTGCCCCAATTAACAGAAAATCATCCGATTTATGCACCTTAATCCGATACTCCCCAAGGGCGTATCGGATTTTTTTATCTTTTTATTATTTTAAAGCCGCAATATTTTTGTAATATTTTAGGCACTAAAATACTGCCATTTACTTGCTGATTATTTTCCATAATGGCAATCAGCGTCCGGCCAACGGCAATGGCCGTGCCATTAATCATATGAACATATTCTTTTTTGCCGTCAACTGTTTTATATTTTATGTTTAATCCCCTGGCTTGATAGTCAGCGCAATTAGAGGTTGAGGTAATTTCGGCCCAATCCCCTTTCTTGTTATTTTTGCCTGGTTTCCCCGGCAGCCAGGCCTCTAAATCAAAAGTTCTTATGGCTGGACCGCCCAAATCAGCCGTGCAATGGTCAATAACTCTAAATGGTATTTCTAAGCCCTCAAAAATTTCTCTCTCAATCGCCAATAATTCTTGATGGGCTTTTTCGCTTTCACCGGGCAAAACATATTGGAACATTTCTACTTTTGTGAATTGATGAACGCGGAAAATGCCTTTGGTAAATTTTGAATAGCTGCCGGCTTCGGTCCTAAAGCAATGAGAAATGGCCACGTATTTTTTTGGCAATTCAGCGGCGTCTAAAATCTCATCCATATGATAACCGCCCATAGTGATTTCCGCGGTGCCAATCAAGCTTAAATCGCTATTTTCTATATTATAAATCTGGGTTGACTCCCCTCTCGGATTAAATCCCAGGCCTTCCAAAATTTCCTGCTTGGCCAAATCCGGAGTGGAAAATGGAATAAACCCGTGCTTAGTAACAGTATTTAAGGCATATTGAATTAAAGCAAATTCCAATAATACCAATTCATTTTTTAGATAATAAAATTTTGCCCCGCTAACCTTAGTGGCTCGGTCAAAATCAATCAAGTCCAATTTTTCCGCTAATTGAACGTGGTCTAATGGTTCAAAATCAAATTTAGTCGGTTCTTTATAAGTGTCTAAAACCGGATTATCTTCTTCGTTTTGGCTCACTATCACATCCGGATGGGTTATGTTTGGCACTTGGAGCCATAAATTTCTAAATTTTTCTTCAATAGGTACAATATCGGCTTCTAATTTTTTGATTTCTTCGCCCACCTGTTTCATTTCGGCGATTTGTTCCGGAGATGGTTTGATTTTAGAAACCTCATTTCTTTTGGCGCGCCATTCGCTGATTTTTAATTCCATTTCTCTTCTTTTAGTATCTACTTCCAGTAATTTATCAATATCCACTTTGGCCAAGCGGTTTTTGCAATTTTCTTTAACTAATTCGGCATTTTCCCGAATGAATTTTATATCAAGCATATTTTTATTTTATATTTTTTTAGGTTGCTTTATTGTTTTTATTCTTGTGGCCTCATAAATGGGAATAAAATTACATCTCTAATTGATGGTGAATCGGTCAATAATAAAACTAGACGATCAATACCCAGGCCCAATCCCCCGGCCGGCGGCATGCCGTGTTTCATGGCTTCAATAAAATCATCATCTAAAACATTGGCTTCCAAGTGCGTTTTAAATTTTTCCAATCGTTCACGACGCCCCATTTGTTCTTTGAGCCGTTTTTCTTGCTCAATTGGATCGTTTAATTCCGAATAAGCATTAGCCAGCTCTACGCCATTAACAAATAGTTCAAACCTTTCAACCTCATCTTTATTTTTTCTATGCTCTTTGGTCAAGGGACAAATTGATTTTGGATAATCCGTAATAAATGTCGGCTGAATTAATTTTGATTCCACCCTCTCTTTAAATATAGCTTCAAGCATTTCATCGTGCGCGCCTTTTATTCCAAGTTTTTTTGCCTCTTCTTTTATGACTTTTTCATCATCGGGATTAATGCCGGCATATTTTTTTATGGCTTTCTTTAGCGTTATACACTGGAAAGGCGCTTTAAAGTCAATTTCTTGACCCTGATAATTTATTTTTGTATTGCCCGTTATCTCTTTGGCCAGTTTTTCTAATAAATTTTCGGTTAATTTTCTAATGTCGTTATAGTCCCAATAAGAAGCATAGACTTCCATCATGGTAAATTCCGGATTATGCCACTTGTCTATGCCCTCATTGCGGAAATTTTTACAGATAGTAAATATTTTATCAATGCCGCCCACCAAAAGTTTTTTAAGGTAAATTTCCGGTGAGATAGAAAGATATAACTTAATATCCAAGGCGTTTAATTTGGTAATAAATGGCTGGGCTTCGGCGCCGCCGTAAAGCGGCTGGAGTAGTGGCGTCTCCACTTCATGAAAATTTTGTTTTAATAAAAATTCTCTAATCAGATTGATGGCTCTTTCCCGCTTTAAAAATACTTCCTTAACTTCTGGATTCATAATCAAATCCAAATATCTTTGGCGATACCTAATTTCCTTGTCTTTAAGGCCATGCCATTTTTCCGGTAATGGTAAAATTGCCTTGGCCAATAATTGATATTTTTTAACTAAAACAGAAATCTCGCCCTTTTTAGTGGTAAATATCTCGCCCTCAACCCCGATAAAATCGGCCAGATCAATATAATCCACAAAAAATTTAAAACTATCGGCGCCAATTTCATCTTCTTTTAAAACCGCCTGCATTTGGCCAGAAAAATCCTGCAAATGGCAAAAGGCGATTTTACCCATCAGGCGGATGGTCATTATTCGGCCGGCTGATTTGACGGCCGTACCTTCCGGTAATTTTTTGGCTTCGGCTAAATCTATTTGTTTATCAAATTTTTCCGGATAAGGATTTATCCCGGCTTGCCTTATGGCCTTTAGCTTTTTTAGTCGAACTTCTTGTTCGCTTAATTTTTCTGGCATAATTATAAAAATAAGGTCATTGTAATGGTTTTATTTTACTAAATTGTAATACTTTTTACAAGTACTTAAAAATCCCCCCGTCTCTCGCGAGAGGCGGGGGGATTGATTCTTTCTAATCTTTGGCCTTTTTCTTTTTCTCCTTTACCCTCTTTTTCTCCATAAAATGCTCTACTATCTTGCTGACGCCCTCAATTAAGGGTGGCACATAATTGGCGGTTTTTTCGGTTTTCTCCTTTATGGTTTTTAAAATTTGGTCAATTAACTCAATTTTCCGGCGCAAACTGCCGGTAATCCGGTAGACATCGCGCAAAATCATGGCCACATAATAAGCGCCCCAGCCCGCAAACACGCCGATCCAAAGTATGACAAACGCCAAAACGATCCATAAAATGTCTTTTGATGATTCAAACATAGGATTAAGTTAATAGGTTACTAAGTTAATAAGTTTAGAGTTTGCTAAATTAAAAAACTTACCTTAGCAACTTAAAACTTATAAACTTACCAACTTTATCTTACTTTTATATTATACCTCTTTTTCAATTCTTCCACAACCCGATGGTGAATACTTTGCGCTTCTTCCAATTTTAAGGTTTTATTTTCGTCTAAATAAACAACTCTTATGGCCACCGCCTTTTTCCCGTCGGCCACTTTCTCGCCCCGGTATTGTGATAAAAATAAAATATCCTTAATCAACGGGTCTAATTCCTTGACCGAGCTTACTATATCAGCATAAGGAACGCTCTGGTCTATTTCCATTGATAAATCCAAATCGAGGCCCGGAAATTTTGGTAACGGCGTATAAGTTGGACTGGTTTTAATGGCCGCCATTAATTTGGCAAAATCAATTTCCGCGGCCGCCACGGATTTTTTTAGGCCAAATAAATATAAAATTTCTTGGTTGATTGAGCCAATCTTGCCCACCGAGTTGCCCCCCGCCTTTATCTCTAAGACCTGATTTTTTTGCCAATATCCGCCACCCTCAACCGCCTTAAAATCATAATCCGCAATATTCAATCTCTTAAACAAGCCAATTAAGGCGCCCTTCAATTCAAAATAAGCCTCCTCTTTATTGCTTCCAGCCAGTACCAAGCATAAATTCATTGTTTCATCGGGCAAATCATTTTCTTTTTTAATATAAACTCCGCTCAATTCAAATATTTTTATTTTTTCAAAATTACTTTCGTTTTCCTCAACGGCTTGCAATATGCCGGCAATAAGCGTGGTTCGCATATATTCAAAATCCAAATTCAACGGATTGGAAATTTTTATATGGTCGTTAATATTTAATAAGCAATTTTTGATTAGCTTCTCGGAAATAAATGAATAATTATAATTTTCGGCAAAGCCCAAACCCGCTAAAATATCTTTTGTCTTGTCTTCTATTAAAAATTCTTTTCCCGCGGAATAATTAATCGGAATTTCCCCGGCTGGCAAATGAGACGGCAGTTTATGATAGCCGTAAATTCTGGCCACCTCTTCAATTAAATCGTGTTCGCCTTCAATGTCTTTATCCCGCCACCAAGGAACGCTTACCGCCATTATTTTGGCGCTTTCTGATACCTTAAACCCCAGACCCTCTAAAATGCTTTTCACTTTGTCTTTTTTAAGCTCAATGCCAAGAATTTTATTTACATTTTCCACGGCTAATTTAATTTCCCTCTTTTTTTCTTTATAATTCTTTACATCAAAAATTTTTGAAGCCAATTTTCCGCCCGCCAATTCCCCGGTCAATTCTATGGCTCTTAATAAGGCGGGATACGTTCCTTCCGGGCTTAAATCCTTTTCAAATAAATTTGAACTATCCGAATGTAAATTTAAGACCCTGGCGGTTTTGCGAACAGAAACCGGGTCAAAATTGGCGGCTTCAAAAACAATGATTTTTGTTTCACTATGAGCCGCCGAGGACTCGCCACCCATAACCCCCGCCACCGCTACCGGATTTTTAGAATCAGCAATTACTAAATTTTCCGGATTTAACTCGTATATTTTGCCGTCAAGCGCCAATATTTTTTCACCTTTTTTGGCTAAACGGACAATAATTTCCCGGCCTTGCAGTTTTTCATAATCAAAAACATGTATTGGCTGGCCGAATTCAAGTAAAATATAATTAGTAATATCTACCAGATTATTTATCGGCCGAAGTCCGGCCGAAAGCAATCTTTGCTGGACCCAAAGGGGCGAAGAGTCAACCTTAATATCAGTCATGACCACGGCCTGATATCTGGGACAATGGCTTGGCTCTTTAATGGAGACAGATAGCTTAACGTTTTTATAAATTTTTAAATTTGGTGTTGGCTCTTTGTATAAAAATTTTTCCGCCATAATGGCCGAGGCCTCTCTAGCCACGCCGATTATGCTCATGGCGTCGGGGCGATTAGAAGTAATTTCCAAATCAAAAATATAATCCTGCAGGGGAATTATTTTTTCCAAGGGCAAACCAATTTCCACATAATCCGGCAAAATATAAATGCCGGCATGTTCATCGCTTATACCCAATTCTTTTTGCGAGCACATCATGCCAAAGCTTTCCCTGCCCCTGATTTTTGCCTTGGTAACTTGTATATCCCCCACTTTGCCGCCAACCAAAACCACCGGCACTTTTTGACCGATCTTTATATTTGGCGCCCCGCAGATAATAGTTAATATTTCTTTGCCGATATTTACCTTACAAACATTTAATTTATTAGCGTCCGGATGTCTTTCTAATTCTAAAATTTGACCAACTACCACTTTTTCAAAGTTTACTTTTTTTTCGGTAATAAAATCCACGGACGGTCCGCATAAGGAAATTTCCTTGGCGAATTCGTGAGCTGATTTTTTTGTGGCGAGGTATTCTTTGAGCCAGTTGTAGGAAATATTTAGGTTCATATTTTAATTACGAATTTCAAATTACGAATTACGGGGGAGGAAAAAATCAAAATTGCTGTAAAAATCGCAAATCATTTTTATACATCAACCGAATATCATCAATATTAAGTCCGGATTTCATTAGATAGCATCTTTCCACGCCCCAGCCGAAGGCAAAGCCGCTGTATTTGGTCGGGTCAACGCCGCCGGCTTTCAAAACATTGGGATGCACCATACCCGAACCGGCCAATTCAAGCCAGCCCTCTTTGCACATTTTACAGCCCTTGCCGCCGCAAACACCGCAACTGACATCAATTTCAAAACTCGGTTCGGTAAACTGAAAATGGTGCGGGCGCAAGCGGATTTCCCGGTCCGGCCCGAAAAACTGTTTTACAAAATATTCTATCGTCCCTTTTAAATGCGTAATATTAATATCCTTATCAATGACCAAGCCCTCAAATTGATGAAACATCGGAACATGAGAAACATCCATTTGCCGGCGATAGCATTTGGAAATATTCATCATCCTGATCGGCAGTTTGCCCTTTTCCATTTCTCGCACTTGGCCGGATGAGGTATGGGGCGTTAAAATCCGCTGGCCGTATTTTTTGTTTATAGGTTGGCGGTCAATAAAAAATGTCTCCCATTCGTCTCTGGCCGGATGGTCTAGAGGCATATTTAAGGATTCAAAAGCATAATAATCCCATTCAACTTCCGGATACCTTACGCGCTCAAAACCGATTTTTTCAAATATGGAAGAAATTTCTCGGATTGCTTGAGTGACCAAATGAAGATGGCCAAGTGCCGGCGGCTGGCCCGGCAAGGTAATATCAAAAGCCACGCCGCCGTTTTTCCGGCCGCTTAATTTATTATTAAACAAAGCGATTTGTTCGTTTATATAATTTTTAACTTCATTGGCTAATTTGCCAACAGCAGCCACTTCTTCTTTGGACAAGTCCTTCAGCTCTTTTAAAAGCAAGGTCAAAGCCCCGTTTTTTCGGCTCAAAAATTTATTTTCCAATTCTTCCAGTTCGGCTAATGTTTTTATCTGCTCCATGGCCTTAGAAAAACCTTCTTTTAATTTATTTAATTTTTTCTCCATATCAGATCTGCCTTCTGGCGCTTAAAAATAAACTTTCAATTATGGTCAAGGCCGCGATTATTAAAATGATATTCCACCAGGTCAATAAGTCCTTGCTTTGCAATAATAAAATGCCAACCACCAAGAGGGCGAAGAATATGGATTGCCTGAATGAGGTGGCGACTATTTTGTAATCCATCACGAATTTGCTGAAGAGTTTTCTCCAGCCGAAACTGGCCAGAAAAAAACTTCCCAAAAGCGCAAAAAATAAACTGGCATAAAACATAAAAAAGCCAGTGATGCCGCTCTCATTTGGATCTATTTGAAACAGAACCGCGACCCAAATCGCCCAGCAAATCATCGTGGCAAAGAACATTATAATCATTAATTGTTTGAGGGTCATATTTTACTTTTTAATGTTTTATATGTTTTATTATATCATAAATAAAAGATCCCGCCCAGTGGGCGGGATCTGGAGAGGGACGAATTAGAATATTGAGAAATTGCGCTAAAGCAATTATCCTAAATAGCATTTAGGAAAGCGCAATTATAATATTCCAATGTGAAGTCCTTCCCTTCCCAAGATTATAGCACCAAATAAAACCAAAAACAATAAATAATCGCTTGTCAAGGGCTTGGCTGTTGAAAAATATTTTTTTTGTCATTGCGCCCCGTCGAATTGTCATTGCGAGGAGGTAATCCAACGAAGCAATCTTGTTTTTAAATTTAGATTGCTTCGTCGGCGAGTACGCCTTCTCGCAATGACAATACCAAAGAAAAAAGCGAGCTTCAAATTTCTTTATAAAATTCTCTACTCGCTTTTGTGTCTCGCTCTCGCGAGACGGTGGGAAGTGCCCAGACGTGACGTCGGGGCGGGGATTTAGGAGGGTGGAAGTAAGTGGCCGAGGCAGGTTAATGGCCATCATCAAGAAGGGAAAAAACATACAACATTTAGAGCGATAATATAGAGGATGGTTAAATTTCTTCCGGTCCTTACAATAAATTGTTTGTGACCTGAAATTTACCGAGAGCGGCAGGCGCCGCTATTTTATAAAGGATTGATATTGAGTAAACCCAATAAGAATCCTTTTAGATAGATTGGCGCTAATACTCTCCCCCTCCTCTAAATTATGGCTCCAAATATTGTAATGTCCTCTCCAAAACTATTTTGCCAATCTAAATTCGCAAAATGGTTTTGTGGGAGAGCGTCTTTTGGTGTTTTTCACCTCAGACGCTCCCCTACTCAATGAGTCCTGTAGATGTAGAGCACGAGCGACAGCAGGAGCAGTCCGCTCGCGACTCCCATCCAACTTGCCGCACAGAAGTTGAAGATGGCGAGAGCCACCAGCAGGACAACGGTTCCCATTGGCTTTCGGATTTTCATTCTCATTAGAATCTCCTTTCAAGATACTTTGGATTTTGCTTTAAATGTCCTCACTACGGCGATAAACCCAGAATACTGGACTACCGCCCTAGTGAGGAACTTCAAATATTGTAATGTCCTGATTTATTCTTAATATGTCCATTATAGCACATGTGGCTAAAATTGTCAAGACCACCAAAAAGTTTTAATGATTATTTACTCTAAATTTGGCCAAAATAAAATAGCCAAAAATCGGCTATTTATATTTTTTTATTTATAAAACTACCAGCTACAAGCTAATTCCTACAAGCTATCCCTTAAACTCGCAAATGGAATTAAAATCGCACCACTGGCAGATATTTCCCGGTTTGGGCGGAAAACTTCCCTTTTTAATTTCCTCTATGATAGCGATAATTTTTTTCTTTAACTTATCCAACTCTTTGTCCGTCCCCAAAAATGCCATTTCTTTATTTTCTTCAATATAATAAAAAATTAATTCTTTAACCTTTTCTTTCATCACTTCCTGGGCGGCTAATTGATAGATTAAAAGCTGTTCCTTATCTTCCGGCTCTAATTTATTTTTTACTCGGCCGGTTTTGTAATCAACAATCCTTATCCCCTCATTTGTCTTATCTACCCGGTCAATCACGCCAAAAAAAGCATAAACCGCGTCATTTTTAATTTTCAAATTAAACGGGTATTCCAAAAATTTAACCTCGGGCAAATTATCTTTGTGTTTTTCATAAAACTCTTTAAGCGCTTTTTTCCCTTTTTCAAAATATTGCTCTTTGGTTTTGCGGTCCGGATACCAATCGTCAATAAACGACGTCTCATAAATTTTTAATAATTCTTCGCCGGTGGGAATTTTTGACGCCGTTTCATCGCCGAATAAATTCTTCTGCCGGCTCATTTTTCGCAAATTAGCCAATTGGAAATATTTCTGCAATGTTGAGTGGATGGTCTTGCCGAAAGAAAATTGGGGGTTGCCCTTGGTCGGGACTTTTAAAATATAAGCAAAACGATATTGATAGGGGCAACTTTCAAAAGCCCTGATCTGGCTGAAAGAAAAAGTAGCCGGGAGTAAATTTTCAATTATCTCTTTCTTTTTATTTGGCGTGTCTAATTTATCTTCACCAACAAGACCCCTCCCCAACCCTCCCCTTGTAAAGGGGAGGGGGGATTCGGAGGAAGATAATTCCAAACCCGCCTCTGACAGCTCAATTAAAAATCTGGATAGTTTTTTCTTTCTGTTCCCGCCGTAATCATCGGCCGAAGTAAAATACAGGCCTTCCTTGGCTCTGGTCATACCCACATAAAATAATCGCCTTTCCTCCTGCAAATGGATATCGCCCTCGGCCGTAATCTCCTTAATTAATTTTTCCGGCAACTCAATGGGCTCGGACTGGCTCACGGAAGGAAATTTTTTATCTACCAAGTTAACAATAAAAACATATTTAAATTCCAGTCCCTTGGCCGCGTGCACGGTCATGATTTTGACCGCATCCGGCCCCTCCTCTTCCAGGTTTTGTTTCAATGTTCCCTCTTCGCCCGATTCAAGCTCCAGTCCGATTAAGGCCAAAAAATTTCTTACGCCTTTTTCGTCGGTTTCCAATTCAAATTCCTGAACTTTTTTATAAAATTGATTTAGATAATTTAATTGCTCTCTATGAATTTGATTGTCTATGGCGGTTAAATTTTTCAGATAGCCCGTATCAATCAGAAAGGCCTGGATAATTTCCGTGGTATTTTTGTTTTCTCGGATCATCTGGCCGTGGCGGTCAATCAGGCCTAAAATTTGCTCAAAACGTTTTTTGCCTTCATGAGAAATATTATTTAAAATTGCGGTTTGCTTCATAGATTCATAAACAGACCAGCCCTTGCGCTTGGACCAATAATTAAGATTGATAATGTCGCGGGCGTCAAAGCCCCAAATCGGCAAAGATAATATCCGATACATGGCCGAACTCTCATGATAATTATCCAATAATTTTAAATACGCCAAAATATCCAAGACCACGTTTTTGGCGTAAAGCCCCCGGGAAGCCACAAAATTATACGGGATATCGGCCCGCTCAAGCGCGTAAATAAAATTGTTGGCGCTGGCATTGGCACGCACCAAAATCGCAAAATCAGACCAATTTGTGTTTTTACTTTTATTATACAGTTCAATTATTTTTTCCACCGTAATTTTAACTTCGTCGGCCAAAGCGTGGCCGTGCAGATGCGATATCTCGGCTATTCCCTCTTGTTCGGCTCTTAATACTTTGCATAATTTTTTATCTTTGGCTAATTTCACTTCCAGCCGATAAGGATTATTCTGCTGAATGAATTTATAAGACAGGTCCAGAATATTCTGCCGGCTGCGGTAATTGGCGGTCAAAAATATTTCTTTAAGATTCGGGTAATCATCTTTGAACTGTAAAATATTGGCAATGGATGCCCCGCGGAACCGATAGATTGATTGATCATCATCTCCAACAACGGTAATATTATTTTTAGGAGCTCCGATGATTTTTACTAATTCATATTGGGCATAATTAACATCCTGAAATTCGTCTACCAAAATATATTTGAATTGACTGCGGTATTTGGCGAGCAGATTTTTTCTTTCGCTGAATAATTTGAGGCAATAATTTATCAAATCACCGAAATCCAAAGCATTATTATCCAATAACAACTGCTGATAAATATGATAGGCATTAGCCACTTCTTCCTGTTTTAAAATTTCATGCGCCAAAACCTCTTTTAATTCTTTTTTAGAAAGTTGGTTAGCGGTTTCTTCGTCAATAATGGTTCTGACGTATTCGGCCGAGTCAGAATTCATTTTTAAATCCTCCACATATTTAAGATAATCTTGGGCGCTGATATTTTCATCTTTGGCGCGGGAAAAATGTTTTATTAAAGCGTGAATAAATTTAGTGGGATTGCCAAGCGGACGATAATAGTCAAGATTGAATTTATCTAAATTCTGGCGGACAATCAGCCATTGCTGGGTCGCGGAGAGTAGTTTAAAATCATTGGGCAGGCCGATTTCCAAACCATGGTCTTTCAAAATGCGTTCGGCAAAAGCATGAAAGGTGGAAATCCATAAATCCACATAGCCGTAAGGCAAGAGGCGATCCACCCTTTCCTCCATTTCTCCGGCGGCCTTATCCGTGAAAGTTAAAGCCAAAATTTCCTCGGGCCGGCATTTTTTTTCATTAATCAAATATGAAATGCGTTGGGTAATCACCGTGGTTTTGCCCGTGCCGGCGCCAGCCACGATTAAAAGCGGTCCATCGTCGTGGATAACCGCTTGTTGCTGTTCGCTATTTAAATTTTCCAAGTTGTTGCTCATAAATTAAAGTTTATCATAATTTGTAAAAATTAAAAAACCGCATCTTTTTTGGATGCGGATTTATTATTGTTCTATTTTTTCTTTTGGGCTAAGCTGGCAGTAACCGCAAAGGTGGTTGTCACTTTTTACCCGGCTTCGGCCAGGGCCTGATTGATTTCGTCGCGGTATTTCTTGGCGGCCAGGGCGGCGTCTCTGGCAAAACTCCGACCAGTTGACGCGTGGCCGATTTTGCTGGAGACATTAATAAAGAAAGGATAAATTTTGGCATTGGCCACAGTCGCCTTCAAATCCCCCTCTTGCTTGCCCACGCCCGGCAGAAGTAGAGGCATGTTCATGGCGATTTTGCCATAAAGCGCCTTAATCTGATCGGGAAAGGTCGCGGCCATGACCAAGCCGATTTGACAATTCTTGCCCCGGTCTCCTTGAATGCTGACGTGTTTTAACGAAAGCTCATGCGCCAGATCCTCAAAGATCATCTCCCCAGAGGCAAGTTTTTTTTCCTGGGTTTGCTTGGCGCCGGGATTGGTGGTATGGCAAAGCACGAAAATCGCTCGGCCTTGTCCCGCCTCAATCCACGGGTCAAGCGTATCTAAGCCCAAATATGGATTAACGGTCGCCGCATCGGCATTATAATTGCCAAAAACCGCTTGGGCATATTTTTCAGCGGTTGCGCCGATGTCGCCACGTTTGCCATCAAAAATTGCCTGGGTCAAATTTTCCTGAATGTAGGCGATCAACTTTTCCAATTGCCGCTCCGCTCTCATGACTTCCCAGAAGGCGGCATTGGGCTTGAAAATGCAGGCATACTCTGCGGTGGCATCCACAATGGCCTTGGCCCAACGAAGCAGGCCATTGGGCGTAAACGGAATATGAATCGGCCATAATTTTTGGTCGGGATCAAGACCAACACATAAGTGACTCATGCGATTTGCCTGGACCGCAAACAGAATGTCATTGAAGCTTGCATCGGGTTCTAAATTCATTGATAAGCGTCCTCTTTTTCGTTTGAGATTTTAAATCAGCCGTTAATCAGCCGATTCCAATTTTCACCCTTGGGCACGATGCGCTCCGAACCCTGAGCGCAAAGCGGACAATTTTCTTGCGGCATAGCCCAAATGTCATAATGATTAAGGTGGATAACTTTACTGCCATCTACCTCATCACCTTCGCCACGATCCGGGCGATGAATGATGACCGGCAAAAACGGCAGGAAATTAATCGGGTGTTTATGCGCCGCTTTAATGCCTTGCCGCACCATTTTGGCGGTGAGTGCCGTGGTCATTAATTCCTCAACGTGCAGAACCGTTTCTCCCTCTTCAATAATCACCCCGTCCCAAATCTGGGTTTTGTCCGGACCCTTTTGAAGCGGGTACCATTTGGCGCCGAGGATATTGGCCACGTCTTTGGCAAGACCGGTTGAGGCCGAAGCCGAACCAACCACCCATTCGATGGGGTTATTAAAATTATCAAGCCAACTCCGATAGTGCTCAAGTAAATAGACAAGTTGCTGGGCCATGATTTGGCAAAGATTACTGCGTTTAAGCACTTCGCGGCAATTGATGTAGCCATTACTGCAAAGGCCCGAGGTCAAAACCACGTGCGGTTTCTTTGGGTTGCCATTATGCAACCAAAAGGCATTGCAGGCCCTAAAAATTGCTTCAATTTCCGATGACTCAAATCGTTTCATCTCGAGTTCTTTTGCTGATACTTTAAGCAATCGCTCGGGTGGCAATTCTGTAGAATGCGACATTAAGCATTCTCCTTTGCTTTAAAATAAAAATAGAAGGTGCGTATACCCTCCAATATAGTGCCTATAATTTACCTAAAAAATTCAGAAAAGTCAATCACCTGCCAGTTGGCCGCAAGCGGCTTTGATTTTACCGCCAAAATGATAGCGCTGGGTCACAAAAATTCCCGAACGCTGTAAGGTCTGGCGAAAGCGATTAATATTCTCCGCGGACGACGGTTTGAATTTACCCGTGGGATTATAAGAGATTAAATTAACAAAGTATAAAGGACGGTCCATTAAGGCCGCTAACTGTTCCGCGTCCTTTTCGCGGTCGTTGACGCCATCAACGAGAATATATTCAAACATCACCCGGCGAGAGGTTTTTTCAATATAGCTATCAACAGCAGATAGTATTTTTCCAATAGAATATTTTTCATTGACCGGCACCAGTTTTGAACGAAGAGAATCTTCCGGCGCATGCAAAGAAATCGCCAGGTTAACTTGCAAATTTTCTTTGGCTAATTTATTTATCCCCTCAATAATGCCGACGGTGGAAATTGAAATATGCCGCGCGCCGATATTGAGCCCGTCTTTATCGTTTAAAATTTTTATCGCCGCCATCACATTATCATAATTTAAAAACGGCTCGCCCATGCCCATAAAAACCACATTAATTGATTTTTCCAAATCAATTTTTTTGGCTTTCAAATATCTCAAAAAAAACAAAACCTGCATCACAATTTCCCAGACGGTTAGATTTCTTTTAAAACCCATTTGTCCGGTCGCGCAAAATCCGCACTTGAGCGGACAGCCAATCTGCGAAGAAACACAAATGGTGTGATGGCCGTCTTTATGGCCAAGCAAAACCGACTCAATTTTTAAACCATCGGCCAAAGTAATAAGCGACTTAAATGATTTATCGGTGGATTGAAAAACTTGGCCGTCAATTTGTAGTGGACAGTCCTTATTTAATTCTTCGCGCAAAGTAAGCGGCAAATTTAATGCCCCGGCCCAGTCATCTATTAAATTTTTAAAAATCGCGGTTTTGACTTGCTTGACGCGATAGACGGGTTGTTCTTTTAAGATTGTAAATAATTTTTCTATATTCATAATTAATTAATTTTATTACCAATGCGGTTTATAGTCAAATTTAAATTCTTAATCTGGCTTCTAAAATTAAAATAAAAAAACAAATCCCACCGGTAAGGGTGGGATTTGAAATTTACTCTTGTGTATCTTCGGTTTTTTCAGGTGTAACTTCTTCTTCGGTTGTGACTTCCGGTGTTGAAGTTTCTTCTTCTGTCTGCTCTTCTGTTGATTCTTCCACAGCCGTGGCCTCTTTTTGAGGATCCACTGCCGGGTTCTGTTGGTCGTCCATTGTAATTTTTTAATTAATTAGAATAGGCGCGATGACCTCTGGTAACTATATCACAATTTGATTATTTAATCAAGAGAGGATAAAATTTGTTATTTAAAAATCAAAAAAAACCGACCATCTCTTTTATAAGATAATCGGATTTAGAGAAATATAGTTTTGTAACCATCTCATACTATCCCCACTCAATAGTAGAGGGTGGCTTGTCGGAATAGCGATAAACAATGGCGCCGATGCCTAAAACCTCGTTTCCGATTCGCCGAATTAAATGCTCAATAAAATCAGGGGGCAGGAAAGCGGCTCGGGCCGTAAATCCATTCACGCTCCAAACCGCCCACAGGGCAATAACGGGTCCGCTACCGGCATCATCGCCTTTGGTATAAGTGTGGATTGAGAGAGTAACCACGGCTCCCGCTTGCCATATTTGCCGATAAAGATCGGCTCGGCGAAGCTCCTCAATATAAATACCGTCGAGCTGTCGGGCCATAGCCAGTTTTTCGGCCGTAACCTCTCCTTCAATCCGAACCGCAAGGCCGGGACCGGGAAATGGATGGCGGACCAAAAGCTCTTCGGGCACGCCAATGTCTCGGCCAATATTGCGTCCCCCGTCTTTAACGCAATCATCAAGGGGCGTAAGCTCGGGAAGGCTAAATCCCAAGTTGGTATTATGGTGAATTTTAATTACCGCTTTTCGCGCGCCACTGGCCAGACCGCCGCCGCTTTCGGAAATGTCGGTGTATAAGGTGCCTTGAGCGATGAAATCAGCGCCAAACTCTTTGGCTTGAACTTCTAAAATATCCTTATAGACCGAGCGCATGGCCAGACGCTTATCTCGCATACCGCTCTTTCCGGCAAGCGCTTCCAAAAATTGAACAGTGGCATCAATAATGACAAGCTCCAGCCATGATTGATGGCTAAAATGCTTTCGGACGAATAATTCGTCATCAGGACGGTCAAGTCCCTTGATATAAACCGCTCGGATTTGACCAGCTTGATTTTTGATTGCCTCCTTCAGCAGATAAGCCACGGTTGATGAGTCCGATCCGCCCGAGAGCGCGAGGAGAACTCTTTTATCACCGACTTCTTCATGAAGCTGAATAATTTTTTGCTCAGCGACGTTATGCGCCGGAAAACAATCCTTAGCGCCGCAAATTTTAAAACAAAAATTTTGAAAAATAAGCGGTCCGCAAATGGTTTCCGTGACTTCGGGATGGAATTGCACGCCATATAAATGCTGATATGAAGCCGCGGACAGAATTTTGGAGGTTAAAGCCAAAATTTTCAGGCGATCATTGAATTCTACTTGATCGCCATGGCTCTGAAGCACGGAAATTATTGAATCACAACCATTAAAAAGCCCGCTATCGGATATTACTATTGCCTGATGCGTGCCAAATTCCTTATGAAGAGACGACGCCACGCAAACGCCAATATGTTTTGCCCACATCTGAAACCCAAGGCAAATGCCAAGCACCGGGATGCCGAGGTCAAAAATTTTTTCATCAAATGGCGGCGGCTCGGCCTGAACCGAAGCGGGTCCGCCTGAAATTATAATGCCCACTGGTTTGAGCGCGGAAACATCAGTGGCCGTGACCGAAGCCGGGTCGGCAATAAGACAATAAATTCCAAGCTTGCTTAGGGCCTGGAAAATCAAATGGTCAAACTGGCTTCCCATGGTGAATAAAAGGAAAACCTCATTTGTCCGGCGAATCTTCATTTCCTGATGGATGGCGGCCAAAACCTCTGCCGTGGCTCTTTTAAAGGTGTCTAGCATGACCTTATTCTCCTTATTAGATTGAAAAAAGTACAATCAGCTTATAAAGCCGTTTCTAGCCGCAACCTTAACATAAATCTGGTTTTTTGCCAACTATAAAAAAAGCGGTTTGAACCGCTTTCTTTTATGATTGGCTCCTCAACAAGAATATCAACAAACTTTCACGATTACTTTGCCGAATTTAATCCATAAATCCAAAAAACAAAATCTGAACTGACGAACTGCCCGCCGAAAATTTATTTTCCAAAATAAAAAGTCTAGTCCGCCGAAACATTGTTTATTTCTCTAATCAGTAAAATTTGATACAATAAAAGAATGAAATCGATTTTAATTCAGGCGAATGCGAAAATAAACCTTAATCTTAAAATTTTAGGCAAAAGACCAGACAGCTATCATAATATTGAAAGCACTTTTCAATCAATTGATTTGGCTGATTTTTTACTATTTGAGAAATCAAAAAAAGATTGTTTTTCAGGCAGTATTATCTGTCCTGAATCGGAAAACATTATTTTAAGAGCGAAAAGAATTTTGGAAAAAGAGCTTAAACGAAAACTGCCCTGCCGGATTCACCTTCAAAAAGTCATTCCCATTGCCGCTGGTCTCGGTGGCGGCAGCACGGATGCTGCCGCCACCTTAATCGCCTTGAATAAGCTTTATAATTTGAGATTATCACTAAAGGAGTTGGGGGAAATTGGGATAAGGGTGGGTTCGGATGTTCCCTTTTTCTTTTACGGCGGGACTTGCCGGATTGAAGGAATTGGGGAATTAGTTACGTCGATTAAACTAAGAGTGCCGAAATTTTTTGTGCTTTCCCGCCCCCATAAAAGAGTCGAAACCAAGGCGATTTATAATCTTTATGATAAAACAGGGAAAAGTTTTTTGGAAATAAATCGAGAAATTTGTCCGGAAATCAAAAAGGCAGAAAAATGTTTTTTAAAATTTAATCTAAAACCCAAACTTTCTGGTTCGGGTCCAACCATTTTTTGTGGAACGAATAATTATAAATTAGCTAAAAAAATTGCCGAAAATTTTAAAAATTTTAATGGCGACATTTTTATCTGTCATCCTCAAAATAAGGGGTTAAATATTTTAAAATGAAAAATTTGATTATTTTAGGATCCACCGGATCAATAGGCAGACAGGTTCTAGAGGTAATCAGGGCTTATTCCCAAACCTACAAAGTGGTAGGTATCGCTGCTAAAAATAAAACAACCGAACTAACTTCTCAAATAAAGGAATTTAAACCAAGGATGGTTGTCCTCGAAGAAAATGGCCCAAAATCTCTTGAAAAATTGGTGAGCTTCCCCTGGGTTAATAATGTGGTAGTGGCCATTCCAGGAACAGTAGCCCTGGAAGCTACCCTAAGGGCCATCAAAGAGAAAAAAATAATTTTTTTGGCAACAAAGGAAATTTTAGTGGCAGCCGGTCCCCTAATAAAGAAGGCTTTAAAAAAATACGGGGCTCAATTGTTCCCCCTCGATTCAGAACATTCGGCTATCCTCCAATGCCTCAGGGGAGAGGATAAAAAAACCTTAAAAAGAATAATTCTAACTTGTTCCGGAGGACCGTTTAGGAATTGGAAAAAGGCGGACTTAAATTCGATAAAAAAGGGACAGGTCTTTTCCCACCCTGTTTGGAAAATGGGGCCGAAAATTACGGTTGATTCGGCGACCTTAATGAACAAGGGTTTTGAGGTCCTCGAAGCTCAATATTTCTTCGATCTGCCTCTTGAAAAAATCGAGGTTTTGATTCATCCTGAAGGGATTATTCATTCAATGGTAGAATTCAATGACGGGACCATAAAAGCCCTGCTTTCCCGGCCAGATATGCGCTTCCCTATCCAATATGCTCTTTTTTATCCACAACGCCTCCAAAATCCCTGGAAAAATTTAGATTTAGCCGAAATTAAAAATTTATCTTTCCAAAAACCGGACACCAAAACCTTTCCCTGTCTAAATTATGCTTACTTGGCCGGGAAAATCGGGGGAACAATGCCGGCGGCTCTGAATTTTGCTGACGAAGTGGCAGTGGAAATGTTTTTGGAAAATAAAATTAGCTTTTTAGATATTCCGAAAATTATTGAAAAAATTCTAAAAACTCACCAGCCAATTTTTAATCCCAGCTTAAAAGATATTTTAGGAGTAAAAGATTGGGTTAAAAAACTATCAAAAAGGACATAAATCAAATTAATCCTAAACAAATTTTTGGGAAAAATCAAGATCAGCCAATAAGATCGGCCAATTAAAAATTTCCCTTCCATTCCGTAATTTTACCGGCCTTGATTTCAATCGGGTCGGCTTTTCTCAAATTCCTAATCTGTTTTCGGTTAAGAATGGGATAATGTTTTACCTCCACTAAATATTCAGGAATGTAATCAATGTGTTTTTTGGTGGTCATCCAGTTGCGGGAATCAAACCGTTTAAGATTAACTGGCCGCGAATAGCTTCTTAAATTTTTTCGGCCCCGGTCGTCAAAATACTCATGAAAATAACTCATTACCAATTCCCTGATTGAGGCATAAACCGGCTCCCGATATCTTAGGCACGCGTGATTGGTTTTAGAAATCGCTCCCCACTTGCCGTTTATTTGAAAAACCGCCACCACATGGTCAAAATCATTTTTACTGGCCGTAAGGTCTAAGACCAAGGGCGGCCAACCATTGACGCGCAAAGCCAAAGCCGCTAAAATCGCGCCCTCGCAACAATGACAAGTCCTTTTCTCCAATACCGACAGGGGCGAGAAAAAAGTATCACCGTCTTTTTCAAAATTAATTTTCATTTTATCCAAAAAATCCTGAATCTTAACCGGCGTCTTCAATTTTTTTAAAATCCTCAATTCTTTTTCCGGTATTTTATCCATTCTTATTTTTTCTTTTTAGCTGAAATTTTTTTCGACGCAATTTTTGTTTTGGCTTTTCCTTTCACGACTTCTTTAACCATTACTTCTTTTCTAAACTCCGATTTATCAACTTTTTCTACCGAAGCATTCGGAATTAACACTTTTATAAGTTTATCAACTTTGGCATTTAACATCTTGATCTGTTCCATGATTCCGCCAGAGGAATCTTTGCTGCCCGCTTCGCCGCGAGGCGAGCCGCTTCCGCCCTTATCAAAACAATCATTGCAAAAAATAGGTTTGCCGGCCGTCGGCCTAAAGGGCACTTGGCAATCCTTGCCGCATTTAGCGCAAACCGCATTATGCATTTGTCTATCTTCAAAACGAGGTTTTTCGCGTCTTTCACCACCGAATTTATTCGGCCGGCCGCCGCCGCCGCCCTGTTTTCCAAAACAATCACGGCAAAACACGGGCCGGTCTCCGGTCGGCTTAAAAGGCAGTTCGCAACTCGCGCCACATTCACTGCAAGTCGCTTTATACATCGCCGGCTTACCGCCGTCTCTTCCGCCGAATCTCTTTTCATTGCCAAACGATTTACCACCGCCAAATCCACGGTTAAAACCGCCACTAGATTTTTTATTATCTCGATTAAAATTTCCCATATTAAGTTAATTTGAGTTAATTAAATATAATTAATTTTGTTATTTGCTCGGGGACCTGGATTCGAACCAGAATTAATGGCTTCAAAGGCCACTGTCCTACCATTAGACGATCCCCGAATATTTCTTTTTCCTAAATCTCCCCCATTGTGGGGGAGAAAATCTACTTCTTCTTTCTTTTTAAAGTATGCTTTAAAATCGGCACTTTAACTCTCGGGTCTCTTTTTCTTTTTGCCATAATAATATTTATATTTTAAGCTTAATTATTATATCAAATAATTTTATTTTTTTCAAGCCGCTTAGACCTTCAAATATTTTCCAATAGCCAAGCTGCTGGCAATAATATTTAAAAGAATAATTCCCAAGAGCTGGCCGCCGAAAATAAGCAAGAAGCGCTGATTAAAATAGCCGACCAGATCAAAAGCGGCGCCGTCAAAAAAATTGGCAAGATGGGGCTGGATGAACGATAAGACGGGATACACCAAAGCCACGGCCAATAAACAGGCAATCACGCCGGAAAATATGCTTTCCAATATAAATGGCGCTCGGATAAACCAATTGCTCGCGCCCACCAGTTTCATAATGCTGATTTCATTTTGATGGGTAAAAATCGCGATTCTTACGGTATTAAAAACAATGAGAATGGCGATGATCACAAATATCAAGCTGATAATCAGCCCGCCTCGCCTGATGTTGTTGGTAATGCTGTTAATGCGGTCTATGACGACGCGATGGTCGTCATAATTTTTCTCTTCAATTAATTCATTATAGGCGGGATTGTCCACGGCCTTTAATATCTCGGGATAATCGGATAATTCTTTCGCCTTAATAATTAAAGTGGCGCCCAGCGGATTGCCCGCCAATTCTTTTAAGGTATCGCTGATGACCGCATCACTGGCGTGGCGCTGGGTAAAACTTTCCAAATTTTGCGCCGAAGAATGATAAGTAATCTCTTTTACCTGGGACAAGGTCTCTAAATGCGATTTGACTTCGTTGATTTTGCTTTCTCTGATATCGGGCTTGAAATATATTGACACGTCAATTTTTTCCTTGACCGCGTTTATGGCCGAATCAGAGACGGCGCTGAGAAAAATTAAAAAATTAATTGAGACAAACGCCAAAAAAATTATAAAAATCGTGGCCAGAGACAGCCAAAAATTTCGCCAAAATGATTGGAGGGCGAAAAGCACGCTTCGGTGTATGGCGACTAATAACATAATCAAGGTTTATAATTTATAAAACATACTTTCCCACTTTCTGGTCTTGGATAACGACGCCGCGCTCAAGAGTGATGACTCGTTTTCTTAACGAATTAACAATATCTTTATTGTGGGTAACCAAAACCACGGTCGTGCCGAAATCATTGATTTTCAAAAGCAAATCAATAATATCTTTTGAATTTAAGGCGTCTAAATTGCCGGTCGGCTCATCGGCTAATAATATTTTCGGCCGATGAATCAGGGCTCGGGCAATCGCCACCCTTTGCTTTTCGCCGCCCGACAAATTTTGCGGATACCGGCCCGTCTTATCTTCCAAATCCACGATTTTTAAAACCTGCGGCACAATTTTATTGATGCGGCTTTTGGCGCTGCCGGAAACCTGCAAGGCAAAGGCCACATTTTCAAATACCGTTTTTTTGGGCAATAATTTAAAATCCTGAAATACTACGCCGATTTGCCGCCTCAATATGGGAATTTGACGGCGTTTGATATCGGTAATATCCCAGCCGCCGATAATAATTTTACCGGCGGTCGGCCTGATTTCCGCGATCAATAAGCGGATAATGGTGGTTTTGCCCGAGCCCGACTGGCCGACAATAGAAACAAACTCGCCGGGCTCAATATGAAGCGCGACCTCCTTTAGGGCCACGGTCTCGCCCTCAAATTTTTTTGTTACTTTGATTAAATGAATCATATTAGTATTTTATTCCGCGGGCATTACTTTCACATTTATTATGCCCAAGCTGGTCGGCGCCAAAACTTTGAAAGCGGTTTTTGATAAATCCAATAGCCGATCTTGGCAGGGGCCCATGGTTTTTTGTTCTTTCTCGGTCCAATCGGGACATTTCTTTGGGCCATAATCCTTTATGGTGACAATAACTTCTTTGTTGTTGTCGGAATTTATGACTCTTACCTTCGCGTCCTGGGCAAAATCCACGCTGGCCGCGATTAATTGATTTTTATATTTATTATGGACATACCATGAGGCCTTGCCCGCAATTTCCTTTTCATCAAACAAAGCAAAAATAAGCGATTGTTGCTCGGGAATTTCAAAAGTTAGGGTATTATTAATGGTATCGCGAATCGTATCTAATTTTAAAAATTTTAAATACAGCCAGCTGTAATAATATATTTCTTTATATTTATTATCCGGTTTGTATTTGATGGTAATTTTCGGCCGGATTGAATAGCTGGTTTTTTGAAAACCGTCCTTATTCACAAATTCAAAATAGTACAAATCGCTGGCGGGTTCAATATTTTCTGAATAGGTAAAATAATCGCTGATATTTTTCTGATCGGCCAAATGCATTAATTTAATCACCGCATTTTGATCGATGGAGTTGGCCGCCACCGAAAACGTTATTTCCTCGGCCGGCGAGGTTAAAATATAATTTTTATTCAAGGGATATTCAATCTGCCTGATAAAAACAAAATTTTCCGCCCGGACGGGATTTATGAGAAAGAAAAAAGCCATTAATGGCGTAAATATCACAAAAAAAACAAAATAACTTGTTTTAAATTGCCTCCAACCGTGCTTTTGGCTGTTTTTTGATGAGATAATATTTAAAATCATTGATTTTTGGCAAAAAATTATATACTATATATACTGTCTGCGGGATTAATTAATCGGTTTAATGCTACCTTCCCAAGGTAGAAAGACGGGTTCGACTCCCGTATCCCGCTTAGGCCACCCTAGCTCAGTTGGTAGAGCAACGCACTCGTAACGCGTAGGTCATCGGTTCGAATCCGATGGGTGGCTCAAATATTTACCGAACATACTTTTTAATCACCGCTTTATCCATTAGTCCTTTGATGTATTTATCCACATCAACGCGAATTAAAATATCGCTAACTTTCACGCTTTCCCGTCCGCTCTCCGGGTCGGTTAATTTTTCATCCACCTTAATAATATAGTAGCCGATTTTATTAACAAATAATTTATCATAAACCGTGCGTGGCGGCAGAAAAAATACAATTGATTCAAACTCGGGCGCGGTTTCACCTTTGGAAATCAGCCCCAAGTCGCCGCCTGTATTTATGCCCGCCTCGTCTTCCGTATATTGCTTGGCTAAGACCTTAAAATCCACCTTTGGCTGAAGAGCGATTTTTAAAACCTCTTCGGCTTTAAATTTCGCTTCCTTATTAATTTCTAAATTTTCATCTTTCATTATCGCGGCCTGCAAATTTTCCCGCTCCATCAGCGGCCTTAAAATTTTTTCCTTAAATTCGCCCAAATTCAAATTATATAAACGGCTGATGGTTTCTTCGGCTTTTTGCTTGCCGCCCAGCTGGGTAATTATGGCCTTCAGGGGATTGTCCAAGTCCTGTTCATTAACGACTTTATTATACTTTCTCAACTGTTCTTTCACTAAATTATTGGCCGTTAAAATTTGAAATATTTTTTCATTGACATTATTTCCCCCGCCCAAATTTAGAGCCACGCCTTCCCGATTATTGCTTATCGCTACTTTTAGGACTCTAATATTATCTAAATAATCAATGAGTTTAATGTTCTGGCCGTTAACCGCGCCGGCCGGCAAATTAAAAATTTTAGCGACCTGATAGCTGAAATTATCTTGCCAGCTGAATTTATAAATAAAGACGATATCAACAACGAGAACAAGCAAAATAATCGATATTAGAATAATGGCGCCTTTAATCATGGCGAAAAAAAGATTATTTTTAGGCAAATTAATTTTTGGCAATCTTACCTTAATTTTATTTGGTAAATTTTCTTTGAGCGGCTTATTGACTTCAAGAACCGCCTCGCCGATCCGCTCCGAGGAAATTTTAACCGTCCGTTTTTCCCTCGGTGGCTTTTCACTAATATTATTTTTTAAACCAGAAAGACGGCGGGAATCAGCTTCTAATTCGGCGAGGACGTCGGCTTTGAGCTTCACTTTTTTTTCCGGAGATAGTTGAGCCATAATAATTAATTATTTATATTTTTGAAAAAAAATAACGCCACCATTTTAAGGGATTGGCCGCTCCCTCTAATTCCTTTGGTTTGATAATATTGCCGATAATCTCGGTATTTTTATTAATAATATTCTCGGGGGCGCTGGGTGTTTCTTTCATAATCATCACCACCTTTTCTCCCGGCTTTTTTAGGCCCAATTTAAGACGCGCTTCTTTTTCCACTCGGCTCCCGCCGCGCCATTCTTCAATCAGAGACCCAAGTTCCAGATTTTCCTTTTCTGATGTTTTAACCTGTTTCTCTAAATTGGCAACTTCATTATCAATTTGGCGGCGGTTAATCTTCTCTTTAATAATGCCGACAATCAAAAAAATCAAAATAATACTGCCAATGGCGATGATTATCTGAACGCGAGAAAAATGATATTTATTTTTGCGCCGTGAGCGATTAAGCATATTATAGCATTTATCCAGCACCTTTGAAATACCCCCGCCCCTCGCGAAAGACGGGGCTGGATTTATTTAATCGGTAATCAATTTATTAAAAGCGTCATCGCCCATCTTTTCTTTAATCTTATTAAGCAGAAATCCGGCTTGCGCGCCGCCGGCAGAATTGCCTTTTAGGTAATTTTCCTGCCAATATAAAATATCGCCGACCACGCTCTGGGGATTTTTAATGGCGCTTAATTTTAATTTCACCCGTCCCTTATTTAAAAGATTGATATAAATATTGCCCAGACGTAGAATCGCATTGACCGCGCCCCGGGACTCGCAGGAAACATCGCCAATCTTGCCATAAAGCGCCTCGGTCACAACCTGATTAAATAATCCCCTCTGGTCAAAATCAATAACTCTCATATTAGTCATCACGAAAACCGTGAAAAAATGAGAAAAATAAATTCTTAAAATAAGCCAAACGCCGAAGATCAATAAGAGAAAAAAAATCGCCATCCCCCACCAGCCCCTTTGGAAAAGCGGGTAGATTAAAAAGAAGGGCAGAATAATTAAAATAATCGCCAATATTATCGGCCAGAAATAATGCCAGGTTGAGCGCCGGACAATCCTCTTTATCCTTTCGCCTTCGCGCAGATTGATATTTTTTAATAATACGTTATTCAGCATGCCCAGTAGTAGAAATTTGAATTATATTTTTTTATAAACTTTTACCTTTATTTGGTAAATATCTTGTAAAAACCCTACAATATCTGCCCAACCAAATGTTCAAATTTTCACTACTGGGCATGGCTTAAGGATTTATTTCTTTTAATTATAAAATAATATTTTACTAATTCTATCAGCATTATCTGGATGATACTAATCGCCACCACAAACATCCATTCAGTCCACCCCAAATATACGGTCTGGAAGACCTCTTGAAGAAAAGGAACATAAATGGCGGCAAGCAATATAACAACCGAAGTTAAAACCGCAAAATTAAGATATTTATTGCTAAGAGGGTTCTGCGCAAAGATTGAATGCCGAACCGAGCGAATACTGAAAACATAAAACAAGGTATTCATTCCAAGCGCGGCGAAAATAATGGTCCGAATATAATCAAGGTTATTAGAAATTCGCAGTAAATATACAAAAACGCCCAACAACATAAAATTTACAATCAGGCCGATAACAAAAATTAAAATTTTCATCTGCTGGCTTAAAAGCGGCTCATTTCGCCGACGAGGACGGTCGGCCATTACCCCTCTTTCGCCGGGCTCCAAGGCAATCGCTAAATTAGGCAAGCCGTCGGTAATTAAATTTATCCATAAAATTTGGGTGACTAAAATCGGCATAGGCAAACCCAAAACAATGCTACTGGCAATTAATATCATTTCGGCAAAACTATTAGAAAGCAAATACAAAATTACTTTTCTAATATTGTCAAAAATTATCCGGCCCTGCTCAATAGCCGCCACTATAACCTTAAAATTATTATCCAATAAGACCAAATCAGCTGTTTCCTTGGTCACATCCGAGCCGCTGCCCAAAGCAATGCCGATATCAGCCGATTTTATGGCCGGCGCGTCATTGATGCCATCGCCGGTCATGGCCACAACCTCATCGCACGCTTGCCAGGCCTTGACAATCCTTAATTTATGAATCGGCTCAACGCGCGCGTAAACATCTATATGCTTTACTTGCTTTTTTAATTCTTCGTCGTCCCATTTATCAAGCTCGCTGCCTTCAATTATATTGCCGTCAACCGGCAATTTCAATTCTTCAAAAATCGCTTTAGCGGTCAATTTATGGTCGCCGGTGATAATTACCGGCCTGATGCCCGCCCGATGGCACAACTGAAATGTTTCTTTAATCCCCTCTCGCAATGGATCCTTGAGGGCGACAAAACCCAAAAAAACCAAGCCATTTAATTCTGCCTCTATGTTTTTAAATTGACCGGTTTTATAGGCAAAGCCCAATAAGCGCAAGCCCTTCTTGGTTAAATTTTCATGTTTGGTTTTTAAATACTCTTGCATTTTAACGTCTAATGGCTTGGCCATGCCTTCAACCAACACCTGATGACAAAATTTAAAGACAATCTCGGGCGCGCCCTTAACAAAAACATGCTGATGGTTTTCACTCGCATGATTATGAATCGTGGCCATAAACTTTTTCTGCGAATCAAAGGGAATGGCTGATTGCTTGGTATAATCATTGTCTAATTTCTCTTTATTGAATCCGGATTGGACGGCCGCTAAAACAAGCGCCTTTTCCGTGGGGTCGCCGATAATCCTTAAGGCCTCCAATTCGGCGTTGGGATTTTCAATTTGCGCGCTGCTGCACAAAACAGAAATTTTTAAAATTAAGTCCTGCACTTTTTCTTTTTTTAAATATTCACCGCTCTGGGGAATGGCGTATTCTTTGTCGGCCGTAATAATTTTTGAAACTTGCATTTCTCCGGTGGTAATGGTGCCGGTTTTATCGGCGCAAATAATGGAAACGCTGCCCAAGGTTTCGGTGGCAATAAGCTTTCTGACCAAGGCCTGCCGTTTTAGAATAAACTGCATGCCAACCGTTAAAATAATGGTCACCGCGACTAATAATCCTTCGGGAATGGCGGCCACGGCCAAGGCGACCGTGAACATAAGCATTTCTATCGGATCCTTACCCGCCAAAAATCCGATAATAAAAATTAACAGGCATAAAAAAACGATAACTAAAGTAAGCCAATTGCTGAATTGGGCCAGCTTTCTCTGAAGAGGCGTTTTTTCTTCCCTAACTTCTCTTATTAGCCCGGCAATCTTACCCACTTCTGTTCTGCCGCCCGTGGCGCAAACCACGGCCCAACCGCTGCCGCGAGAGGCCAAGGTGCCCAGATAAACCATATTTTCCCGGTCAGCCAAGGGCACATTATCAGATAAAACCCGGACGCCTTTTTTTGAGGGATTTGATTCGCCGGTTAAAGCGGCTTCGGTAATCTGCAAATTATCGGCGATAAATATTCTGGCATCAGCCGGAATCCGATCGCCGGCCGAAACCAATATAACATCGCCGGGAACCAGTTCGTCCGCCTCAATCATCACTTCATAACCATCGCGCAAGACCTTGGCTTTGTATTTGATGATTTCTTTCAGCTTCTCCAAGGACTTGTTGGCCTTGCTTTCCTGCCAAAAGCCAAAGATGGTATTTACCACCACGACAAAAAATATGACGCTAAAATCAGTAAGGTGGTCAAGCAGTAGTGAAATTATCGCGGCAAAAAACAAAATATAAACCAAAGGTGACTTTATTTGGCTAATCAATAATTTTAAGCGCGAAAAGGGCTTTTCTTTGGGCAGACGATTTAAGCCGTAAATTTTTTGCCGATTTTTTGCCTCGGCGCCGGATAAGCCGGCTTTTGCGCTTTTTAGCAACGCAAAAACTTTGGCCATACTTAAACTGTGCCATTTTTTTTCAATTTGACTTGGCATTTAAAGATTAAAAATTAATATTTTCCAAATTAATTATAACACGAATGATAGATTTGAACCAAATGGCGGAAATTGATAAAAAAAATTAAAAAGTCCGGCACCACTCTCGGTCCGGACTTAATAAATGCTACTAATAAACACCGTTAAGGGTTCACCCTGTGGAATAAAATTTTTGCTAAAGCAAAAATTTGGGCATCGCCCTATTCCATTAGGGTGGACTTGGTAAGGAGCAGAAAAATAACCAGAGAAATAATGAGCCAGACCAACTGCCAAAGGCGGGCAGGTATTTTTGTTAATTTTGCCAATTCCTGATCGTCGGTTTGGCGGTTAAAGAACATCCTGCCGTAACGAAAATGGAAATCAATATTTAACACCGAGTAAAGAATACAGCAAGAACCGATAAACTTGGCGACGAGCATGGCGGAAGAATTGGAGACCGATAAATTGATTAAAACCAGTCCCAGACCTAAGCCGAGCGAAAAAATCATAGTAAAAAAGTCCCTGATCCACAAAATGGCAATCAGCAAAAGCAAGGCGGCTAAAATCATTAGGGCATAGCGGCCAAATCGGCCATAAGGCAGAAGGTAGACAAAAACGCCAAGAATCACGCTGCCCAAATAGCCACCGTTTAAAATGACCAGCCGGATCCCGCCCTTGGTTACCGCGCGGCCATTGCCACGAATATCAACACTGATAAATTCCGTGGCGCCACCGGTCAAAACCGCGGCTAAGGCGTGGCCGCTTTCATGAAGTAGAGTGACCAACAGCCGCAACGGATACATCAACAAGCTTTTCCATAAATACCAAGCAACTATAAAAATCATAACTGAAAGCCAAAAATTTTTATCGCCAATCATTTTTCCGCTCCCATCTCCGATATTCCGCGTCGGTATTTCAGACCTTCTCTAATTAAATCCTGGGTTGAAGCGCCTGACCCAAGGTTAGCCCGGGCCTTGGCAATGGCCGGGCCGGCGTTTGCTTTTGCCACCCCCAAAGAAATTAAGGCGGCAATGGCCTCTTGGGCTTGAGGCGGCCAGTCCGCCAAAGGACTGGCAGTTTCTTTCGGTAAATTTTTTTCTGGCTGGATTTCGTTTTGTCTCGTGTCTTTCTTCTTACGACCCGGAATCTTGATTATTAACCAATAGATTACCCGCCCAAAAAACTTAAAAAACCTAATCAGCCAGCCAGCCAATTGTTCCGCCAGGCCAAAAATCATACCGCCTAAAAAATCGGCTAAGGCTTGGCCGCGACGCCACCACTTACTGGTCGGGAATCGAAATAAGTTTGATTTCCTTTTTCTGCGGCTCATTTATCTTCCTCCTGATAATAATTAATTGTCAAAAAACCATTCGTTTCATTTCAATTTACGCTTAATTACCCTGGTTGTCAAGGCATTAAATATAAATAAAAAGTCCAGCACTTTTAGTACTGGACTGTTGATATTGATAAAGAACGGTCAAAAAAGAACGTTACTGATTCCCGGTTATCGGCACCGCGACGGGAATTTTTGAAGCCGGCGACTGGGTCGCAACCGGAACCGATGACGGAGTGACAACCGGTTTTTCTAGACCGCTATTTTTAAGGCCCTTCATAAATTCGTCGGGGTCCTCGCCATTCCAATCTCGGTCTGAAATTAATCCGCCGCCATCTTCATTAAGACCCTGGCGGACGCCCAGAGCAATCTCAACATTAGAAACCAACTTCTGGGTTTTCGGATTATTGATAACATAGCCCTTCAAACGAATGTCCTGAAGCACATCGCGCAAGCCATCGGCCGCTTTATTGAGTTTGGCCAGCTGTTGATTATTCTGAATCAAACCCCTCTTAAGCTCCCGGGCTTCTTTGAAGATTCCCTTACATTCATTTGAATCCTTAGTGTAACCGGAATTTCTCAAAACCTTCCAGGTTAAATCGCACCGGTCAATCCTATCTTGCAATCCGTATTTATCATCACTGACTCGCTTCTGCTCGGCGTTGATTTCCGAGAGCATGGCCACAACCAGCGATTTGTTTAACTCAATAAACGGTTCAGGTGTTGGCGCGGGCGACGGATTAATTTTATTAATCAGTGGTTTCAGCTGCGACCGATAATCATGCGCGATCCAGCCCGCCGAGAAAAAACCGGCGATGATAATCAACTGACCGATGATCTGAAAAGCGGACCACGAACTTTTCTGCCTCTTCCTCAAAAACGGCGAGAACATGGGTTTAAGCAAAATCGGTTCGCGATCGGGTTCTGCTTCAGGGGTCTTAATTGGAATTGAAGGTAATCCTTCGTTTTGGTCATGTTCTTCTTGATTCATTTTACTTCCTCCTTATTTTCCGGAAATTAAGGCCTTAACAATTGGCGTTTTGCAGGCCAAAAGCGCTGACCAAAATACGCCGAAGACACAGAACAAAACCGTAATTAACAGTCCAAGCAAATGCAGCCACCAGTAATCAAAACTGATAAACGGGACCGACATAATCCTGGTCAGCTCAACTGAGAAGGCCTTCTTGATTGAAAAAGCGATCAGTTCGATTACCAGCGGTGCGGCCGCAAAAGCAACCGCAAAGGAGGCGAATCCCATCATTAAGCCGAGTTGGAAAAAAATCCGTTTAATCAACCGATTGCTGGCGCCATGAGCCCGCAAGATGCCGATTTCATAAATCCTGGTTTTGGTGTTCATTAAGGTGGTGATCACGACATTAAGAATGCCGGAAATCACGTTGCCAACAACAATCATCATCACCAAGAAAGTCAAAATCCGGCCCAGCTCGCGAATTCGTTCTTGATCTTTTAGATAATCTTCCGTATCATAGCCAAGGTCTTGGCGCAAGTAGTTAACGGCCGGCCGAACGTCGGCAATATTTCTGACGTAGATCTTGCACGACTCGTGGCCGGATTTATCGTAAAGGTTTTCCGAGCTGACGAAGGTGCCACTGCGCTCGTTGTAGGGCAGACGACCGGTTTGCCAGAGGTAAGCCCTTTTCACCAGATCCAAGGGCAGATAGCCATGATCGTCAGTGGTGATTCCGGCCACAGCGCATTTAACGTCTAGTGTTGGCTCGCCGTAGGACCTCTTGACTTGGCGTTCAAATATCAGAGTCACGCTTTCACCAATCAAATTTTTCGGATCCTTAGAGGTGTTTGCCAGCATTTTTTCCGGCAACATCACTTCATTAGGCGACGAGCCGGTAAGCCAACCGCCAAGTTTAACCGGTATGTTTGTTTTGATCCGGTCATCAACGTAACTGCCGATAAAAGAAAATTTATTTTCCAGTGGCAGGCCGCCGATTGCCGCTTCAATTTTAATCTCGGGGCAAACATCAAGAAATGTTCTATCGGCCTTTAAAGAAGAAATTAATTGGCGGCTGATTTTCCCATCTGGCTGAAGCGAACTGAATTGGTAACAAGTCACCTGGATGTTTTTTGGCACCCGGACTTCTTTAACGATAAGCCCCTGCCCCTCAATCGCCGCTTTCACGTTTTCATAACTAACCGGATTATTAATGGTTACATCAAGGAAGCCGGGTAAATATTCTCCGTCAGTACTTTTTTTTGCCTCAAGTTTCTGCAGACCGGGAAGTAAAACCGACATCTTTTTTTGACCGACTAGAATGTACCCGCGCGGAAAGACCTGGTCAATTTTTACCAAATCAAGGCGGGTATCGCCTATCCCAATTGAATAATCCGACGGAAAATCCTCTTCGCTTGCCAGACCAGAGCCACTTTCCAGAGGATAACTCCGGTAGGCCCAAGGCAATTGACTATGACTGATTTCTTCCGGATTGCAAAAAGCGATTTCTGCTTCTCTGGTCTTGTCGCCGCTTAAGACCTTGCAGTTGCCAACAACCGAGAGTTCAATGACTTCAACCTTTGGGTCGTTGAAATGATCTTTAATGAATTTACTGATTGAGCCGCGATCGCCTTCCAGAGCGGCAATCGCGCAATAATCTCCCGCATCAAAAGACGAGTTAGAAGAATTTATTTGGGCGGTGGCCGAATCTCTCCGATCCGCGCCGGCAGCAGAATGAACCGTCTTAGAACTTGGGTCGGAATCCCAAGTTTTGATTTTCTTTTCAATAATCGGAAAGGTCTTGGCTGTTTGGCCCTTTTTCACTGGATAGTCGCCGTTTTTCAGCCGCTTAGCGGTCGCCCGATTGGTCATGACCACCAAGCAAAACTTCTTTAATTCCACGTTCAGATTTAAACAATTGAAAGTATCAAGGCTGCATAAGGCGTCAAAAGGCGTATCGTTAATATAGCCCTCGGAAGCGCCGACAATTTTCAGGCTAACCGGAAACGGTCCGATTTCCACTACTAAATCCGGCTGGGACTCAAGGCCATAAGGCAAATGCCGGCTGGCGAGATCTTTGGAAATAACCACGCTGTAAAGAGAGGTGATGGCCGTATCAATGCCTTTGTTGTCCATCATTTTTAAATTCCGTAAACGTGGATCGTTTAGGGAAAATGCCTGCAGGATTGCTCCTTTTACTTCACGCTGTTCCAGTCGAAATGTCGCCTTAACCTGATTGCCCGAAAAAATATTAACATCATTTGGCAATAAGCTCTGTAATTTGGCGATATCCGCGTTATAAAATGCCTGATTATCTTTTCGGAAAATTCTCATCTCGCCGATGTCGCCGATAACCGGCTCCCGATAAGAAAAAATTTCTTTTAGGTCAATTTGGAAATGCTTCTTGGCCTGATCCAGGGTCTCTCCGCTGATATTACTGGAAACATACAGGCGGCCGGTTTTGACTTCAATCTCCGGTTGAGAAATTTTGCCGCCTACCACGGGCATGTCGTCAATCTTGCTGCCGCACCACATTTCCAGATATTTGGCTTGCCGTAACGGAATAAAGGCCTTCTTGATTTTGCTGTTCAAGACACCGACCAATTGGTACTCGCGGCGGAAATCTTTTTCTTCGTTGCCGGCCGTTCTTCTGACCGTCAAACGAATCACCTCCGGTCGCAAAGCCCTTGATTCGCCAGCGCGCCCCATTGCCGGCCGGATAAGCTCATCTAAAAGCGATGAGGTAACGACGATTTCTTCCGAGTCCTGCGAACTGACACCGCCGCCCCATTCCATTGACAATGGGTCAATTTCTGGGTCATGGGGAATCGTGCCTTCAATGTAAGACAATTTTGGGTCGCCGCCGGAGATATTTAAATAAACATTCTGGCAGACCCGTTCAAAAGCGACAACCACCCAAGGCAATTTTTTCATTTCTTCAATTTTCTTGGCATTAAACCGCTTGGTCTCATCAAGCCGTTCATCAGCCACACAGCTGACGATAATTTTTTTGGTCTGACTATTTTCCAGTTTACTCCGCGCTTCCTGATAGCCGGCATAAGCCAGATAGCCAAAGGCCATAATCGAAATTCCCGCAATGCCAATCGTCAAAATATTAAGCAAGAAAGCAAAAAAGTTAAAGCGGATATAGGAAATAGTATACCGCAATGTTTTAATCGCTCCCGGCTCTTTATCGCGATCTTTCGGTTTAATTGGTCTAACATAAATACCATCATCTGACCCTCTCATTTATCTTACCTCCCTTTAGTAATCTGCGTGGGATTTTAAAGCCATTGCAGCTGACCGCAAATATTTCCTTGATTGGATTTTTCACACAGAATACAGGCATGGCAGTACTTCTTCACCAAGCTAACTTCCTGCGTAATTAAAACGACTGTAATACCGTAATCTCGGTTTGCCGCTTTAAGAATCTCCATAAAAACATCGCGGTTTCGCAAGTCAAGGTTGCCGGTCGGCTCATCGGCCAAAATCACCTGCGGCCTGGCCACCAAAGCTCGAGCAATGGCTACGCGCTGCTGCTCGCCGCTGGAAAGCTGTTCCGGCCGCTTATTCATTAAATTAATATTTCTTTCCGGATCGATCAGGCGCAGTATTTTTAAAAGCTTGATAATCTCCTCTTTTTTATAGGACTGTCCTTTCAAGAAAAGCGGCAATACGATATTTTGCCAAACCGTCAAATGTGAAATCAGATTTAATTTCTGAAAAATCCAAGCGACCTGATGGCGCAAAAAATACTGCATATATTTTTTGTTGTTATACGGTATGAGGAAATAACGTTTGTACTCAGGATGATAGTAATAAATCCGGCCACGGTCGGGTTTATAGAGCCCGCCCATTAAATGCAATAAAGTGGTTTTGCCGGAACCGTTTTCGCCTATAATCCCAGTAATACATCCAGAAGGAATTGAAACCGAGGCATTACCAACCGCTTTAATTGTTTCTCCGCCGACGGTAAAAAATTTACTAACGTTTTGCAAGACAAAAGTCGGATACCATGTTAGTTTTTTTTTCATTGTTTCTCTCTCTACCACTGGTTCCATGAGTTTCATCCTTTTCTTGGTTTGAGTTTACGTTTCCGGGGAAGGTTGCTTATTTGCGAGGCCTTCCCCGGATTAATCAGCTTAGGGCAGGTATTTTTCCCTCACCCAGCCAAAGCTGTTTATATCATCCTGATTGGAAAAGCGGATAAAATCATTATAATCATTCATCAACGCCGGCAGGCATTGAGTCGTGATCCGTTGTTTGATCGTCCGCCTGGTCTCCTCCGGCATCTGTTCCAATATTGACTTATTGAATTTCAAGATGCTGTATTCGGACAAGGGAATGCCCTTAATTTGCAGCCAAACATTCATGGGCAAGGAAATCTCCTCGCCGAGGAAATTCGGCATATTCTCTCGAACAACATTCGGCATATTCTCTCGAACACGAGGAAAATATGCAGCGGCAATCAGTGAAACCGAGGCCTTAGGATTGGCTAAGAAATCTTTGAGTGACTGAAGATTGGTCAAAAGCAGATTCAATTCCGAACGGGCCATATAGGCCTCTTTGGCCAGAATCTTAACGCCGCCCGCTTCAGAAACCACCCAACCGGTAGAAAAGAAAATTTCCCCCGGTTTTAAATCGCGGTCAGTGATGTTGCGCTTGCTAAGCCATTTCATCACTTCCACATATTGCTTCTCGCCGACTTTTTCCTTAATGGCTGATTCCGAGCTGCCACGAAGTTTAGCCGTCACCACTTCCGTACCGATTTCCGCTTCCTGGATTTTAGGGTCAATAATACGGTTAGAAACCAAACCAACCATCTCGCCGACCACTTCCAAAGGAAAACATTTACCGCCGGTTTTTTCCGCAAACTCGGTAAACTGATTAAGGTGACGAGCCACTTCGGCCGCCTCGGCTTGGTTTTTAACCAACAAAGAAAAAATAGTGGCCCGGTTACGACTGGCTAAAACGGTAATATCGCCAACCGAAATATTATTCGGACTTTTACTGCCCGTCTTAATTTCCGGCGAATCCGATGAGTGGCCGGAATTATCTCCGATCAGAATCAATATCCTTTCCGAATAATCATTGCTCCAACTGATTTCCATCAAACCCGCTTTTAAACCATCAAGAACCGCTTCCTGCCAGCCCTCACTGGATTTGCCAGCGGACTTAACAATATTAATGCGGTTAAGAAACGCCTGGGCATCCTTAGTTAATTGGAACAGCCGATAAACCTTCTGTGCGCCATTATCATTAAAGTAAAGCCCGTCGACGAAATCGCGGTATTCAACCAGCCCGAAAGCGATGTCCGGTTTAAATGAACCGGCGCTAATACCATTCAAGCTGTTCATAATTTTCCGGATCGTCTCTTTGACGGCTTCAATATACGGCGTCGTGGAAAGCGTGGTGTCAATCACAAAAACGACATCAATCGTCTTAACGCCTTCTTTCACTTGTTTCTGCTTTTCCGTTCTCACAACCGTGGGCGTAATTACCGGCGGGGGCGCGTTAATATCGCCGCCCTGCGGGTATTCACTCAAGAAAGCGATCTGAAAAACCTCATAGGTCTTGCCCTGGAAAGGAAATTCTTCTTTCTTAGTTATGGGCCAAGCCATTTGGGTTTTGTACTTGTAGTCATAGAGGGTCTGGGCAATCGGTTCAACCGACTCGCTTTTAATTGCCTTGATTGAATCTTCCTTTTCCCCATACACGTAAAGCGGGGGCAGAATCTGGCTGACTTTCTTTTCCGGATCGTCACTTTCCGGACGCGCGTACCGGGCGCCGATCGCTGTATCCCATAATTGGACTTTGGCGCCGGACACCCAGCCCTTAATATTTGCCCGCCGGGGGGTAATGCCAACCCGATAATAAATGATGCCGTTTACCTCTACGGTTTCAAAGACGAAATAAGAATGGAAATAATCCAAATCAAAACCATCTTCCACGCCGCCCGGCTCTTGGCTGCAAGAAACGCCGCGGCGAGTAATAATCGCCTTCTGACGAATGCCATTCTCATTGGTTAGGCATTGGGTCGGATTATCCATATTGGGCATTTCCTCTTGGGGTATGGCCACCGGACCGACCGAACTTGGTGTCAACAGCGACTCCGGCTTAACCTTGCCTTTACAGGAATAACCGCACAAGACAAAAACCAAAACTAAAGCTCCCAGAGCTTTAAACGCGAATCCCTTAACACCCTTCATTTTCCTTTCCTCCTTTTTCGTTCTTTGTATCATTAAAGAGTCATCTGGTTGATAACCAAAAATCAAACTTTAATTTAGAGATTTTTACCGCCCAAACAAAACCGCGTTCCTTTCTCCAATTTTAGCTATATCTAACTGATTTAATGCTTTATTTTATTTAATTGTCAAGGTGCCGCTGATAATATCGTAGGACTAAAATAAACCTTTGTCAATCTCATATTTTAACTAAAACTAAAAATAAAGTAGGTTTCGGTGGGCGGGTTATTTAGATCCCGCCCACCGACCAAAGGGGGCGCCCCTTTGGAATCCTCTTTTGATCAGTGTTCGCTTTTGCCTTTTTCGCCTGTTGGCGAATCGGCAAAAGCTCACAGATTAAATCATAAACTTCCGCCTCATCCTCGCCCCGACGTTACGTCGGGACGAGGTATTCGGCGGAATCTCAAAATAAAAAAAGGAGTTTTTTCTTATTGAACAGATGAGGTAATCTGGTCCGTGGGAAAAAACTCCTAAAAGCATTCGCTCTAAGGGAGCTTAGGTCAAACGAGACATGGGGCTGCCCATGCGGTATTTACTTGAGGCAGAGATGTCTGCCTGTTGTAACCATTGTTTGGCTGTAAGCTACGGCTTATTGGCGAGATTGAATTAATGAACAGGGGTCGCGGCCGGGGTGGCAATCGCCGGTTTGCTGGCGGGTTGCTTCAGGGCCGATTCGGGCAACTGGCTAAGCGCTTCGCTGGCCGCTTCGGCCGGCGACATCGGTTCGGAAGTCGCTTCCGGAGTCGGGACCACGCCGGTAATCATCTGGCGAGTCGCCTTGATGTTTTCCAGCTCATTCTGATTTGATGGTTGAGGTCCTTCATAAGGAATGCCGCCTGAATTGGTCTTAACCCAGGCTGAAGTTTCTATGGAGGCCTTCATTTTGTCCATCGCCTCATCAATCGCCTGGAGATGCCGCGTATTAAATGGCATCTTGCCATTAAAGGCAATGCCTTTACACACGGCCTCATTTGCCTGGATTATTTCCCAGGTTCTCAAGGCGATTTCTTGAGCCTGAAGCTCGCCTTCCCTTTTAGCGATCTGACGCAATGCTTCTTTGGCGTTGGCTTCACTGTCGTTGATGGTGTTGCGCAGCCTGTCACTGCCCTGGCTCAGGATCTTAACGGTGGCTTTCAGGTCTTTAATCGCATTAGCTCGATTGGAAGCGTCGGTGCACACTTCGGCGTAAGAAAAGGTCTGAGGGCCGAGCGACAAGGTGTCGCCTGGCTTGTACTTTTCTATCCACTCCGAAGCACGTAGGAAAATGGGCTGTTTCACGCCCAATTCCCCCTTTTTGCCGTCCAGAGCCGCTTCTTGTTCGGCCAACATGCGTTTGCCCCCGATGGCCTTGGCATACTGCTCGGTCACATAAGCCTGGGCTTTCCCGAGCTCTTCCTTCGCAGCGGCGATTTTCTGTTCGATACTAACCCGATCGCGAAACGCGTTATTGGCGTTGTTGCGGCTCTGTTTGAAGTAGTCGCGCGACCACGGCAGAGTGATAAGCACCAGCAGGATGATGGCGCCAATGGTAACGAGAACCTTCATCATGACATACCTCCGGTTTACAAAAATTGGAATGGTTTTCTCTCAAACGAGTTGAGAGCCGGACTTGCCTTGCCAGCGGGCAGGCGGGTGGGTTTATTTCGCCCTCAAAATCCTCCTTTCATTGTTAATCTGATTTTTAGGCAGGAAAATCCCTGCCCGTTATCTCTCGAAAAAGCTGGGGGAAAATTCTTTCCAGGTTACCGAGTTGACGCGGGTAAATCGAAATAACCGGAATCTTGTGCTTATGGTATGCAGCCAACTTGACACGATGTCTTCTGTCGTAATCCGGGTCACTGTCTGCCAGGCCCCAGTATTCCACATAAACACCATAATCGCTAAGATAAAAATCTGGACGAAATGGCCGGGATGACCTTGGGCCGAGGTAAAGCCTTTTTTCATACTGGAATTTAACGCCGTGATCTGTAAAATAATTGGCGATCTTTTTCTCCGCCTTGCTTCTTACTCGGCAGGCCTTGGCCTGATAAATTCGGCCGCGGAAATAACTAATGGTGTCCAGCCAATCCAGAAAACGGCAAAGATCATAAAATCGGCCTTGCAGGAAATCCCAAAATCGGTTGCCCGTTCTTGGCTTGGTCAGCTGTTTGCTGCCGCCGTGCCAGATGTTGCGAATCCAAAAATTTCTATATTCCCGCCATTGTCTTTCGCCCCAGCGATCAAGGCGCTGGAGTTTTCCCCAAATCAACTTGAATGATTTGCCGACCGCTCGATCCAAGCGATCTAATCGATCTTTACCGCCTGCCGCCACTTTTTGTCAATCCTCCTTTCTTTTAAAGTTATTCACAAACCCCTATTTCTGCTTTATTTAAACAAAAATTTAGCCACTTTTTGGCTAAATTTACAAATTTTCAAGGAACTGACTCCCTGATTATATTCGTTTTTTTGTTTTCAAATCAGTGTTTCTGCTTTAAATATACCGCTAATATTTTTTAATGTCAAATGTCAAAATTAAAAACAAAAAGTATCGCCTTAACGGCAGAAAGTTCCTTATTGGTGCGCCCAGCAGGATTTGAACCTGCGACCATCAGCTTAAAAGGCTGTTGCTCTACCAGACTGAGCTATAGGCGCGTGACTTAATTAATTTTTAAAACAATACTGTTGCTCTTCCTGGGTTGGCGTCCAATCTGCTACCAGCAGATTGTCCGACTCTCGGCGTCGTCGCTTCGCTCCTAACCTCGCTTCCAACCCGTCTCGACCTGCGGTCTCGACCCAGACTGAGCTATAGGCGCTTATTATTAGTATCAAAAAATATTATAACAAATAAATTTATTTTTAGCAACATTTAGGGGGCTAACAATCCGTGAATAATCTGTTTAAAACTTCCATTTGCGAAAATAAAATATATTAGTTAAAATACATTAGAATTAAAATTAGCCAGAATGAAATATCTATGCCGGACAATACCCGAAATTTAGTGGAAAAATTACCCCCGCAAAACATTGAAGCCGAGCAATCTTTATTGGGCGCCTTATTGATTGATAAGGACGCGATTATTAAAATCGCCGACCTGCTCAAGGCGGGCGATTTTTATTCAGAAAATCATAATATTATTTTTGAAACAATTTTGGACTTATTTGAGCGGAAAGAGGAAATTGACCTTTTGAGCTTATCCAGCCGGCTTCAGGAAAAAAATTTATTGGAAAAAATCGGCGGCCGGAGCTATTTGGTTTCCCTGACCAACCAAGTCCCCTCCGCCGCCCATGTCATTTCTTACGCAAAAATTATTCAAAAAAAATCCACCTTAAGGAGGTTGATTTCGGCGGCCAACAAAATACTGGAAACCAGTTATCATGAAGAGCGGGAGGTGAGCGAAGTTCTTGATAAAGCCGAACAAACCATTTTTTCCGTTTCGCAAAATTATTTGAAAGAAAAATTTACGCCCATCCAGGATATTTTATCAGACGCTTTTGACCGCATTGACGAATTGCACCGGGAAAAAGGAAAATTAAGAGGCATACCGACGGGCTTTACGGATTTAGACAACCTTTTGGCCGGCATGCAAAAATCTGATTTGCTAATCTTGGCATCCAGGCCGTCGGTGGGAAAAACCTCTTTGGCGCTTGATATCGCCAGACACGTGGCCACGAAAAATAAAATGGCCGTGGGCATATTTTCTTTGGAAATGTCAAAAGAGCAATTAGTGGACCGCTTAATTTGCGCCGAGGCGGGCGTGGGCCTGTGGAAAATGCGCACCGGCAAACTTTCCGAGGGCGGTGATGATTTTCCTAAAATCGGCCACGCCATGAGCGAATTGTCGGAAAGCCAGATATTTATTGACGATTTTGCCAACAGCAATATTATGGAAATCAGGACCAAAGCCAGACGACTGCAAATGGAACACGGCTTAGACCTGATTATTATTGATTATCTGCAATTAATGGAGGGGTCAAGCAGTCACGGCGATAATCGGGTGCAAGAAATCACGGAAATATCCCGCTCGCTCAAGGGCGTGGCCAGAGAATTAAATGTCCCGGTTTTGGCCATATCCCAGCTTAACCGCGCCGTGGAAGCCAGCCATCCGGCCATTCCGAAGTTGTCCCATTTGAGAGAATCCGGCTCTATTGAACAGGACGCGGATGTGGTCATGTTTATTTACAGAAAATCCGCCGACCGCGGTTATGACTTAAATTCTTTATCAGAGGAGGAAAAACATATCGCGGAAATCCATATTGCCAAACACAGAAATGGACCGACCGGGGTGATTAAATTATATTTTAATGAGGATTTAGTGAGCTTTAAAAATTTGGGAAAAAATATTGAGATGGCGCCATAATTTTAAAACTTAAATATAAATTTTCAATTGCGGATTGAATTTCCCGGCCTACAAAATTAAAAGCCCTGCCAACATCTTGATTTTTCAAGTACTGTTGGCAGGGCGCCCCCCCGGGAATGATGGAAGACAGGGGTTTTGAGCGAGCAGCTTTGAGGTTGGGGGGTGGAGAAAAACCCCCTCTCATTTGCCCACGAGTGCCCAAGAGCACCCAGGGCCGAGTCGCCGGCAAAACATGTCCTCACTGAAACCCGGACGGGATTTTGGTGGGCTCCAGTCAATCCCGACGAACTCCCCAAAGAGAGATTGACCGGAGCCCTTTTGGGCAAGCGCAGAATGTGAATAGGCCACGGCCAGGTTAAGTGGCAAGAACGGATTACCACTATTTATCGCGTTCATTGGGAATTTCCGATGATTAGTGGTGTGCGCTCGTCATCAAATTCCCAGCCAACTGGACTTAATGTGGCGGACTCGCTTGCGTTTCCCAAATTCTAAAGTTCAATAAATGTTATTAATATATTATCAGGTAAAAATATTATTGTCAATGGGCGGTCAATTGGAGCGGTAAATAACTAAAAATTAAAATTTATAATCGCGGTTATAAATCAAATCAATGAGTTATCCTAAAATAATCCAAAATTTAATCAATCAATTTGCCAAATTGCCAAGCATCGGCCCAAAAACCGCCGAGCGATTGGTTTTTTATTTATTATATCGGCCGCAATCAGAATTAAACCAGTTTGGCGAAGCGCTTGAACACCTGAAAGAAAATATTAAAATCTGCTCCGTTTGTTTTAATTTCTCCGAAACTAATCCTTGCCATATCTGCGCCGACCACCGGCGAAACCAAAAAATAATTTGCGTGGTCGCCAAGCCGCAGGACTTAACCGCGATTGAAAAAATCAACCGCTATGACGGAGTCTACCATATTTTAGGGGGCAATATAAATCCCTTAGAAGACATTAAGCCGGAAAACATAAAAATCAATGACTTAGTAGAAAGGATAAAAAATAATAGTATCAATGAAATAATCTTGGCGCTGAATCCTGATTTGCCGGGCGAAACCACCTCGCTTTATCTGACTAAACTTTTAAAACAATTTAAAAATTTAAAAATCACCCGCTTGGCGCGCGGCCTGCCCATGGGCGCCGACCTGGAATATGCCGATGAAATAACATTGGAAAACGCCCTTAAAAGCCGGCAAGAATTGTAATCAAAAAAACACCATTGGGGGTGTTTTTTAAAAATAAATCTTAAATTTTATTTATTTCCACTTCCGTATAATACTGACGATGGCCGAATTTTTTATGCTCTCTGGTTTTTGGCTTATATTTAACGCCGACCACTTTTCTGTTTCTGCCTTCTTTGATTATTTTGCCCGTAACCCTTTCAGAAAGAATTGGTGAACCGATTTCCAGTTTTTCACCATCGGCAATAAGCAATGTCTCAAAATTAACATCTTCCCCGGCCGCGGCTTTTAATTTTTCCACTTTAATTTTATCTTTTTCTTTGACCACGTATTGTTTACCGCCGGTCTTAATGACTGCAAATTTCATAATTTAAATGTTATTGATCGTAAAAATAATCTTAGCTTAAATTTTAAAAATAGTCAAATATATTTGTTTTATTGTTTTCGTGTTTTCGTGTTTTAATGCTGTCTGATTTCCACCCTATCCCCTATCTTTATCTGATTCTTATCCACAAAGCCGGCATTTACTTCTAAAACGTAATTTACAAAATCTTTGGGCTGATAAGTCGGCAAGGGGTTTTGATTTGATACCGGCGTGTTTTTTTCAAAGCCGACAACCATCTTGTCCTTAATCCAAATTATGTCTATGGAAAACCGCATATCTTTCATCCAGAATTTGGGGACATAATAACCATCATAAGCAAAAAGCAGGCCGCGGTTTTCCGGCAAATTCCGGCGCCCGCCCAAACCCCTGGCCATCTCCGCCTCGGTTTTAACAACATCAACTAAAATTTTTTTATTATTAATGATGACGGCTTGGCGGTTAGCCGAATTGATAAAATAAGCGAGGCCAAAAAAAGCAATGCTCGCGATGAGCGCGACAATTAAAATTTTTACAAAAATTTTGACCGAGATTTTATGGGTGGTCAATGTTGGTTGATTCATTTCTTTTTGATTTTAAATAAATGGCCAGGGCCGAGAGCATCATTAAAATAAATAAAAATATCAATCCAGTTAATTTGCCTCGGCTATTGGTAAAAATTCCTAACGAACCAAAGGTCAGGGCGATTAAGCACAGGAATAAAACCGCGCCCCGATGGGAAAAACCAAGATTCAACAATTGATAATGAAGATGCTTTTTATCCGCGTGGGAAAACGGCGACTCATGCTTTACGGCGCGCCTGATGACTACCCATAAAACATCAAGCGCCGGAATGCCGACCACTAAAAGGGTGGTCGCGATTTTAGAACCGGTGATAATGGATAAAACGCCCAGAATAAATCCCAGCCAGATGCTGCCGCCTTCGCCTAAAAAAACTTTTGCCGGATGCCAATTGAAAATTAAAAAAGCGGCGGCACCGCCGATCAGAGCCAAAGCCCAAACGCCTGTCGCCGACCTGGCCACATCCCAATCCAGGCCGATTAAAAAAATAATCAGGCCGGCGATAATGGCCATACCGGCCACTAAGCCATCCAAGCCGTCTAAAAATTTGGTCGTATACATCATGCCCATCAACCACAAAAAAGACAGGATGAGGCCGATGACCGGCGATAAATATATAATCGCATTACTGGCGTTGCCGATCGGATTGGTGATATAGGTAATCTGTATTCCGGAAACCAAAACCAGGGCCACCGCGATCATGGGAAAAATAATTTGTTGGCCGGGCCTTAAATTATACTTATCATCCAAAAAGCCGCCAACCATTAATATTAAACCCGCTAAAAAAACACTGATTAAAAATTTATCCGGAATTTGAGAAAAATTCGCCAACCCCAGCCAACGAAAGACAAAAATCACCATTGAGGTAGAAATAAATATGGCCAAGCCGCCTAAAAGCGGAATTGGCTTGTGGTGTATTTTTCTGTCCGCGCCCGGCTTATCCGTGATATTGTATTTCAAGGCCAGTCCCTTAATAAATGGCGTCAAAATTAAAGTCAGCAGAAAACTACTTATAATCGCCAATAAATATATTAGATTTATTGTTTCCATCGTCTCTATTATATCAGGAAAAACGCTAACGAGATAGTTTTGTAGCCATTTTAATGTGAAAATGCCGCCATTTTAGTTTTTTTAATCACTAAAGGCGGCATTTCTCTGATATCGGCCACGTTGACATTTTTTTCCCTCCTGGATATTAGTCATTTTTCTCTCCCATTTCTTCTTCAATGGGTTCAAAATTTTTCCTCATCACCACCGTCTGGTTGCCGCCGCCTAAACGATCGAGGGCGAGCCAAAAAAGCGGGAGTCCTTTTTGGTTTTTTACCACTTTTATGATCGTCGCGAGCTGACCGGGATCAAAGCCCGAATTAAGCAATTTAACTTTTTGGTTTAACCAGAAACGGCGGTATTTTTCCCAGTCAACATCACCGGGCCGATATTCTGTTTTGCCATCAACTTTCATTAGAGTCCCCTCCTCTTTTAATTGTCTGTTGAGATGGTTTTGCCACCATCTCATTTTTTCCCCTCCTTGGTTTATATGGTAAACGATTAAAATTCTTCTGTCAATGGAAGTGGCTTAGCAAACTTCATTAATTTCCCGCCTAATATTAGACATTAATGTTGAATAGAAATTTAAGTTATTTAAAGTGGCCAATCGCATAGCCAACGGGTCGCCAACTTTAAAGAGGTGGTGTAAATACGCTTTAGAATAATTTTTTAGATTCATGCCGTTTATGGGCGTAAAATCCGACTTATATTTTGAATTGGAAATATTTATAGTACAATAAAATTTGGAATACCCGCCTCGGCGAGGACAAGTTTGGAATCCCCGATCGGAGTCGGGGACAAGCTTTGAATTTTTCCAGACATATAATCGTCCATGCCTCGCTTCTCTGGTCGGAATCACGCAATCAAACATATCCCAGCCCATTTGAACGCATCTTAAAATATCTTCGGGCCGGCCGATGCCAAGGGCAAATCGCAAAGCATTTTTGGGAATTAAATCAGCGGTAAATTTTAAGACCCCGCCTAAAAATCCGCCTTTTTTATCTACCGGCCTGGCGCCAAAACCATAGCCGTCAAATCCGATTTTAATCAGCGCTTCAGCGCATTTTTTTCTCAAGTCCAGTTCGGCGCCGCCCTGAATCACGCTAAATAATAACGGTTTTGATAAACCGGTTAATTTTCTTTTTTTAATTTGCTTGTCAAATTCCCGGCGGCAGCGCTTGGCCCAGACAATTGTTCTGGCGACTGATTTTTCTAAGTCCTTTCTGTGAAAATCATTGGGCGGACAATCATCAAGGCAAACCATCATATCCGCGCCCAAATCAAATTGAATTTGAATTGATTTTTCCGGCGTTAAAATATGTTTTGAACCGTCTAATGAGGATTTAAAAATAACCTTATCATCGTAAATCTTACCGAGCTCCTGGCTTTGGTGGATTAAAGAATAAACCTGAAAACCGCCGCTGTCGGAAAGCAATAAGCCGGGCCAATTCATAAATTTATGAACGCCGCCTGCCTGCGCTGAAGTTCCGGCAGACAGGCCGGCTTTTTTGATGACTTTGGTGCCCGGCTGTAAATATAAATGAAGCGTATTTATTACCATCGCTTCTGTGCCTACCGCCGCCAACTCTTTATTGTCAATTGACTTGACAAAACCCCGGGTCGCGTCAGGCATAAAAAACGGCGTCTGTATTTCGCCGTGGATAGTTTTAATCTTGCCCAGCCGCGCTGATGATTTTTTTGACTGTTTCAAGAGTTGGAACATATTCAAAATTATTTCACTATCCCGCTCACCTGACCTAAAATCGGGTCATCAAAAGAAGTGGTGATGGCTTTTAATGACTTGCTGATATCGGCTCCGGTTTCCGCGTCTTTGCCCGTCAATTGAATTTCCGAAATTAAAATTAAGACCTTGCCGAAATCATCATCGCCAGGGTTAAGGCCGACATTAAATGTCGCAGCCACCTTATTGGCTGATTTAGCGAGACGAGAAATCGTCCAGGTTATCTTTTTTGCTTGCTGATTAAAATTCAAATCCCCGGCCGTGTGTGTTTCTTGGCCGGCCCACTCCGCGCCTTTCGGCAAAGTTGCCACCACCAGCAAATCCTTAACATCATGCAAATTATTGGCTAATTCCAATTTGATATTATAACTGGATTTTTCCCCAACGGTTGGCTGAATCGGGCCCGCGCCCAAGGCCATATTATCTTCATCATAATAACGCGCGTAAGCATTTAAGCCCAAATCGGAATTTATGGCATTAACCACGGTTTTGCTTTTTACTATTGATTCGCCGCTGGCCTCGCCGCTTTGACTGGCCCGGCCTTCAATATAACTCTCTACATTGAATTTATTTACATTTTTATCATTAATGACCGATGAATCCTTGACTCTAATGCTCCAGTTAATCTGGCCCTCTTCGCCCGGCGCCAATTTCAACAATTTGGGCGCTTCTTTGCCCGTCCAAACAATGGAATTCTGCGATCTTGAACCGCGACGGTCGTCTTTTAAAGTATTCCAATCCAAAATCTGCGAATTCATATTAGCGAAAATTTTTATGTCTTTCAGTTCTTCCTGTCCGGTATTTTTAAAACTCAAAGAATAAACAAGCAGGTCATCAAAATTAATCGGCTGGTCTTCGGCCGAACCGTTAATAATCAACTGCAAAGATAATTGGTCTTTAATAATCGTGGTCACGAAAGACGTTTCGCTTTGCGGATAATAATCATTATCTTTTTTTAATTGAACGCGAACTTTGAAATCGCGGTTGCCGCCGGTTTGGACCGCGGAATAATCTCCTTTTATTTTCAATTGCCCTTCCGCATTTTGTTTTAAGGCCTTTATCGCCCACACATTATTATTGCCATTATCGTTTTGGGGCTCGGGGTCGGAAGAATTAAAAACAAATCCGTCCGGATACTCCGCCACCAACTGTAAGTCGGATAAATCGTCTTGGCCGGTATTTTTATATTTTATAACATATTCCACTTTCTGGTTGGCTAAGGTCTTTTCCGGACCCGTAACATCCAAACTAATATTTGAAGCCGAGACCACGACATCAACAATGGCCTCCTGCTTGAAGGTCGCGTTTAAATTAGAGGGCTTAAAATTTAACGTGCCCTTGATGGTTTGGGTGGAATTGAGGGGCGCTAAAATTTTTCCGGTTAATTGGATTTTCTGGGTTTCCCCGGTTTTAATAACCGCAAAATCCCAAGTATTTTTCTTATCGCCCAGGGCGACCGGCTCGGCCGAGACATATTCAAAATTATCAGGATAAAAAAGTTCCAATTCGGCATTATATAAATTGACTTTTTCCTTATTGGTGATGGTGATGGTATAAACCATTTCCTGGCCGGAAACAATGGCGATCGGCGTTTCAATTTTTAAAGCCACTTTCTCATTGGTAAAGGCATCCTGATTATTTAAATTATTGAAAAAGTAAAAACCGGCAATCGCCGCCACAAGTAAAACAGCTAAGACCGCGATTAAAACATACAAAACGGTTTTCCAGAGCGGCCGCTGAATTCTTTCTAATTTGGTTAAATCGGGAATTTTGCCGTCGCCGTCCGTATAGACCTCGGTTAAATTCCTTTGAATATCCCGGCGCTGGTTTGATACGCCATTTTTTTTACCGGCCTTACGATTTTTGCTGGCGATTAAGTTAGCGATGTCGTCTTGCATGGTGCTGACTTCTTTTCTAAAAAATCTAATCCGCCGGCTGGCGGACCCTTTTTTGCCTTGGCTGCCGTTGTCTTTATTGGCTGGATAATTAGAAAAAAAATTCAATTTTTTTAAATTATCTTTACTTGGTTTTGGGTTTAAGGGTAAATCCATATTTTGATTTTCTTGATTTGAATTTAACGGATTCGAGCCATCGGGCATATAAAAATTAATAAGCTGTTAATTTTCAATTTTAAATGTTAAATTTTGAAATAATTTTGAATCTAAAAATGTCTCTTTTTTTATTTAGTTTTCCTAGATTCTAAAGCAGCCAGTGCGTGTTCGGCTAGTCGAGTATATTTTTCAGGATGTAAATAAAATTCATTATGGGTCCCTTTGACTGAATAAAAACCATTAAGCTGGTCTTTTTTAGCGATTTTTTGGACTCTCTCCATGGGAAAGGCTTTATCATCAACCGCATGAATAATTGATATGCCAATACCCTTTTCCCTTAAGCCACGCAAAAGATCGTGAATTTGAGTATTAGAAATAGCAACAACTTCTCTTAAAGACTGCGCTGGGGCACCCCCCACTGCCCGTCCCGCCACCAAAGAGGCTTTCATTGCCGGTTTGATAATTTCATGTTCTCTTAGACTTCTAATGGTTTGTCTTAATATATCCAGGGAAAATCTGGCAGCCAAATATTCTGGTTTATCTTTTCCAATCATTCCCCCCGGGTCAACAAGGACAAGATTTCTAAACTTATCCGGATACAAGGTTGCGGCAATAGTTAAATAGATACCAGCTTCAGAATGGCCTATGGCATCAATCTGATCGATGTCTTTTTCTTTTAGTGCTTCCATCAAAGCGGCCACTTTTCTTAATTCAGCCTCAGGCAAACCTTCAATCTCGCTGGTCTCTATTCCGTGAGGAGAATTTACAGAGATTGTCCTTCGTCCTAATTCAGCTAGCGTTAAAATATTATCTTTGAACACTTCGGGAGTTGCTGCCCATCCCGGAGCAACAACCACGGGCACCTCCGTCTTTGATATCTCTGGGTGTATATCAATTACTTCAACGGTTTTGCCACCAAGTTCTATCATCTCTGGATTTTTAAATTGTTCTTCTAAAGAAAGATGTTCTTGCTCAAATTTTTCTGGATTCATAAATATAATTTAAATCATTTAGTTTATTTAAAATCGGAAAAATAATACTGGTCGGTTGTTAGCTTGCCCCGGAAAATAATCTTATTTAAATCACTGGCCGAGGCCTGGGGATAGGTTGATGACGGCTTAAAGCCATCGGGGTATGCCACCTCACTGACAATTTCGTCTTCATCGCTGCCCGGCTGTTTCTGAATCAAAAGCCCGTAGGAGGCAGACAGTTCGCTGGGCAAAAAAGCGGCTTTTATTTTATTGATCAAGCCGTTATTATTTTCCTTCGGCGCCAGATTTATTTTAAACGGCAATTTATAAACTAAAAGCACATCTTTTGACTCGCCGGGATTAATGCTTAGCCAATTGGCAAAGACGGTCTTCCCGTTTTCATTGTATATTTTGGTCTTTGATTCGGGATCTGTCTTGGCTTTATTTTCGGCGGCCAAGCGCTCATCAAATTTTAAATAATATTCCGGCGCTCTGAATTCGCCGGCAAGCGGCTGAACAAAGCCAGCCGCTTTTATGAGCTGGCTGCCCTCGGGCACATAAAGGCGCAAATAACTGCGGTTGGCCATGGTGGTAAAATTTTCATCAATGGGGCCGAAATGAGAGCGGGAAATTAATAAGCGATCAATGACCGAGCCGTCGGCTAAAATTTCCGCCCGGTGATAAATTTTTTGCTTGACGGCCCGGTCGGTTTTGCCGCCGCCAATGTTCGTGGCCACGACGTTCAAATAATCGGATTCAGTGTTTTTCAACCGGCCGTCCCAGCTATTTTGGGCGACAAAATTTTCCAGTTGCGGATCGGATAAATAAATTAAAATATCTTTTTGGTTTAAACCGCTATTAATGGCCGATATTAAATTTAAAATGTTTTCCGGCTGAATATTAAAAATTTTATCCAATAGCTTTGGCGCCAAATCAGCCAAAATTTTCTTGGGCTGTTTGTCGTTTTGACGGGTTATTTCCACTTCTTTTTGCACTTCGTCTTCAAAATTAGCCGCCGTAATCGTCTTTTTATATTCGGGCAAATCTATCGGCCCCACAATTCCCAATAAGCTCTCCAGCCAATCGGAATTAATGGCAATAACGCCGTCAATGGTCGGCCCTTGGCTTTTCTGATAAAACCAAGTGATGCTTTTGGCCGAAGTCGGCCAATCCGGCCACCAATTGGCATCCTGAAATTCCCAACGCGGCGTTAAAAGCTGCATGGGCTGGGGCGGCCGGATTAATTCATTAAAACCGGCCCTGACGTCATAAGTGCCGCCCGCCGGTATTTTTATGTCTTTTATTTTGCCTGATTCTAAATCAACCAAAGCAAAACTGCCCATAAATCCGCCCGTGGCCCGCAGTTCATTGTCATTCTGAAAAACCATTAAATATCTTTTCAAGTCATTGTCCCCCAAAAACTTAACCGCGAAATCAGTCAGGCCGCCAATCTTTTCCAAGCTAACCATAAAAATAGGCAGCTGTTTCCGCAAGGAAATAAACTTATCCCGGTTTTCGGCCGGCAAATGATTAAGATTCACTTTTTTCAAATTGTCCTGCGCTAATTTCAGTTCGTTCAAGGCAAGATTGTTTTGGGTTTTAAAGTTTTTAATTTGAGCCGTTAATTTTAGTTCTTCTCCGCCCGCCAGGCCGTTGATGCCCTCTAATAAATATTCGCCCGCGTTGGCTAGGTGTTCGCCTAAAGACAATAAATTTTTCCCGCTGCGGAATGAATTGCTTACCGGCGCGCTCTCCGCCAAAACCGTGAGGAATGACTTAATCTCATTTAATTGGCTCTGGGCCGAGACAAAATACCGGCCGGCCGAAGAAAAATAATTTTCCGACTGATTAAAATTAAAATTAGCCAATTGATTTTGGGCCAAGGATAAATTTTGCATGGCCTGTTCGGCTTCTCCCAAAACCCGGCCCTTGGCGGCATTGACCGCCTGCCAGTAATTAATGGCCTTAATGGGCAAAACAATCAATAGGGCGATTATGACGAAAGCCATAACGCCCCTAAAAGACACTGATTTCAATTCCGGCCAGGCAAATATTTTAAAAGATAAAGATGGTAAAAATTTTTTCTGATTTAAAACCGGCTTGCTCTCAATATTTAAAACCGGCTTGCGAACCATCGCCAAAATCTCACCGGCCAAGGAATAATCCCGACCTAAATCATCGGCACCCGATGGCTTTAAGCCAAAATCAATTTCATCATCGGTTTTCGGCTGATTTTGTTTTAAATAAACCGCCAAATTGCGAATATTTTGGCCGAGGCCTAACAATCCGGAAAAAACGGCGGCCATTAAATTTATAAACGTAATTTCCTGCCAAAAAGATAACCTGGACGCCAAAAGATTATCATTATTTACCAAGGGCAATTTTGCGGAAAAATTAACTCTTTGAAACGGCTTTTTGACCGCGGAAACAAAACCATTAAACAATTTTTTAAAGCCATTGATAATTTCACTTTTATCAAAAGATAATAATTCAAAAATATATAATTTGGCTAAAAGAGCGCCGCCCGGCAAATCATTATAAGAAAAATCGCCCCCGTCCCAACTCGGCCTGACTTTTTCAATAAACCTTGATTGGGATAAATCCAATAAATGGGGTGATTGGTAGACATCAAGAGGATGAACAACAATATTAATATTGACTGATTTATCCGCCTTTTTCGCAATGGCAATTTTTTTTGATGAGGTTTCCAGTCGGCCAATAGATAAAAGCGGCCGGCTCACGCGGGGTTTTTTAAATGGGCTGGCTCTTTTTTTGCTGCTTTTGCTGACCGACTTTTTAACCGGCTTTTTCTTGACGATTTTTGGAGGTCGCGATGGCAAACCGGCTGTTTTTTTGCTGTTTTTTGTCACCTTTGGTTAGACAATTACAAATACAATTCATGCCAGACCAAATTATATGCTTTGGACTGGAATTTCTAAAATTTATAAATTTATTATAACATAAAACCGTATTTAAAAACAACTAACTGGGGATAAAATTTTAAAAATTAAAAATCTCCGCCGAAACGGAGATTATTTTGAGTTGATTATTTTTTACGCTTTGTCTTGGTCGGACAATGCGTCGAGCATTCCGCATATTCGAGATACGGACAAAGTACGATTTTCCAGAAGCGGAATAAAAGAAAGGAGCTTTATCATATAAACTGTGCCCAGGGCGCCGAACAATCCGTAAACCAGCCCATTTAAAATGCGCTTCGTAATTTCAGAATAGGTGCCCGGCAATTTACGATAAATTTCCTCAAACAAAGGAGAAAATCGTTTTAAGGCAGACACGTTATATAGATAGTCGGTCTGCCTTACCCATTCTTTGGCCGCATTTTCTACTTCTTCCAATTTATCAAAACGAGACCAACTAGAACTCTTGCCATATTCCCCCAAAACCATTTTGGCCACAATTGAGAATCCAAATCTTCTAAACTCATCCTCGTGTTCACCCTGGAAAAAACGACGGCCAGCTTTAAGGGATTGGAATATCCCGACAATCAGACCGCTAATCATCTCTGGGTTTGCCGAATTTTGACGAATTGGCGAATCAAAAATTTTAGAAAGCAGATTTAACCAGGTGTAATAATCCGATTTATTGGGCAATATATTCGCCGTTTTCGCCATAATAATATTGGCTCTGATTGCGATGGGGACGGAATAACAACCCCACGATGAAAGGTGCGAATTTAATGCTTCTGCATCATTAAACAATAAAAGCGCTCTAGCCCTAAAATCGCTTTCGGCGCTCCCCTTCGCGCCCAATAAATCTCTTATCAGGCCCAAATCACCCTTGTCAATGTTCAACATAACACATCCTCCTCTTCCTTTCGGAATTTGTTTTCCCTTTCGGGTTTTTATAAGTCCCTTTCGGCGACTTATGGTACTTGTATTTTATTACATCATTTAATAAATGTCAAATTATAAATCTCCAGTGTTTTCTGGGCGCAATTTTCCCAGCTATATTTTTTTAAGTTTTCAAGGCCCTTATTAATTAAATCGTTTCTTAAATTTTCATCATTAATTATTCGCGATATTTTTTCCGCCATATCATTTATATTTTCGGGGTCAAAATAAAACGCGCTGTCGCCCAAAACTTCCGGCAAGCAAGTGGCGTTTGAGCTGGCCACGGGCACGCCATAACTTTGCGCTTCCAGTGGCGGCAAACCAAAACCCTCAATCAAACTTGGGAAAACATAGGCCTTGGCATTCTTATACAGACAGGCCAATTGATTGTCATCGCAATAGCCGGTGAGAATTACTTCGTTTTGTAGATTCAATTTTTTTATTTCTTTTTCTAAGCGCTCGTAAAAATAATTTTTACTGCCGACAAGGACTAATTTTAAGTCATTCAATTTACCCCCTCCTAACCTCCCCCTTATGAAGGGGGAGGAAAATAAGGATTCCCCCCTCCCCTTTATAAGGGGAGGGTTAGGGTGGGGTAATCCTTCAATTATCTTTTCAAAAGCCAAAATTAATCTTTCCAAATTCTTGTGCGGATAGGCCGAACCCACATATAAAATATATTCGCCGTTAATGCCAAATTGCTGAATTATATTTTGGCAATCATGGCCAATATCCTTGGGCGGATCATAACCCTCATAAGTGACCGCGATTTTTTCGGGGACGACTTTTAAAAATTTAATAATATCGTTTTTTGTATACTCGGAAACCGCGATAATTTTTTCCGCTTTCTTGGCGGCGTGATTTATCACGATATTATAAAAAATTAATTTTATTTTATATAAAAACGGATTTAAGGTCGTGGCTCGGCTATCCGGATAATGAGAAATTATCAAGTCGTGAATCGTGACCATAAATTTTCCGCCAAAAAAAATTGGCGCGTTAAAATGCGTAAAATGGACAAAGTCAAAATTATATTTATTTAGAAGTTTGGGAAATAAAATCTGCTCTTGCCAGCCATAAGCGCGAAAATCCGCCAAAACCTTAGTAAAATTTTTATTCTGCGGCTGGTACTCGCTAAAATTATTTTTTTGCAAAAAAACCACATACTGATTTTCTGAATCAATTTTTTCCAAATGCTCAATTAATTTTTGCGCATACCGCCCAATACCGCCGTGTTTAGTCCCATAAAGCCGCGCGTCTATGCCGATTTTCATACTATTGACAAAATTAAATTAATATTATATATTAAGCAAAATAGTCCATTAACAATCTATCAAATTATATTGAATTTTACCATTTTATTGAAAAAAGGAGGAAAAATGAAAAGTTTAATTTCTGTAATCCAATTGAGTATAGAAAATATTACTCAAATAATGGATGTTGAAAAAAGAGCATTTATACCAACAATCCAAATTACTGAAAAAAACATCAGAATATGCTTGGAAATGAATCACATATTTCTTGGCGCTTTTATTGGTGAAAAATTGATTGGCACAATAGCCCTAAGATACGCCAATTTTTCACCAAATGATTATGAAAACTTTCCTAAAACATTAAAAATGTATGCTGAAGTCCCACATGATGAAAATCCAAACACTGCTTTTGTTCACAGTTTAGGCATTGTGCCAGAACATAGAAACGGTTACGCGGCAAAATATCTAATTGAGGGAGCTATCAAAAAAGCAAAAGAAGATGGAATGTCCTACATTGTAGGAGACAGCAGATGTCCATCTTTTAACGGAAGCTCAGAATTTCAGCAGGAAAGGGTTTTAAAAAATCAAGAAATACATGATGCGATAACAGCTCACTTAGAGGGGAAAGCGCCATTGCCGGATGAATTAATGTTATCCAAAGACCCAGTTCTCGGCTTCTATATAAAAAACGGAGCCAAAACTCTTTGGATCATTCCTGGTTTCTTTCCAGAAGATGAGCCATGTGGTCAATTCGTGGTAATTCAGTATAAGGAGATATAAAATGCTCTGTGTAGGGTTTGCTGACGCAAACCCTATTTTTTTGCGCAAAATACTTGATAATTAATTTCATGCTTGAATTTTGGAGTCCAGATTTTTTCAGGTTTCAATTGCTTTAAAAAGTTTTCAATTTCTACGGGTTGAAATAAATAAGAATTCTGTCCTCCTTTAAATCTTTTACCATTAACCAATCCTTCTCCAAAAATTTTTCTAATTTTGTTTTTAAAATCATACTCAACTCTTCCTCTTAGGTGTAGATTTTCTTTTTTTATTTCAATATTTCTATTCCCTTTTAAAATGTTTTCATTTGATTCCGTATCTACATACAGTAGCCCGCCTGGATTAACCTTAGAAAACATTTTTTGCAAAGTATTTATAATTAGTTCTTCTACTTTTTGATAATCAATATTTATTTTTCCTCCCCAATTAAAATTAGACAGGCTGTTCCCCCTGCACATGACGGCATCGAAAGTTCCTTCTAATTTATCAATATCAAACCAGTTTAATTTTAAAAATTTAAAACCTAAATTTTTATTTTTATCTTGTGCGTGCTTAATCATTATCTCATCAGCATCAATACCCGTCCCAACAAAACCATTTTCACCCAATCCTTTTAATATATGTCCACCACCACAACCACATTCAAGAATTGTTTTGATATTATTTTCTTTAAAAAAATCGGATAATTCAGATATAAACCCACTATCATACATTGCTTCCGATAAAGCAATCCATTCTTCTGAAAGAGAAATTTCCGATTCCTGATTTTTTTGTTCTAACTTTTCATTATTCATAATACCTATTTTGTTTTTTAATTATAACACGATAGATTAATAATACTTAAATAAATTTTTTTGCCCGTCCCCTCGCCCGCTGGCGACCCCCTTGGAAGGGGGAAAAAATTTTATAAAACTTTCCAAAACTTTTTCCGCGGTTTTTTGCCAGGTGAATTCTTTTGCTCGTTCCAATCCACTTTTCATAAAATCATCTCTTAATTCATTATTAGCCAATAAAATTTCCATGGCTTTTTTAATTTCATTAATATTATACGGGTCCACCAGCAGTCCCGCGTCGCCCACTACCTCGCCCTGCGAAGAATTAGCGCCGGCGATAACCGGACAGCCACAGGCCATGGCCTCTAGTAACGGCAAGCCAAAGCCCTCATAATAAGACGGGTAAACAAACAAGCTGGCTAAGTTATATAAAGCCGGGCGGTCATCAACGTAGCCGATAAATTTTATTCTTGAATTTTTTTTTGCCAATTTAAAAATATTTTTTGCTTTCCAGCCAACTCCGCCCGCAATCACCAAATCATAACCCCCTCTTTGATCCCCCCCTTCGTAAGGGGGAGAAAATAAATTGTATGCCTCAACAATGCTCTCAATATTTTTTCTGGGTTCCAGCGTGCCCAAGTATAAAATAAACTTTTCCGGCAAATTATGTTTTTTTCTCGCGTTTTCTAAACGAATATCGTCTTTAGCCAAAACCCTAAACTCCTCGCTCACACCCAGATAAACCACTTTTATTTTACCTTCCGGTATTTTCAACAATTCAATCAAATCATTCTTGGTATTTTCTGAATCGGCCGTAATCATATCGGCTTGGCCTAAAATATTTTTCCACAAAATCAATTTATGCCATAAACGCATTTTAAAATTAAAAAACTCGGGAAAACGCAAAAATGACAAATCATGAACCGCTATGACTTTTTTACAATTTTCCGACCAAGCCACAAAATGCAGGTTGGGCGCAAAAAAAATATCCACCCCGCCGATTAATTTGTCAATTTTTGGCTCATTAAAAAAATTTAAGGCCAGATTGAAAATTTTATTCGGCCAGTGAAAACCGACATATTTTACGTTTGGCTGATTAAATTCCGGCAAATCAACTTTTTTGGAAGAATTATAAAAAAGCAAATATTGATTTTCTTTATCCAACGCAAAAATCGCCTTTAATAAATTAAAAGTGTAATAAGAAACGCCGGAATAATTTTTATTCATCAGACAACGGATGTCAATGCCGATTTTCATAATATTGTCATTGCGAGGAGGCGTAATCGCCGACGAAGCAATCTTATAGGATTGCCACGGTCGCTCGCGCTCCCTCGCAATGACAACTAAAAATTATCCACCACCTCCATTATTCTTTTTTTAAACCTCTCTACGCTAAATTGGTTAGCATGTTCTTTAATTTTTTCCGGCTGGTATTTTTCCGGCTGAAAGCGAATCACTTTGTCGGCAATTTCTTCCCAGACTTGCTCATCAAAAAATTCGCCCGTTTCCCCCTCGCGAACCGTTTCCGTGGCGCCACCGGCCCGATAAGCAATTACGGGACGGCCGGAAGCCATGGCCTCCACGGCCGTAATGCCGAAATCCTCTTCTTGCGGATTAATATAAGCAAGACAATTGGCAAAAAGCCATCTTTTTTGCTTATCAGAAATCCGGCCCAAAAATTCAATATTGCTTTTTAATGGGTCGCCTTGAGCCGCTATTTTCTTTAACATTTTCATTTCCGGGCCAACGCCAAAAATTTTTAAGGGTATGCCTAAGCGCGCGAACGCCCTAACCGCTAAATCAATCATTTTATAAGACACTAAACGGCCGCCCGCCAAATAAAACTTTTTGGGATGGGGCGAAATATAATATTGTTCAACTGCCACCGGCGGATAAATAACTCGGCTGTCGCGATTATAATATTTTCTGATTCTTTCCCGGACGGTTTCGGAATTGGCAATAAAAAAATCAACGCGGTCAGCCGCCAACCGGTCCCACAGCCGCAATTTCCTTAAAGTTAACGGCAAAAATATTTTTATTAACGGGTTAACTTTTAATTCCTGGACATAGGAATGGGTACTGGTCCACAAATAACGGGTGGGCGTGTGGCAATAACAAATGTGCCGGCTACTGGGCTTGGTAATCACGCCCTTGGCAAAAGAGGAAGCGCTGGAAATCACAATATCATAATCCATCAAATCATGATTTTCTATGGCCAAAGGAATTAAGCCCACCCACCATTGATAACGGCTCACGCCAAAAGGCATTTTTTGTAAAAATGAAGTGCGAATGTCTTTATCCGTAAAAAATTTGTTGGTATTCTGGCGGTCAAAAATGGATGTAAAAATCGGCGCTTCAGGAAACATTTCCTTCAGCACCTTAAGGACTTGCTCGGCCCCTCCGTCTTGAGCTAAATGGTCGTGGACAAGCGCGATTTTCATGCCCTTATCTTAACGAATTGGGCCAGTTTTGGCAAGAAAATTTCTTTTGTCCCTTTTTATAAAAAGGAGTTAAAAAAAACTAATCCGCCCTCCTCTTCTTTAAAACCGCCAAAGGCGTTTTAAACAAAATCATCATATCCAGCTTCAAACTCCAATTTTCCATATACCAGATATCCAGCCGCACCTCGTCATCAAAATTCAAATCGCTCCGGCCCGAAACCTGCGCCATGCCGCTTATGCCCGGCTTAATGGTTAAGACCTTTTTATGAAAGGCCTGATATTTTTGCACCTCTTCCACTTCATGCGGCCTTGGGCCGACCAAACTCATTTTGCCGATAAACACATTGAATAATTCCGGCAATTCATCAATGCTCATCCGCCTGATGAATTTCCCGCTCCGCGTAATGCGCGGGTCATTTTTAAACTTCATCATGGGCGAGCCGGCGCGCAAATTTTGATGCTCTTTCAAAAAATTTTC
>JBAZQS010000048.1:0-2541 GCA_041645075.1 Patescibacteria group bacterium | reverse complement strand
TGATTATTGTAATGCTTCCGGGGACTTGGCCGGCAACAAAAAATATTGGCCTGATAGTTTGGGCTCTTTTTAAAGGCTTATTCGCCAGAATCAAAGGAATTTAATTCTCATTTAAGCTAAATCTCAGCAGATTCTTATATTGTTTACTGTTAGATGTTAATTGTGGACAGGTTATGTCTGAATGTGAGCACAACAATGATATATTGATAGCCAAAATCAATAAAGGTAAAAAAATTGTTGATTCAATTATTGGTTTCTGTCAAGAAAACAATATTACCGGCGCCTGGGTAACCGGCATCGGCGCCGTCTCTAAGGCTAAATTAGCTTTTTATGATTTGAGCAAAAAATCATTTTCAAAAAAAGAGATTAAGAACCCGTTAGAAATTGCTTCTCTATCGGGAAATATCGGCTTGCTAGACCGGAAACTTGTCGCTCATATTCATACTGTCTTATCCGATAAAGAGATGACCACTTTTGCCGGCCATTTGGAAGAAGCCACCGTTGCCGCAACTTGTGAAATTAAATTGGAGATATTTGACCAGCCGATCATAAGAAAATTTGATCCCGATATTGGTTTAAATCTGATCCAAATTAAATAATTATAAGGAGAAATTGTGATAGAAGATAATCCATACTCAAATTTAATCAAACAAATTGACCAAGCAGCCGAATATGCAGATTGTGATAAAAATATTGTTGAAACTTTAAAATTCCCGCAAAAATCAATTTCTGTTTCAATTCCGCTCGAAATGAACAACGGCAATGTTAAAATATTTGAGGGCTTTAGGGTCCAGCACAATAATTCTCGTGGACCGTATAAAGGCGGCGTTCGTTTTCATCCACTGGTAAATTTGGATGAAATCAAAACTTTGGCCGCTTTAATGACTTTTAAATCAGCTGTAATTGATATTCCCTTTGGCGGGGCCAAGGGTGGCGTAATCGTTGACTCAAAAAAGCTGTCAGAACACGAACTTAAACATTTGACTCAGGGGTACATTGATAAAATATTTGAATTTATTGGCCCCGACACCGATATTCCGGCCCCAGATGTTTATACCAACGCCCAAATTATGGCTTGGATAATGGATGAGTATTCGCATATTGCTCGCCGCCACTCACCGGAAGTCGTCACCGGTAAACCATTGGAAAATGAGGGTTCACTTGGCCGAGATACTGCTACCGCCGAAGGCGCGGTTTGTGTTTTAAATGAATATCTAAAGACTAAAAATTTCAATCCGAAAAAAACAACAGTCGCAATACAAGGATTTGGCAATGCCGGTGAAAATGCCGCCGAAATTTTGTTTAGTCAGGGCCTAACAATAACCGGCCTAGCCGACTCTGGTGGCGCGATATTTAATCCCGAAGGTATTGATCCTTTCATGGCGAAAAAACACAAGATTAAAAATGGTTCACTAAAAAACTTTAAAGGCGGAAAAAATATCTCATCGGAGAAATTATTAGAACAAAAAGTTGATATTTTAATTCCCGCCGCCTTAGAAAATGTAATAACCGAAAAAAATGCCTCAAAAATTAAAACCAAAGTTATCGTTGAAATTGCTAACGCTCCAACCAGCTTGGAAGCCGATAAGATTTTAGAGCGAAGGGGTATTGATTTAATACCCGATATTTTGGCCAATGCCGGGGGAGTAACTGTTAGTTATTTTGAATGGGTGCAAAACCGGTCAAGAAATTATTGGACCGCCGACGAAGTTGCGTCAAAGTTAAAAGAAAAAATGACCGCCGCTTTCTCCGCCGTCCACAGCTTTGCCGAAGCAAAAAAGATTTCAATGCGAAAAGCCGCTTTGGCACTGGCAATTGAGCGAATTTGCAAAGCAACCAAGAACAGGGGAATATTAAATTAGATTTAAGATTCAAGATTAAAAATTCAAATATTTCTTTTATCTTTAAATTCAAAATTTTAATCTTTAAATTTTATCTGGAGCCTTTATGTATGATGTGATAATTATCGGCGGGGGAATGGCCGGAATGACGGCGGCAATTTATTCCACCCGCCGCCAGTTAAAAACTTTAGTTATTGCCGCTGACAAAGGCGGCCAAATGGCTAAAAATTCCGAGATAGAAAACTGGCCGGGTGGGGAAAAAGTGAATGGCGCCGATTTGAGCCAAAAAATGTTTAACCAGACAAAAAAGTTTGGCGCTGAGTTTAAATTAGAATTTGTCAAAAAAATCAACTTTGGCGGCAAAAAATTCGAAATTGAGACCGTTAACGCCAAATATCAAAGTAAAACATTAATTTTGGCTTTTGGCATGACGCCCAAAAGGTTAGATATTCCGGGAGAAGATGAGCTTGTTGGGCGCGGCATTTCTTACTGCGTTACTTGTGACGGTCCATTCTTCCGCCAAAAAGATATTGCTATTGTTGGCGGCGGCAATTCTGCTGTCGATGCCGCCTTGATGATGTCAAAAATCGCCAAAAAAGTATATTTAATTCATCGCCGCGAACAATTTAGGGCCGAAGAATATATTCTTGATAAAGTTAAAAGCGCCGCAAATGTTGAAATGATTTTAAATACGACTGTG
>JBAZQS010000020.1:0-15461 GCA_041645075.1 Patescibacteria group bacterium | reverse complement strand
GGCCTTGAATCCCGAAATTCCGCTCCCGCCTTTGGCGGGAGATTTTACCGACAAATCCCAAATTCAGATCCTTTTTTCCGAAAGGCGGCGATTTTTCGTCCGATGCCTTAGGGCATCGGGGCGTCGCCCTGCGATTATATCTGCGCTTGCCCCGCCCTCCCGCCTGCCCCGCAGTCAGCTTTGCTGTACTGCTGGGGTGCGCGCGCAAACGGCACTCCCCTATGGGTTGTCAAATGCCAATATTTTTGTTATCATTTTATTAAGTAAGTTGATATACACTTATTATAAGTAGTGTATTATAATAGTTTAACAAAGTCAAAGCATTATGGCAAATACAGTTAGTGAAAACATCCGCAAATTGCGGATAAAAAAAGGAATTTCCCAAGATCGTCTATCGAAAGACGCTGATTTGGCGCTTAATACGATTGTGAAAATAGAAACCGGTGAAAGCCCCAATCCCACCGTGGACACATTAGAAAAAATAGCTAAAGCCCTCGGCGTGCTGGTGGCTGAATTGTTTAAATAAAAAATATGAAAATTACCCCTAATACTCAAACCATAGGACAATTTTTCTTTATAAACAACGAACAGTTTTTTATACCTGCATATCAAAGGAGATATGCATGGGGTATAAAACAGTTGGATGCACTTTTTAATGACATCAATAATCTTGAAGATAACGAAACACATCTTTTGGGCACAATAATATTATTAACAGAACACCATATACCAACGGTAAATAAATTAGAACTAGTTGACGGACAGCAACGCTTAACTTCATTATGTTTGTTATTAAAGGTGCTAAAGGAAGAATTAGAAAAAAATAATGCCAAAGAATATAGCGAAATAGAAGGTTTTTTAACTTGTCAGACTAGTGATGGTAAAAAAATACATAAAGTAGAATTAGGAGATTTGGATAATCCCGATTTTGAAAAAATAATGTATAGCATTGGTTCTGAAGACATAAAAAATAAAAATTTACTCCAAGCCATTGAGTATTTCCGCGAAAAAATCGGTGATTTAGGCGATGGTTTGTCTAATTTTTATAATAAATTAAAAAACAGAATAATTATTATAAGGCTTGACATCGCCGAAGCAAAAGACGCATTTAAACTTTTTGAATCAATTAATAATCGCGGATTAAAATTAACAGTAACAGATATAATTAAAAATTTTTTGTTAGGTCATGCTTCTATAATTGACAACGAAACTTTGGATTATGTTAAAAAGAATTGGACTGATTTAATAATAAATTTAGATGGCATTGATAGCGATAAATATTTTAGGCATTTTTTAATGGGCAAACTAAAGGTGAAGATTCCTAACTCTAAGTTAGCCGATCAGTTTAAACATTATTATTATATTAATATAAAAGAAGCCGATAGATTATCCGACTATAAGACACATTTAAACTTAATAGAAAGGGTCAATAAAGAGGTAAATAAACCAGAATCAGACGATGAAGATGATTCAACGGACAATGGCAAATTAGAAAATTATGTTGATGAAAAAACAGATATTAAAAATTTTTCTAAATCTCTAAAAAATTCTTCGGGCGTATATGCTCAAATAATGAATCGACAGCTTCCGAATAAAAAAATTAATCAACTATTGTTTGACCTTGAAAGAATTGAAGCTACCCCGGCTTTGACTTTTTTGCTTAATCTTTTCCAGCGCAAGATTTCTGACACTGAGATAGAGGAAGTGTTAAAAATTATACAGGCTTTTATGCTAAGAAGGCATATTTGTGAAGAACGAACCAGCATACTGGATGATATATTTTCAAAATTAGTTATTATTGATGATGAAAATATAGTGGAAAATGTTAAAGCGCGGCTTAACGAAGATTTACCAAGCGATGAAGAATTTATAGAAAAATTTGCCAAAGCAAACTTCAAAGGTCTTGAAAATAGGGCTAAATATATTTTAGAGCAGTTTGAATATTATTTAATAGGTAACCAAAATGAATACGTTTTGCAATCTGGTAATGAAGTGCACTTAGAACATATTATTCCCCTGACAATTGATACAAAAAAGGCCATTAGAGAGTTTGGCAACTGGCCGGATTATTTAGGTAATAAAGCACTGGAAAAACATAAGGATTATGTATGGAAAATTGGTAATTTAACGATATTGGCTCAAAAATTAAATATAAAAGCCTCAAATAATCCTTATAGGGCAAAATTAAAAGAGTACCAAAAATCGAATATAGAACTTAACAAAAATTTATACAATACATGTAAAAGTTTTCGTTTTAAAGAGGTGAAAAATAGATCAGAAGAGTTTGCGCAAATGGCTGTAAAAATTTGGAAATTTTAAGCATAAAACAATTCCGCCGAAAAAAAGGGTAGTCCAAGCGAGGGCGTGGCGGAAGGAGGGGGTTGGGGGGAAGAATTCCACCACGCCCGAGCCGAAGTAAAGAGTTTCCGCCGTCTTGGTATCAAGACATCAAAGCAAAACAATTTTCAAATCATTTTAAGAAAAAATTGGCGGGCGGGCGTTAAAAAATTGAAAGAAAATTACTTTGCTTTGCTCGCCGAAATTCGGCGGGCGGAAACGCGGAGCGGAGCTAATCGAGCATTTTTTGTTCAAAAAAGGTTCGAGCTTCATTCAGTAATCTCGAATGAACAAAGTGAATGAGGGGTGAAGCGAGCAAACTGCTTTGCTCGCGTCAGGACTTGAACTAAAACCTGCGTCAAGCCCCAATGCTTGGCATTGGGGAAAGATTGCTGAAACTTACGATATGGAAATTGGCAGCATAGAGGTCTTGAGCGATCATGTCCATTTAACACTCAGCGCCCCGCCGAGAATTGCTCCAAGCCGAGCCGTCCAACTTTTGAAAAGCGTAAGCACTAAGGCCTTATTTAGACACTATTCTTGGTTAAGACACTATTATTGGGGAGGCGAGGTGTGGGTGGGTGGCTATTTCGTCAGGACAGTCGGTCCAGGGCTAACCAAGGAAGACATCGACCAGTACATCTTGGAGCAATCCGAGGCATCTTAAAAATTAGACAAACCCCAATGCTTGGCATTGGGGTATACCAAGCGCTTGACAAAATTGGCAATTATCCCGAAGTGAAGGAATATCTTAAAACATTGATAAATGAAGAGCCGGAAATTTGTTGGTAGTGGTATATAGTGAGTAGCACGGTGGGGTAAATTTTAGTAAAATATCAACAGAAAATTCTATGCCATCTATAAATAACTCGCAGATAGATAGAGATGGCAAGATGGGAAAATATTTCAATAAAGATGATAAAGTTAAAATATGATAAAAACCTATAAATTTTCAAATGATTTTAAATTTCCCCACCTAACTCAAGAGGAGATTTCTTTCATAAGAAGCTCGGATTATAAATATTTTTGGAATTTATTTAGTTTTTTGCCAATGTACAGAAGAATATCCGTGGCTTTAATGGCCTTAACTTTGGTCAAAGTCGTTCCGAGTTATGGGAAAATAAAAAATATTAAAGAGGCGCAAGCCCACTATTTAAAAGCCTGCCGATTCTATCCCCCAGCCCAAAAAGAGTATGACAGTTTAAAAGAGCGTCTTCTTGGGAATCAATCCCGTGAAGCTATGCGTGAGCGACGGAAAAATAGAATGCTATCAAAAATTTATATGAAATATTGTTTATGAAAAATAAATTATATCTTGCCATATTTATTGTCCTTGGTATGAAGAATATAATACGGTCATCAATATGGGAGAAAAATTAGAGAAAAGCAGAAACCGACTATTACGACGAAAGGCAAGAGTATCGCGATTAAGGATTGGAAATGATTATAATTTTGCGTTATAGTAAACAACTAAAAGTACTATATAAATAATAACAAATCATTCTTTTAATTTTAGGATTAATTTGTTAGAATGTAAAAACTGAATTAAATATTATTTATGCAAAATCCCTCCTCACAACATCAAAAGTTAGTATCCGCTTTAATTGGCTATTTTATTAATAACTTGGGGTATGAAATATTAAGTGCGTCTATCGATAATTATGCCGATCCAGTTAAACAGGGAAGGCATGAGCCCGACATTATAGCTCGCGATAGCAGCGGAGTTATACATATTGCAGAAGCAAAATTAGGAGACGACTTGGTTTCAAATATTGCAAAAGAGCAATTTGAAGATTTTTCCAATAGAATAATGGCCAGTAATAATATGATCGTCCCATTTCATATTGTTGTGTATAAAGAAAATCACCAAAGGTTGTTGGATAAATTATATGAGATAGGTCTATCCAGTTTGGTTGGTAATAGAATTAAAATTTGGACATTATAGAATATGAAAAAAAAATTTAAGAAAAAGAAAAGTGGAGTTTTAGACAAATTAACAATTCAGGCACCAACAATAGGGCCAACGGTACTTTTGGATTCATCTTTTGTTTTGGCGCTTCTTGATGTTCGTGATTCTAATTATGATGCCGCAAAGTCACTTTTCGGATATTTAAAACCCCATAATTGTCGTTTTCATATTCCTTTGTATGTTTTTTCCGAAGTAATGTCAAAAATAATTCAGAGAGATAAAAAAGTGTCTTGTGCTTTAAAGGTAGTCGAGAATTTTTTGAAGGAATTACCTGGAATTTTATTCACAGCCAATCCGTCTATTGAGGATATTTTAGAAAGGTATAAGATTTTGGCGGCTAGAAAAAAGTTAAGATTTCTGCAATCCAATGATTTTATTATTGCAACTGAGGGTATTTTATCTAAGTCAATTATCTTAACCTGCGATTTAGGCATGTACGAAAAGGTTAAGAGGAATTATGAAGATATATACTTTGTTGCCACACACTCTAAAAAATATCAAGATGATGTTCCCAGGGTTATTAGAAAAATCATTAGTTTGGTTAGCAAGAAGAAGTAGGGCGGTGCCGTTGCGACGGTAGTCGCAACACGAAAAATCGCCGCCTTTCGGAAAAAAGGATCTGAATTTGGGATTTGTCGGTAAAATCTCCCGCCAAAGGCGGGAGCGGAATTTCGGGATTCAAGGCCGTGGCGGGCGGGCAAAAATTCCTCCCCCCCAACCCCCTTCCTTTTTGCCCGCTATCCGCCACGGCCTTGGAAAATTTCCGTTTTAAAATTTTGAATCATAACATTCCCCGCAGCTCTGCTGCGGTGGTGGTTGGTGGCAGAAGAGTATAGGGTGTATAATCCAGACGATGTGATTCGCAAATATATTATAGAACAGGGAATAGAGCAACAGTATCAAGTAATTCATACCGCCCAGTTGACTTTATTTTAAGTATCTCTCTGCTACGGAGAGATACCCCGTCAGCTCTGCTGCGGGGTAATTCATTTCAGGAAAATTTTTTAAGAGAAAATTCTTAAGAATTTTCTTGAAAAAAGGTTCGAACATCGTTTAGGAGCTTCGATAAGGCAAGACATTCATTTTTTTTAAATTTTGTTTTATATATTTTGTCGTTATATAGTTTTATATATTTTAAAATTAATTAATAACTTTAAAAATATAACAGACATAACAATTTTAAGTCCACAGGAAGTAGAAGAACGACTAAAAGAATTGTCGGGATGGAATTATGCCAACGATAAAATTAGCAAGGAGTTCCAATTTAAAGATTTTTTGGATTCTTTGAATTTTGTAAATCAATTGGCTCCTTTTTGCGAGGCCAACGACCACCATCCGGACATTCATATCTATTACAGCAAGATTCTTTTTGAACTCCAAAGATTTGATGTGGGCGGAAAAGTGACGGACAAGGACTTTTTGGTCGCCAAAGAGATTGATCGTTTGCATGGTCAGCGTCAACATTAATTTGATTCCTAAAAAAAGTGAGGCGGCAGCGTAATGTCATTGCTCCACAAAAATAAATCCGGAATTAAAAAATTCCAGATTTTTTAATTGACAGGAAGGTATTTTAATGATATCTTATGTTTAATCGGACATTAAAAAAGGAAGGAAAATATTTTATGAATTGCGAAATTTGCGGATGTGACCCGGCCATTATTGTCCTTTTACCAATCAAAAAGTCGGATGGTTGCTTGAATACCATGGCTTGTTTACAATGCGCGGAAAATTCCGGCCATTATTGTGTGGCGCATAAGATACCGCACATGGGTTTTGAAAGCGATGACACTACGGCTTGCTGGCGCTGTATTGAGGAATTGGTCTCGGCAAATTCAAACAGAGCGGAAGAAATTTATCTCCAGCTGGGTAATACTTTGCCCGATGCGGAGTTAGATGAATTAATGGAGCCCATGGAATTGTCCTGCATGATGACCGGTCAATCGTCAGCCAAGGTTATTTTAAGGTTTATTGCCACTAAAGCATTGCGGCTTAATAAAAGCATTGATGAGATTGTAAGTCAAATTGTTTCCAGTAAAAGCGTAGGCATTATTTTAAATTGAATTAAAAAATAATTAGAGTTAAGGCGACTGCCAGCTTTGACTCTTTTTTTAATTTTATATAAAATTAAAAAGAAATCAATTTGCTTTAATTCTCAAATCTCAGCTCTCAATACTGAAAACTAATTCCGGGGTATGGCGCAGTTGGCTAGCGCGCATGCATGGGGTGCATGAGGTCGCCGGTTCAAATCCGGCTACCCCGAATATGACCAAAAGATTATTTATTGCCATTCCATCTAGCGATGGTGTGGTTAAAAAATTGGCAGAATATGGCGATGGCTATAATTCAAACGGCATTAATTGGACCGAAGAAAATAATTTGCATATCACCGCGCATTTTTTGGGCGATGTCGAGGAAAATTTAATTCCAATTATTGACCAAACTTTGAATAAATTAATTTCTGCGAGAAGGCGGTTTATTCTTAACTATAATAAAATTTTATTGGCGCCGCCCGGCCGAACGCCGAATATGCTTTGGGCGGTATTTTTTCCCAGCCAAGAATTTTCCGCTTTATGTAATTTAGTTTCCTCGGCTTTGGGAAATATTGTTAATAATAAAGACCACCATCAGCCCATACCGCACATTACCCTGTGTCGATTTAAAAATGGTTTTGCTGCCAGCCGAGTCAGAGTGAGACAAATTAAATTGGATAATATTTTAGTTGCCAAATGCCAGCTTATAGAGTCAAATTTAACGCCCAACGGCCCGATTTATAATATATTATTTGAATATAATTTAAACGGATAATTATGAACAATTCTGATTTGGTTGAAAAATTAAAAACCGATGGATTTTTAAAGACGCCGGCCATTATTAGCGCCTTTCAAAAAATTGACCGGGCGGATTTTGTTTTGCCCCAATATTCAAATGAGCCGTATGAAGACTATCCTTTGCCCATCGGCCACGGGCAGACGATTTCCCAGCCGGCGACCGTGGCTTTTATGCTGGAATTATTACAGCCGAAAAACGGCGAAAAAATTTTAGACATGGGCGCGGGGTCGGGCTGGACCACGGCTTTATTGGCGGAAATAGCGGGTGATAATGGCAGTGTTTTTGGCCTGGAGATTATTCCTGAATTAGTTGAATTTGGAAAAAATAATTTAGGTAAATATAATTTTAAAAATGCGGAAATTTTATTAGCCGGCCGGCCTGCCGCAACCTTGGCGCCGGCAGGCGAAAAATTGGGTTTGCCGTCAAAAGCGCCGTTTGATAAAATTTTGGTTTCGGCCGCGGCCGAGGAAATTCCCCAAGAGCTTACGGCGCAATTGAAAATCGGCGGCGGGGGCATTATGGTCGTGCCAATTAAAAATTCAATTTTTAAAATTACCAGAATTACAAAAGATAAATTTCAGGCCGAGGAGTTTTCCGGCTTTGTCTTTGTGCCCTTAATTCATTAACTATTGAAAAAATAGATAATTTTTGTTAAAATAATTTTGATTTGCGAGAGTAGTTCAGTTGGCTAGAACGTCTGCCTTCCAAGCAGAAGGTCGCGGGTTCGAACCCCGTCTCTCGCTCCAAAATTATTTATTTTGGCAATAAAAAAGCACCCATTTATAGATGCTTATGATTTTAATCTAATGGTACTTAAAATTTTTTTTGCCTGTTGCCCAGTTCGGATTTTTTGTTCAAGATCTTGGATATATCGTTCTTTGACTGCTTGTCTAAAGGCCTCAGAGCCAAGATTAAGTTTATGAAAATAAACTTGGCAATTTTGGCAAACCACCCAGCCACCCAAAGAAGAACCTCGCGGGTTTATTATTGGATTAGTAATTTCTACCAAACAAACCGGGCAGATAATTTTTTTACCATCTTCTGTCATTACCCTACCTCCTATTTATAAAGAGCATATAGTTTTGTAACCATCTCATTAAGGTTGAAATTAAGTTTACATTATTTTTTAAATTTTTTCAACCCCGGCCAATCATTTGGCTACGACATACCCGCCGTCTGCCTTGACAACCCATTTACTCGGTATTATATTGAGTATAGACAATAAAATTTTAATAGAAAGGTCGGTCGATTAATTAATTAGGTTAATTATAAAATTATGAAAATTATGAATTTTAGGAAATCTCTCGCCTTGCTTGTCGTACTCTTAACCGCTTTCGGCTTAATCGGGATTGTCAATGCCCGGGTAGGAGCTGACAGGTCGGAGTCGGACGAAAGAGTTATCGCTCACACCGACGAGGAAATAAGCCGAGCAGTTTATTTCGGTTGCGAGGTTGTAAGAGAGGCTAAGACCTTGAAAGCGTTTCGCTGTCCGCGGGGAGTGGCCTTATTATTATCTCTCGCCGAGGATGTAAGAGTTTTCGCTTTAGACGATGAGGCGGTCAATGTTTTAAATAGTCCGAAACCGAGCGCGACGAGCGTCAGCGCCAACCAGCAAATCGGCGCTGACATAGTTCAGGCCTCTGGCAATACCGGCGGTAGCAGAAAAGTCGTAGTTCTTGATACGGGCTACAACTATCTTCACCCAGAATTAAGCTCTAGCTACCTTGGGGGCAAGGATTTTGTTAACAATGATAATGACCCCATGGACGATGAAGGACACGGCAGTCATGTGTCCGGAATAATCACAGCTGATGGCGTTGTTGACCTTAAGGCCAAAGGCGTGGCCCCTGACGCGGGAATTATCGCCGGTAAAGTGCTTAACCAAAATGGCTCGGGCTATTTCAGTGATGTCGTGGCCGCAATTTATTGGGCGGTAGATGGACCGGACGGCGTTTATGGCACGGCCGACGACTTTGGCGCTGACGCTATTAATATGAGCTTGGGCACTTCAAAAGTCTATAAGGGCTTCTGTAACGGCGTTTTACCTGACTTAACTGCCGCCATTAAATATGCGATTGATAAAAATGTAACTGTTGTGGTCGCGGCCGGTAATAGCGGTAGCGCCGGCGTGTCAATTCCGGGTTGCATTAGCTACTCTACGACTGTTGGCGCCGTTGACGGTCAAGATAGGGTTGCCCGTTTCTCCGGCAAAGGCAATGCTTTGGACATCACTGCTCCCGGAGTCAGCATTTACTCCACTGTTTTAGGAAGCGGTTATGCCTCTTGGAGCGGCACCAGTATGGCGACGCCGATGATAAGCGGCGTGGTCGCTCTTATTAAGTACATCCACCCGACTTATAGCCAAAGTACGGTTGAAAATAAACTCTTTAGTACGGCTAAAGATTTGGGCTATACTGGTAAGGATACGAGTTATGGCTGGGGCCGAGTAAGAGCTAATTTAGCGGTTCAGTAATTTGAAGATTGCTTCCCCCGCTTTCGCGGGGGTAAACTATCCTCGCAATGACAACGACTTAAAAGAAAATCCCGCCTAAAAAGCGGGGTTTTCTTTTCCCTTGGGCTTGGCGAGTCCTTAATGGCGGGCTTAGTAGCGGCTATTGACATGGGAACGATTTTTTGCTAAGATGGTGTTTGAAAATTATGGCACCTTACCGGATATGGTAGGGTGTTTTTAATTGGAAAATATGGCTAATTTATGGCTAATTTTGAGAAAAAAATTATAACAGCGGTGGGCTTGGTTTTCGCCTTTCAATTGCTTTTTCCCCAATATTCTTACGCCCACGGCTTAGACGGCGGCGGTGAAGCCAGAGAAAGTATGCTGGCGATAAATAATCTGTCCCAGCCGATTATTTTTGACCGAGTTGATAACGGCCAATATTTACGTTTGCCAAAAACAGATTTTCGCCAGCCGGTCAGAAAAGTGAAAGTAACAATTACCGCCTATTCGTCAACTATTGACCAAACCGATTCTGACCCATTCACCACGGCCAATGGCCGAAAAGTAAATGACGGTATTATCGCGGCGAATTTTTTGCCCTTTGGCACCAAAGTAAAAATGCCGAAGATTTTTGGCGATAAGGTTTTCAGCGTGGAAGACAGAATGAATTCCAGATACGACGACGGCCATTTAGATATTTGGCTGCCGACCAGAGAGCAGGCGAAAAAATTTGGCGTTAAATATGTGGAAGTGGAAATATACTAAAAAATTCCCGACTTGGGAATTTTTTAGTTTAATGAGGCCTGAGCGGGAATTGCACCCGCGAATAGCGGTTTTGCAGACCGCCGCCTTAACTACTTGGCTACCAGGCCAGGTATTTGCCTTATTAATTTATCATAAAAATTATTTTTTTTCAATCTGTATCGGCATTAATCAATCGGGGGGTATCGCTTGAAAGTTTTGTTTTTTTCTGATAGAGTTAATGTTGTATAAAAAATATGAACGTAAGTGAATTAGCGAGAAAATTGAAAGTGACCACCGACGAGATGCTGGAAAAATTGCCCCAGCTCGGTTTTGATATTGGCCGAAGAGCGATTAAAGTTGACGACCGCATTGCTTCTAAAATCATTGAGACCTGGCGCGTTAACGAAAAGAAAGAAAAAGAAAAATTGCGCTTCGCGGAAATCCGCGGCCAAACCGCGGATATGGATATTAATAAAGCAGATGAAGAAGCCCAAGTTAAAGAGGCGAGAGTGCCCCTGGTCATTAGTGTTCGGGAGTTTGCGGGTTTATTGAAACTGCCGGTCAATAAGGTCTTGGTAGAATTAATGAAAAATGGCGTTTTAATTTCAATGAATGAAAAAATTGATTTTGATACCGCCTCTATTATCGGCGAGGGGCTGGGCTATAAAATCATTGAGGATGAAACCCGGCTGGAAAATGACTATATTTTGCAAGCGCAGGAAAAATTAAAAACAATTTTGCAAGAGAAAGGGGAGGGCTTAAAACCGCGTTCGCCGGTGATTGTGGTTATGGGCCACGTTGACCACGGCAAAACAAAAATTTTAGATGGCATTCGCAAAACCGATGTGGTTTCCCGCGAAAGCGGCGGCATTACCCAGCACATCGGCGCCTACCAAGTACACAAAAATAATCGAGCCCTTACTTTTATTGATACGCCCGGCCACGAGGCCTTTACGGCCATGAGGTCTAGAGGCGCCAAGGTGGCCGATGTCGCCATTTTAGTCATCGCGGCTGATGACGGCATAAAGCCGCAAACCAAAGAGGCTATCAAGATTATTCAGGACGCGCAACTGCCTTTTGTGGTCGCGATTAATAAGATAGATAAGCCGGAAGCGAATATTGAAAAAGTTAAACAAGAATTGGCGCAATTGAATTTATTGCCCGAGGACTGGGGCGGCAAAGTTATCTGCGTCCCGGTTTCGGCCAAGGAAGGAACGGGCCTAGAGGACTTACTGGAAACGGTTTTGCTTGTCGCTGACTTGGAAAAAGACGGCTTAATGGCCGACCCCAATCGCTTGGCCATCGGCACCATTATTGAGTCGCATATTGATAAAGGCGAAGGGCCGGTGGCGACGATTTTGGTCCAGGCGGGCACCCTTAGGGTGGGCGAGCCCCTGGCCATGGGCCATGATTTTTATGGCAAGGTCAAGGCGCTCAAAGATTATCTGGGAAATTCAATAGAGTCGGCCCGGCCCGGGACGCCGGTAAGAATTTTGGGCTTAAAAGCAGTGCCGGAAGTGGGCAGTGTCATGGAAGCCGTGGGCGTCGGGCAAGTAGAAAATTTAAATAAGAATATCAGGAAGCATAAAAGCAAGCAAGATTTTTCCCTTAGAATTAACGGCCGGAACGAGGAGGAGGGAAAAGTTAAATTTATAAATTTAATTATTAAGACCGATGTTTTGGGGTCATTAGGCGCGGTTATTGAAAGTTTGATAAAATTAGAAACAGCGGAAATTAAAATTAAAATTGTTGGCAAGGGGCTGGGACTAATCACTGAATCAGATGTTCTAAAAGCCGAAGCCACCGGCGCGAAAATATTGGGTTTTCATGTTAAGCCCATGCCGGCTGTCGCCAATTTGGCCCGAGATAAAAAAGTGGCCATAAAATTCTATGAAGTGATTTATCATCTTATTGAAGACATTAAAAAAGAAATGGAGAAATTGAAAGAAAGAGAAATGGCGCGAAAATTAATTGGCAAATTAGAGGTTTTAAAAATATTCAGGAAAGAAAGCGGCAACATGATTGTCGGCGGCCGGGTCAGCGAGGGGGCCTTAGAGGTTTCTGATACCGTGATTGTGGTTCGCGGCGGCGAACCCGTGGCCTCGGGCAAGGTTAATCGCCTTGAGTGTTCAAGGCAATTAATTGAGGCGGTCGGTTCCGGCCAAGAATGCGGTATAAATTTTGAGGGCGATCCGATTATTGTCGAAGGCGACATTTTAGAATTTTATAAAAAATCATAATGTCAGACCGGATTATTAAAATCAATAAGCTAATAAGAGAACAGCTTGGCCAGATTATTAATAAGGAAATCGAGCTTCCCTTGGGAACAATTATTACTATTACTAAAGTTACCACCGCCAAGGATTTACGGCAGGCCAATGTTTTTGTTAGTATCTTGCCGGATGAGCAAATCCGTGAGGCCATGAAAACATTAATTAGAGAGGCCAAGGCCCTGCGCAACTGGCTTAACGAAAAAATTGTTTTAAGAAATATTCCAAAATTGAGATTTCATTTGGACGAGGAAGAAAAGAAAGCCATGGAGATTGATGAACTTTTGAATAATTTAAAATAAAGTATCTAAATTTAGATATTATATCCTATCAGCTATTGACAAAGATATAGTTATGTGATATAATTATAGTTGAATAGGAGTCAAATTTACTCCTATCGTACAATCACAAAAAGGAAGGATGACGACGATGTCTAAGACATTGATCCCGTCCGAATTGAGGGTGACGACTCGGGATGATAAGGGTCGCAAGTTTATTGAGGTTGTGGCGGCCGCCTATGACAAGGCCGGCCTATCCGAAGAGGAGGCCCAGCATGTCAATGAGGCCACCGGTCTGAAGGAGCTTATCGACAAACACATTGCCGATAATCGTACTCCCAACCAATTCGCCAACGAGGAGGTCGTCTCGAACTACGGCTATCTTTCCGGCTACAAGCCGAAGAGTTTGGCCGAACAGATCGCCCGTCTCAAGGAGCTTTTCCCCGGACTCGGCGATGCCAATCAAGACCTGCTCTTGGAGATCGAGAAGGGCGAAGTCAAGCTGCCGAAACACGCCGAGGGCTGGTTTGCCATCCCCAACTGGCTCAAGAATCCGCAGATTTTTGGCTCGACCTACTTTGGCTCGACCTACAGCGAAGCGCTCCTCAAGGTGCTCAAAATTATCAAACAGACCAGGAGCGGTAAGTTTTACAACTACCGTGAAGACCAGCTCGACGAAAAACGGCTCCGGCAATCGGCTCGCACTCAGAAGTTTTTCCTTGAGCTGTCGGAGGTCCAAGGCAACCCGGACATCCTGATTGTTCCGGCCCAGTTTGGCCTGCGTCACCGGGGTCGTTCCATCCGTCGCGCTCGTGAGGTTTTCCTGGCCAACGAGTTCGGTTTCGGCGCATTCGCGGTCGGGATCATGCTCCTGACTCATCCGGAACGGCTCCAGAACGTAAACGATCTCTGGGTTGACTGCGCCGGAGACGAGTTTGCTCCTGGTGCCGATGGCTGCTTCGACCGCGCCCCGTGCTTCGGCTTTAGCGACGGTCGGCTCGGGTTCGGCGCGAGCACGGTTGACGACGTCGTTGACGATTATGGGTCGGCGTCCGGCTTTCTTCCGCAGTAATGAGCGTTGAGAATTGAACCATTGAACCTTTTGTTTTTTTGAATATTGAATTCGCATTGAGGTTATCCAAACTTTTGGATAACCTCATTTTATTTTTATAAATAATATTTTTTGGTATACTTAATTATGGAGAGTAGGTTAATGAACCTTAGTCCATGCGATTGGGGTCACCGAAATCTGTTCTCATATCACAACCAGAGTCCGGCAAATTACGATTTGCCTGAGAGCGTTGCCATGAGGAGTTACTGCTTGTTTTTGCCTGGCGCGAGTTTCTTACGAGGAATGTCGCCGAATAAAATACAGAGAATTAATTTTTACAATTAAATTTTAATTTTCAGTGTCTATGGATAGGCAAAAGCAAATTCCTGATGCCGATGGCTGCTTCGACCGCGCCCCGTACTTCAACTTTAACGACAGTCAGCTCAAGTTCGACACGAACACGATTGACAACGTCGATGACAATTATGGGTCGGCGTCCGGCTTTCTTCCGAAGTCGCTCCTCTTATCAAAAGCCACCCTTTTATTGAGAGTGGCTTTTACTTTTATATTTGATTCAGTGAGCGCAACCATCCCCCCAACATTTTGCCGATCTCATTTATCATTTCTTCAAGGGTGATATATTTTTTTAAATCCAGCGCGCGCGTGTCTTTCATGAGGCGGACAAAAATTCTTAACATATTTAGCTTAACGCTAACCAATTTTAAGGCCGTAATCCGCTCTGGTTTTGGCGATTGATTGGCGATTAGAATACCTTCTAAAATTTCAAGGGTAATATTTTCACTTTTTTCAAAAATAGCATATTTGTCTTGCTTGGGCGCTATTTTTCTAAACTCATAAAGTTTTTTATAGAATTCGTATGCCTTTTTAAACAGTGGCATATTATAAATTTCTTCCATAAGTATGAAAATTAATAATAGAGTATTTAAAGATATTATTTCTTTGGAAAATTTGTTTTCCGCCTGGGATGAATTTAAAAGAGGGAAAATAAATAAGATAGACGTGCAAAAATTTGAATTTAATCTGGAGCATAATATTTTTGATCTGTATTATGATCTAAGCCATGAAGTCTATCAACATGGCGCGTACAAAATATTTCATATCCACGATCCAAAACATCGAATAATTTCCAAGGCCACAGTGCGAGACCGGATAGTCCACCATGCGGTTTTTAAGGAGTTGTGCCAGATTTTCGATCCGTCTTTTATTTATCATTCTTATTCTTCCCGCATTGGCAAAGGCACACATTTGGCCGTGTTGAATTTGGAAAAAGCATTGCGGAAAGCCAGTAAAAATTATTATCAAAATGTTTATATCCTAAAATGCGATATCAAAAAGTTCTTTGCCAGCATTCCTCACAAAAAACTACTGGCGATTATAAAGAGAAAAATTACAGACCAAAAATTCCTTTGGCTGATTGAGCAAGTTATTGATAGTTTTGTCTCACCTGTGGATAAAATTCCCGAGAGAGAGAGAGAGAGAGAGAGAGAGAGAGTTAATAGGCGGCATT
>JBAZQS010000047.1:0-2582 GCA_041645075.1 Patescibacteria group bacterium | reverse complement strand
ATTTTCCACCGCCTCCCGGGCCGCTACGCTCTTATTGGTTGAGGCCAAATAACCGGTCATAAAAGTCGCCCATGGACCACTGATTTCTTTTACCTTGCCACCGAGCGCGCCGCGAGCCGCCACCATTTCCTCTGTCTTATCAGTGGCCTGGCCTTTTTTATCCACAAACTCGCCCCGTCCGCCCGTTTGATAATATGTCCTATCCTCTTCGCTCTTACGGCGATAAGTAATGCCCCGCTCATCCTTGTATTCGCCCCAACGATGGACTCGCTGGCCATTAATATCGGGCACGCCTTCTTGCAGATTTTTGATGGATTTGAGGACTAACGTATCGGTCGCGCCATCGTAGACAACCTCTTTGTAATCATCTTTATCGTCATCCCATTTATATTTGGCTTTACTTTTATCGGTCGTAACTCTGCCGCTTTCATCAAGTAAATCGCCTCTAAAAGTGACATTCTTGCCGGCAGAATCTCTAAAAACATACTCGGCATTTTTAAGGGTGCCGGAAGCAGCATCTACCTCTTTATCTTCATAAAAGCCCTTGTCATTATTCCATCGCCTTTTAACCTTTTTAAGATCTTCAACTGCAACTTTTTTACCTTTTTCTTTGCCCTTAATAACTTCCCCCTTGGCATTAAGTTGATCTTCGGTATAAATCACGCCTTCTTTTCTATCGGCCTTATAATCAAGTTTCTTATCCCCATCATCCAAAAATTCGCCCCTGTCGCCCTCATCTCCAGCATCAATTCTTGATTTATTAACATTTCTTTTGGTTTTTCTGACCGTTGATATTTTTTTGCCAAGCCAACCGCCAACAACCACGCCCAGACCAGCGCCAATGGCCGCGCCTAACGGCCCACCAATTGCGCCAATAGCGGCTCCGACCTTAGCTCCGCCCGCGACTCCGGCCAAGGCGCCAACCGCCACGCCGCCCTTGCTCTTGAGCGCGTCGATTGCCTTACCGCCCCTACCTTTCAATAAAGCGGCGTCTGTGCCTTTTAAGGCGCCGAGGGCCAAGCGGCCAGTTCCTTTACCAACAGCCTTAACTCCACTCCAAGCCAACCCGCCCGCCAATCCCGCCGCGCCCACGCCCAATTTTTTACCCCAGCCCAACGGCGCCTTGGCGATCTTACTCATCCTACTCAAGGCGCCGGAAGCAACCGAAGCGCCGGCCACGCCCATCTGCTGCGCCATCATCAAACTGCCTGCCAAAAGACCGATCACAACAATGGCCTTAAATAAGCCAGCCGTGCCGGTCATTTTGCCTACATTCACAATAGCTGTGCTTGTAGCGGTTGGAATAATAACATTACCCGTACCCTCTGATTGACCGATGACTTGACTGCTACTTTCGCCGACCACTTTTTCTATATTCATCATAGTCGTCAAGGAAAGATAAAGGAAAAACAGCATCACCGGCCCGACCACCAGATATTTAAACATTTCATCCCACCATCTTTTAGCATACGCTTGGGCTTTCGGGAAGGCGCTGGCTAAAAACGCCAAAGGCGATAAAATGACCAAAAACCAAAATATAATAATGCGGAAAACCAAAATCACGGTAATAACCAACATCACCACAATGGCGACCACGCCCACGACCAAGGCGATAAGCAACATAGAAAGCATCTCGCCGAAACCTAAGCCCGCACTCGTTACTAATGCTTTGGTATCATCCACTGTTATATTTAAAAAATTGGGAAAACCGAGCGCGCCCATCATAATGCCCTTGCCTCCGCCGGGCATTTCCGCGATCTTATAGGCAAAAGTAAGCATCACGATTTGGGAAAAATCAATCATCAGGCCGGCGAACATTTTGGAAAAATTTATCAGCGCGGACATAATCAAGAGCTTGGGCAAAAGTTTTTTCCAATCGCTATAAACCGGCACCCTTAAAATCGTGCCCACGGCAATCACCAAAAGAATAATGATAAAAAAATTATTGGCGAGATCTCGGACAATGGCCCAGCCGCTTGTTACGGCCGGCATATCCAAGATGTTATTGAACTGGCCGACTATGAGCATTAGGGCCATAGCCTTGTCCATAAAATAGCCCAAAGCCGTGGCCAGATAGTAAAATATCCAGCCCATGATATTGCCCAGGCGGGTTTCCGTGCCAGCTGGCTGACTTGTGGCGGCGGGGTCTATTCTTCCACCAGCACCCATCGGCATGCCAAGAGCTCCACCGACTTGGGCAGATACTATCTTAACCACGCCAAAAACCACTATCATCAATAATATTGAAAATATTGCCACGCTTATAATTTTTTTTCTTCTTCCTGACATTATTTTTATTTATTCATTTTTCACGATTATCCAATTAGCCATGGTGCCGTCAACATCTTTATTATTGACTTTATACCAATTATCGGTTATGGTTATTTTGGCTTTGATATAGCATTGTCCGCTCGGAATTGTTTCCAGAGTGAGAGGATTATTATCAAGATTCACCTTTTCGCCTTCGCAATAAATTCCGTCATCTCCTTGTTGGCCGTAGTCAAAAACCCTATTCTTGCCCTTAATTCCCCAATAGTCATAATGATGATAAAGCGTGAACGGATTATTATTGATATCCGAGC
>JBAZQS010000001.1:0-81829 GCA_041645075.1 Patescibacteria group bacterium | reverse complement strand
TAAATTTGTCCTTTTTGGCTGCGACTGCGTCGGGCTGGCGCAAAATGACTTTCACCGTAGCTACTGCTACGGCTCAAGTCATTTTGCTGGCCCTCCTTGTCTCGCTCAAAAAGTCCTAAATTTATAGAAAATAGTTTTGCAATTATCTCAATTTAAGTTACATTTTAATTTCTATATTCACGCCGGCCGGCAAGTTCAAGCTCATTAAGGCGTCCACGGTTTTTGGGTCCGGATCAATAATATCAATCAGCCGTTTATGCGATCTCATTTCAAATTGGTCGCGAGCATCTTTATGAACAAAGGTGGAACGATTTACCGTGTACTTTTTCTTTTCGGTCGGCAGGGGCACGGGGCCGATGACTTTGGCCCCGAATCTCTGGCAGGTATCAATAATCTTTCTGGCGGAACTATCAATAATCTTATGATCGTACGCCTTGATCTTTATCCTGATCCTTTGATGTACTTTGTCATTTTCTGACTTTTCAATTTTACTGGCCATTTTAAATTATCAATTATGCGTGCTAGAGGACGGGCTTAACCCGTCCTCGGCAAATATAATATTTTATTTAATTATTTTGGTAACAACACCCGCCCCGACCGTATGGCCGCCTTCTCTAATGGCAAATTTCATCTTTTCTTCCATGGCCACGGGTTTGCCCAGTTTAACCTTCAAATTAACCGTATCGCCGGGCATAACCATTTCCGTGCCTTCGGGCAAATCAACCTCGCCGGTCACATCCGTGGTCCTGACATAAAATTGCGGCTTATAGCCCTTAAAAAATGGCTTGTGTCGGCCGCCTTCCTCTTTGCTTAAAACATAAACCTCGGCTTCAAATTCCAGGTGGGGAGTAATACTGCCCGGTTTGGCTAAAACCTGGCCTCTTTCCACTTCTTCCTTTTTAATGCCCCTTAGTAAAATTCCAGCATTATCACCGGCCCGGCCTTCGTCCAGGCTCTTATTAAACATTTCAATGCCGGTCACCACGGTTTTTTGCGTATCTCTTAAACCAACAAGCTCAACTTCATCATTTAATTTGACGATGCCCCTTTCAATTCTGCCGGTCACCACGGTGCCGCGGCCTTCAATAGAAAACACATCTTCAATGGGCATTAATAATGGCTTTGAGGTATCTCTGACCGGCTCGGGAATGTAGGTATCTAAGGCCTCCATTAATTTCATAACTTGATCGCCGGCTTCAACGTCGCCATTTAAGGCCTTCAAGGCCGAACCGCGGATAATCGGCGTATTGGCGCCGTCAAATTCATATTTGTTTAATAAATCCTTGATTTCTTCCTCAACCAAATCAATTAATGACGGGTCGTCAACCTGGTCAACCTTATTAATAAAAACCACAATTTTGGGTACGCCAACTTGTCTGGCCAAAAGAATATGCTCTCGGGTCTGAGGCATTGGGCCATCGGTCGCGGCCACCACCAAAATCGCCCCGTCCATTTGAGCGGCGCCGGTAATCATATTTTTAATGTAGTCGGCGTGTCCCGGACAATCAACGTGAGCATAATGCCGGTTGGCCGTTTCATACTCAACGTGAGCCGTCGCGATGGTAATCCCGCGGGCCTTTTCTTCGGGCGCCGCGTCAATCTGGTCAACGGATTTATGCTGGGCCGTAAAGCCGCGGTCATTTAAAATCTTGAGAATTGCCGCGGTTAAAGTGGTCTTGCCGTGGTCAACGTGACCAATGGTACCGACATTAACGTGTGGCTTGGTTCTTTCAAATTGTGCTGCCATGGTTGTATTTCCTTTGAGAGGCCCTCGGAGCTTATATCCGAGTTTTAGCCAGACCTCATCGATTTAATTAATTTTATGAAATTTTTATTAGTTTTTTGTAAATCCGAATTACTTTGTATTCTAACTTATTTTTATAATTTTTGCAAGTTTTTATTGCCTAATTTTAATAATAAGGTTGTCCACAGCTATTCCACCGGCTCAAAATAATATTGGTCCTCTTCTTTTTCCTCTAAATTTAGAGGTTTTTTAAAATAATCATCACCATTTTCCTCTAATTTTTGGGAAAAATCATATTGGTCAAGCGGCAAATGCCCGATTTCCGGCTCTGATTTGGATTCTTTCCAAATTTCAATATCTCGGTTAATTTTATCCAAAAACTCATCCTCTGTCAAGCCCGCTACGCCCGCCTTGCCTAAAATAAGCCGTTCATAGTCAAAAAGGGTCATAATAACATAGCTTGGCTCACCATTTTCATCTAAAATAATGGCTTTATCCCCAGTTTTTTTGATTAGATTGATAATTTTTTGGAGGTTGGGCATATTGGTCTCTATATTATCAAATTATTAACATTTCACCAATAAAAACGCAAAATGCGTTTTTATGGTTTTATCTTCTCTCTTTTTCTTTTACTCCGCCTCGGGCTTCCACGATTTTGGCTTCCACATTTTTCGGCACTTCTGAATATTTTTCAAATTCCATGCTGGATGAAGCCCGGCCTTGGCTCATAGAGCGCAGTTGAGTCGTATAGCCGAACATTTCTGACAATGGCACTTCCGCGGTAATAACTTTAAGGGCCGAGGCGCCTGTCCCCCTATCAGCCATATTATTTATCATGGCTCGGCGTGAATTTAAATCGCCAATCACATCACCCATAAATTGTTCGGGCGTCACCACTTCCACTTTCATCACCGGCTCTAAAATAACCGGGTCGGCTCTTTTAGCCGCCGCCTGAAAAGCCAGAGAACCGGCGATTTTAAAAGCCGCTTCTGAAGAGTCAACTTCATGAAACGAGCCGTCATAAACCGCGGCTCTCACCCCAATTAACCGATAACCGGCAATCACGCCTCGGTCCATGGCTTCGTGCACGCCTTTTTCAATCGGCCTAATATATTCTTTGGGAATGGTGCCGCCTTTAATTTCATCCACAAATTCAAAATCCTTTTCTTTGAGCGGTTCAATCCTGATCCAGCAATGGCCGTATTGGCCGCGGCCGCCCGATTGCCTGATGTATTTGCCTTCGGCTTCGGCTGATTTTCTAATGGTTTCGCGATAAGCCACTTGGGGTGCGCCGATATTGGCCTCAACCTTAAATTCTCTTTTCATGCGCTCAATAATAATATCCAAGTGCAATTCGCCCATGCCGGAAATAATGGTCTGCATGGTTTCTTCATTGGTGCGCACCCGGAAAGTCGGATCTTCTTCGGCCAATTTTGCCAAGGCCAAGCCCATCTTTTCCTGGTCGGCCTTGGTTTTCGGCTCAACCGCGATATCAATAACCGGCTCGGGGAAAATGATTCTTTCCAGTAAAACCGGAAAATTGACATCCGATAAAGTATCGCCCGTGGTAATATTTCTAATGCCCACAATCGCCGCGATTTCACCCGCGTACACGGCGTCAATGTCTTCGCGGGAATTGGCGTGCATGCGCAAAATTCGGCCGACTCTTTCCTTGTCGCCGGTGGAATTATTTAAAACATAAGAACCGGATTTTAAAACGCCGCTATACACCCGGAAAAAAACTAATTTGCCGACAAAGGAATCGGTGGCCAACTTGAAAGCCAAACCGGCTAAGGGCGCTTCATCGGAAATATTTATTTTGATTTCTTTGGTTTGGTCATCGACGTCATGGCCAACAAGCGGCTCAACGTCCAATGGTGAGGGCAAAAATTCGGCCACCGCGTCAAGTAATGACTGGACGCCCTTATTTTTTAAAGCCGAACCGCATAAAATCGGCACAATCTTATTGTTGATGACCGCTTTTCTAAGCGCTTTCTTTAAGTCAACAATCGGGATTTCTTGGCCCACCAAATATTTTTCCATTAGCGCTTCGTCATTTTCCACAATGGCCTCAATCAACGCGGCTCGGTATTTTTTGGCTCTGGCTAATTCATCGGCGGAAATTTCCCCCTCCTCCCATTTCGTGCCCAAGTCATCTAAATAAACACGGGCTTTCATTTCAAATAAATCAATAATGCCTTTAAAGGTCTCGGCCGCGCCGATCGGCAACTGAATGGGATGGGCATAGGGCGTTAAACGTTCATAAATGGTTTTCAAATCATGGTAAAAATCCGCGCCCATCCGGTCCATTTTATTAATAAAGCCGATTTTTGGCACATGATATTTTTCCGACTGACGCCAGACCGTTTCCGACTGCGGCTCCACGCCAGCCACGCCGTCAAAGACAATCACGCCGCCGTCAAGCACCCGGAGCGAGCGCTCAACTTCGGCCGTAAAATCCACGTGCCCGGGCGTGTCAATTAAATTAATTTGAATATCGCCGCCGCCCAGCCAATCGGCATTGGGCCAAAAGCAAGTCGTAGCCGCCGAAGTAATGGTGATGCCCCTTTCCTGTTCCTGCTCCATCCAGTCCATGGTGGCTTCGCCTTCATGGACTTCGCCGATTTTATGTTTTTTTCCAGTATAAAAAAGAATGCGCTCACTCACCGTGGTCTTGCCGGCGTCAATATGAGCGATAATGCCGAAATTTCTGACTTTTTCCAATGGTTGTTTTCTGGGCATAATTATAGAAAATTTCCTAATTATCCGCGGAAATGCGCAAAGGCCCGATTGGCCTCCGCCATCCGATAAGTATCCTGCTTCTTTTTCATGGCCGCGCCTTCGCTGTTATAAGCGGCGATAAATTCTTCGGCTAATTTTTCCGCCATCTTTTTGCCTTTTCTGGCTTTGGCCGCGTTAATAATCCAGCGGCAGCCGAGAGTAAAACTTCTTGAGGGCCTGACTGATATCGGTACTTGATAATTAGCGCCGCCAACCCGCCGGCCGCGAATTTCCACCGAGGGAGAAACGTTTTGGATGGCTTTTTCAAAAATATCCAAAGCGTCTTGCTTAGTTTTTTGGGAAATAAGAGCAAGACAATCATAAATTGACTGTCTGGCCACGGATTTTTTTCCACCCTTCATTATGTAATTGATAAATTTCGCCACATCTTCTCGGTTGAATTTGGCGTCTGCTTTAATTGTTCTTTTGGTGGCCGGTTTTCCTCGCATATATATTATTATTAAAATTTTTAATTTTTAATTTTTAAACAATAATTAAATTATTCAGCTAGCCTTGACTTTTTCTTTTTTAGCGCCATACAAACTTCGACCGCGTTTTCGTCCCTCCACGCCGGCGCTGTCATAAACACCCCTGACAATATGATAACGGACGCCGGGTAAATCCTTGACCCGGCCGCCGCGAATTAAAACAATAGAGTGTTCCTGCAAATTATGGCCCACGCCCGGAATATAAGCCGTCACTTCCTGACCGTTTGACAGGCGAACGCGGGCAATCTTGCGCAAAGCCGAGTTCGGTTTTTTGGGCGTCGTGGTCCTGACCTGCAAGCAAACGCCGCGCTTAAGCGGATTGCCCTTGCCTATTATTTTTTTTCGGCGATGCAAGCTGTCCAAAGTCAATTGCAAATCAGGGGTCTTGGATTTGACCTTTTTTGACTTACGATTTTTTCGCAACAGCTGATTAATAGTTGGCATAAATAAAAATTTTTAATTTTTAATTTTTAATTTTTAAATAAATAAATCCAATTTTTAATTTTTAAAAATATGATCTGAGACAAATCCCTCAATGAGCTGGCCGCAGGCGAAAAAATTGTTTTCGCAAATTAAAAATTTCCGTTCTGGAAACCTCAATTATGGTCTAAATTTTATAATTTTCAACAAAAGTATCTTAAATAATTTTCCCAAATAAGTCAAGTTTCATTCGCTCTGACTGCCTGGCTGATAAATAATCGCCTTTATTATAAAAATCTGCCCACTAATTGAAAAATCCAATTGAACAGGGCGGCAAAAATGCCGATATTTAAAAAATTGTCGGCGATGACTAAGATTATTAAAATCCAGGGGCCGTTAAGGGCTAATTTATACTTAAAATCATTATATTTATCCGGCAAAATGCTAAACAATACTTTTGAGCCATCAAGCGGCGGAATGGGTATCAAATTAAATGCCATTAAAACCACATTGATTAAAACCAGCATAAACAGAAAATTCACCAAAAGATTTTGCGGTCCCAAAGTCGGTCCCAAAAATTTTAATAATAAGCCAAAAACAATCAGGGAAATGAAATTGGCGAATGGCCCGGCCAGGGAAACCAGGGCCGAAGAAATTCTCGGATTTCTTAAATTATAAGGATTGACCGGCACGGGCTTGGCCCAGCCAAAACCAACGAAAAGCAGCATAATAAAACCCAGCCAATCAAGATGGGCGATTGGATTTAAAGTTAAGCGCCCCATTGACTTGGCCGTATCATCGCCAAAATACAGAGCGGCGGCGGCATGGGAAAATTCGTGAAGAGTTAAAGCAATAACGATGGCGATGACCCAGGCCACAAAAAACATGGGTTCGGTGTATAACCAAGTTATGGGCATAAAATTATATAATTTTTAATAACAAATTAAATAATAACATAAATCAGATAATTTTGCCAATAAATCACTCTGACTGAAAAATCCAAATGACAAAGCTCAAATGACAAATTAATGACTAATATCAAATTTCAAATTTTTGGATATTTGGATTTTGATATTTTAGAAAAGCATTGACTTTTTAAAATACCTATGCTAACCTATATTTAATATCTGATTTCAAAATTATTAATGATAAAAACTATGCCCCAATCATGTGAAATTTGTGGCCGAGGCACGACCAAGGCATTTAATGTAAGCCACTCCAAAGTAAAAACAAAAAAAACGCAAAAAATTAATTTACAAACCAGAAAAATTGACGGAAAAAGAATTAAGATTTGCACCGGTTGTTTAAAAACACGGACAAAAAAATCAAATAAATAAATAAACGGCTAAACGCCGTTTTTTTATTTTATATTTAACTTTAAAAAGTGTGGGCTTCGTGAACGGTTTTATAATCATACAATTCCTGTTCGGAAAACCAAATCGGAATTTCCCTCGCCGCATCTTCTTTATCGCTTGAGGCATGAATTAAGTTTTCCACAGCTTTCCCTTTTTCATCGGCGTATTTAAAACTAACATGGGCATAATCGCCCCTAATGGTCCCGGGCAAAGCCGATTTCGGCTCCGTGGGCCCCACCATCATTCTGACATTTTCAATGGACTCAACGCCTTCTATAACTAGGGCCAGAACCGGCCCCGTCGCCACAAAATTCATTAAAAGATGACGCACTTTCTTGCCTCTTCTGGCGGTAATATCTTCGCCATAGTGCTGGCCGGCTAAATTTGAATCGGCCCAAACCATTTTCAGGCCGACGATCTTTAAGCCCGCTTTTTCAAAACGGGAAATAATTTCTCCCATCAGTCCCCTCTTAACGGCGTCTGGTTTTAACAAAACCAATGTCCGCTCAATTAATTCTGACATAATCTAAGACGATTTATTGATTAATTCTTTAATTTTTTGAATAACTTCCACGGGCGTATGCTGGGCTTTAATGAAATAATCGGCCGCGCCCATCTGCAGTCCTTTTTCCTTGTCCGATTCTTGCCCTAAATTTGTTAAAAGCAAAATTGGAATTTCTTTTGTCTTGATATCATTTTTCAATTTTTGCAAAACCGTGAAGCCGTCTACTTCGGGCAAAATCACATCCAAAAGGATAATGTCCGGTTTTTCTTTTTCCGCGATTTCTATCGCCTCGCTGCCTTTATCGGTGACCAAAACCGCATAGCCCTCTTCTTCAAACCGCATTTTATACATCTCCACAATCATCAAATCGTCTTCCACTAATAGCACTTTTGTTTTTTCGCTTGCCATAATTTAAATTTTATCTTTTAAAACCATGGGGTGGTTACAAAACTATCTCAATAAAAATTTTAACAAAATCACGCGGAAAAAGCAAGACACGATAAAAATTATTTAATCAACTCAAACGCTTTCCCGTCACTCATAAATCTAACATCTCCATCCTGGTCGGCGCGAAAAATTTTGGCGCCGATTTTTTCCAAAATTCGCAACGTTCGGAAATGAGGATGGCCGAATTTATTATCGGCGCCAACCAATATAACCGCGTAAAGCGGAGAAATCGCCTCTAAAAATTCCCGGCTATTGGCCGTATTGGAGCCATGGTGGCCGACCTTATAAATATCTGATTTCAAATTAAAACCCTTATTCAGCAATAATTCTTCATTTTCAAAATCGCCCGAGAGCATTACCGTGGTGCTCGCGTAAATCAATTGGGCGACGATGGAGGTATTGTTCAAGTTTTCCACCCGCTGGCCCGAGAAACTTTTGTCCGGATATAAAATCTTAAAATCAACATCATTTTCCAAAAATAAATCGCGCGGGCTGTCAATAATTTCCACGGGTATTTTTTTCTCTTTGATCTGCTCTAAAAAATTCAGATAATCGGACGCCGTGTGAATGGCGCCGGTCATTAAAATTTTCTTGACGCCGTATCTTTTTAGGACCTCATTAAGGCCAGTTACATGGTCGCTGTGCGGATGAGTTAAAATCATCAGTTCTATGTCCCGGTCCCCATATGGCAAGTATTCGCCGATTTTTTGCAGGACGGTATTGTCCGGCCCGCCGTCAATTAAAACATCATCGCCTTGGGGCAGACGGATTAAAATCGCATCGCCCTGACCCACATCCAAAAAATTAATCACTAATTTCCCGCTCAAATCAACGCTGGCGCCTTTGACATTTGCCAAGCGGTAATTTGACTGAAAAAAATACGCGCCGGCTAAGGCGATTATGGTTAAAAAAAGAATCAAGACAAATTTAAATTTTTTCATTATTTAATTATAACATTATTCGCCCTTGATCTAAAAATCCACCAAAAAATTAAGCCGTATAATCCAGCCAGCGCCAATATATTAATATAAAAATTTTCCAGATAAGCAAAGGGAATTTTTAAAGACCACTCAACTATCCGGAGAATATAGCCAACGCCCAGCCAGCTCACAAATCCCATGACTTGCCCGAGCCATAAAGAAAAAAGGGAGGCCGCGGCATTGGTTAAGCCCCAGATAGTCAAAAACGGAACCAGGGGCAAGATCAGCGCGTTGGTAAAAACCGAGACCAAAGACAATTTATGGAAATAAAAAATAATTAGGGGCAGGGTCATAATTTGGGCGGAGATGGTGGTGATGGCCATGGTTTTGATTTGCCCGCGGTCGGAAATTTTTGCAAAATATTTTTCAAAAATCGGCGGCAGATAAAGCAAGCCCAAAATCGCCATAAAGGAAAGCTGGAAGCCGACATCGGACAATAATAATTTGGGATTAATCAAAAGCATAAGCGAGGCGGCAAAAATAACGGCGTTTAAAGAATTATTCAGCCGCCCGATTTTTTGCGCGTATAAAACCACGATGCCCATAATGGCGGCGCGCAAAGCCGAGGCCTGGTCGCCGATCATTAAAACAAAAATCAAAATGCCGGCCGAAGCCAGCCAGAACGCTTTTTGCCTGATAACGCCGAGGTTGATTAACACCTGCATAAATAAGAAAACAATAATCGTGATATTCATGCCCGAGATGGCAATGATGTGGCTGATGCCGCTATTAGAAAATTTGTCTAATAATTCCCGGGGAATTCCGCCGCGATTTCCCAAAATCATGGCCTGCAAAATAGAGGCCTGCGGTTCGTTTATGGCTTGGCTTAAACCGTCCAATAATTTATTTTTAAAGGTTAAAATAGCGCGGTTGGATTTTATGGCCGCATTATTTAACCCCCTCCCAACCTCCCCCTTGGTAAGGGGGAGGAGGGAAATTCTGGCAAAACGGCAAATAGAATAAATATCATATCGGGCCAGATATTTTTCGTAATCAAAGTCTTGAAAATTTTCCGGCTTTTTTAATTGGCAATCAATCTCTAATCGGTCGCCATAATGATATTTGGGATATAGGCCGGTGGTAATCAAAACCTTGCCCTTGATTTTTTGGCCATTAATCAGTTTTTCCGCCTTGATGGTTAATTTCTGATTGCTTATTCTTTCGTCAATATTGGCAATTATGCCGGAGAATTTAAGCGGCTGGTTATTATAATGATAAATCTGGCCGGCCTCATTATAATCCGGCAGTCCGATTTGAAAGCGCCAAATTCCCAAAAATAAAAAAACGCCCCATAAAATTATGAGCCGCCAATTTTTATTTTGCCAAAAAATAATCAGCAAGATTATTAAGAATAAAACCAGGCAAAAAATTATGAAATCGCCTATTTTAAAAAAATTACTTATAGCCACGCCGGCCATAAAACCCAATAAACAAATTAAAAATATTTTTGATTTGGAATTTATCAATGCCCTCCACTGCATTTTTAATTATTATTTTGCAATTTTATATCTCAAATAATTTTCCACAAAATCATCAATTTCGCCGTTAAGCACGCGGTCAATATCCGGCGTTTCGTAATTAGTGCGGTGGTCTTTGACTAATTTATACGGTTGCATCACATAAGACCGCGCCTGATTGCCCCATTCGGCTTTCTGATAATCGCCTTTTATTTTTTTAATTTCTTCGCTTTCTTTTTCCTCGCTGATTTTAAGCAGTTTGGCTTTTAAAATTTTAAAGGCGTTATTTTTATTCTGCAGTTGCGACCGCTCATTCTGGCACTTGACGACAATGCCCGTGGGAATATGAGTGATACGCACCGCTGAATCCGTGGTATTAACGCTTTGGCCGCCGTGGCCGCCCGCGCGCATGACCTCGATTCTTAAATCCGAATCTTTAAGTCCGATTCCTGCCGGCGCCGACGGGTCTTTCTCTTCGGCCAATTCAGGAAGCACTTCCACTAAAGCAAAGGAGGTGTGTCTCATTTTTTCCGCGTCAAAGGGCGAAATGCGCACCAGGCGATGAACGCCATTTTCCGACCGAAGCCAACCATAAGCATGGCGGCCAATAACCTCTACCACGACACTTTTTACGCCGGCTTCACTGCCCGCGCTCTTATCAATCACTCTCGCCTCAAAACCGTGTATTTCGCAAAATCTTAAATACATTCGCAAAAGTATCTCGGCCCAGTCCTGCGCGTCTACCCCGCCCGTGCCCGCGTGAATAGACAAAATAGCATTATTTTTATCGTGGACTCCGGAAAATAAAACTTGAAATTCTAATTTGGAAAACTTTTTTTCCGCTTTGGTAAATTTTTCATTAATTTCCTTAGCCAAATTTTCATCATTTTCGGCTACCTCCGCCAATTCCGATAAATCATCAATTTCGTTTTTTAAAATCCGCCACTGGTCAAATTCCTTTTTCAAATCCTCGTATTTTTTGCTTATCGCTTTCGCCCGATTTGCCTCTTGCCAAAAATCCGGCTGGAAAATTTCCTGTTCCAGTTTGCTTATTTCTTTTTGCGATTTATCCAAGTCAAAGCAACCTCCAGCTTCCAGAGATTTTGCCTTGTAAATCTTTGATTTGTGAAAATATTTCTTTCATAAATTAATTATAACACCATCCTACCTAACTTTACACATATTGACATATTTTCCCGCCAAGCGGCAAAACTCCGCCATTTCTTTTTGCGTAAAACTTGCGCCCTTAAATTTTCCGCCCACCAAAACCGCTTGCGGATTAAAATTTTGTAAAAAATATTTACCGGCGCCTTTAATTAACTTTGCCATCTTAACAATATCAGATTTTTTATGCAATCCCTTGACTAAAGTGCTTCTAAATTCATAATCCAGACCGCTCTTTATAATCAGGCCGATACTTTTTTTAATCTCACCGCCGTTTATTTTTACGCCGCAGAATTTTTCATATTGTTCTAACGGGCCCTTGATGTCCATGGCCGCGTAATCAATCAACCCGCCGGCCATTAATTTTTTCAAAATATCCGGCCTCAAGCCATTGGTGTCTAATTTAACTGAATAACCAAGTTTTTTTATTTTCTCCAAAAAAGAAATCAGGTCCGGCTGGAGCAGCGGCTCGCCGCCTGTCAGGCAAACGCCGTCTAAATATTTCCGGCGGCGCTTTAAAAAAGAAAACAAGTCCGTTTCCGGCAACAAATTTGCTTTCTTGATTAAATCGGGCCAGACCAAATTCGGATTATAACAAAAAGGACAGCGCATATCGCAACCAAGGGTGAATATTATCGCTGCCACTTTCTGGGGATAATCCAGTAGGGTTACCGGCTGTAATCCGCCTATTTTCATAACGGATTTATAACGGCTCAGCCGCGCAACCGCAAACCGCAAAGGACTTACGGTCTATAAATTCCGACTGCTTGCCCGGATTCCATTGGTCCACCGGGCGGAGATAACCGACAACCCGCGAATAAACCTCGCAGGGCTGTCTTTCCGATTTTGTTTGTTCACCTTCCATAAAATATATAATTACGAATTAAAAATTACGAATTTAAAGAGGCAATTTTTCTTCCTGCTCCCTGATATAACCAATCTCTTCATCGCAAATCGGGCAGAATCTATGCTCGCCGGCCAGATAACCGTGCTTGGGACAAATGGAAAAAGTCGGCGTCAAAGTATAATAAGGCAAATGGAAATTTTCCGCGATTTTTCTGACTAAATTTTTCGTGCTCTCGGCGTCCGGCATCCGCTCGCCCAAGAAACCGTGGACAACCGTGCCGCCCGTATATTTTGTCTGTAAAACATCCTGCTTTTCCAAAACCTCAAAAATATCCGTGGAAAAATTAACGGGCAGATGCGTGGAATTCGTATAATAAGGCGCGGCGCCGCTTTCTTGGTAGGCCTCCTCATTGGCCACAATTATATCCGGATACAATTCTTTATCTTTTTTGGCAAAACGATAAGTGGCGCCTTCGGCCGGCGTGGCTTCTAAATTATATAATTGATTGTCGCCCTCCTGATATTTTCCCAATCTTTGAAGCATAAAATCCATCACTTCCAGGGCAAATTCCTGCCCTTCTTTGGTGGAAAGCGGCCGCTTCATAAAGTTGAGCAACGACTCATTCATGCCATTAAGGCCAATGGTATTAAAATGATTTCGCCAATACTCGCCAAATCTCTCCTTAATATCTTTTAAATAATATTTACTGTAGGGATAAAGCCCCTGCTCGGTAAAACTTTCCAGTATTTCCCGCTTTAACTGCAAACTTTGCTTGGCCAAATCCATGGTCTGGCCCAAACGGTTAAAATATTCGTCCCGGGTTTTTGATAAATAGCCGATACGCGACATATTAATGGTGACCACGCCGATAGAACCGGTGAGAGGGTTGGCCGCGAAAAGGCCGCCGCCGCGCTTGCGCAGTTCGCGGTTGTCGAGCCGAAGCCGGCAACAATTATGAGTAATCACTCCCAAAGAATGAACAAAAAGATGATTTGTTTCCAATTCCACGTCAAAAAACGCGCGCGCTTTTGTAAAAATTTTCTGAACCACTTTTTTCACTCTAACAATGTAATAATCGCTGTTTTTAATACTTAAACTGAATTTTGTTTGCGCCTGATATTTGTCCAAGGCGTCGAACCCGACCATTCTTGATTTATTCAAACCGGGGACCAAATAAGTGGACTTGGCTAAAAATCCGGGCACTCTTTCGGCGATCACGGGATTACTTAAAATTCCTTTTTTATTTATTTTTGATTTTTGGTGCTGAATGTAAACAACTTGGCTTTTCTTTCTTTCCCGATAAGTTACAGGCCGACCGATTAACGAATAAAGAATCACCAAGTCGCGGGCTAATTCTTTATCATTAATATGAATTTCTTTTCTCTTTTCGTGTCCGTCGCCTCGAAAATGATAATCCAAAAAACTCTCAATCACCGCGATTGGCGAATTGAAAATAATATCGGGCAGATGGCCGTATTTTTTAAATCCCGCGTCAAATAATTTTCTCGCCAAGCCGGTATTATAAATATACAAATAATAACTGTTGTAACGCGGATCTTTTTTTTCTTTAACCGCCGTTTTAAAAACTTTTTCTATTAATTCCTTGACTTCAGCCAAATCCTTTTTCGTCTGCGCGTTAAAAGTAAATTGCATCCCTCTCGGCTGACCCAAGGCCTTCATATTTTTTCTGTTTTCAAAAAGGTAATTGCCGTCAGCCGTAAAAAATCCCAAAATTTTCGCTAGATCTTCGTTAAGAACAAAATCATCAATATGTTGATAGGCGGTGTTTAATATCTCATCGGCTTTTTTTAAGTTAAGCAGATAATCGCCGTTTTTAATATCTTTGGCGAATTTATTAATGATGCCGTTTTCGGTCAGAACCGGGACAATGTGCTTTGAGGAAACCTCGAAACTCTTGCCGTCTTCGGCGATAATCCGAATTTGCCGGTTGTCTTCCACTTTAAGAAATCTTTTTGCCCTCGCCCATTCCATTTTACCGGTTTCGGGATTTAAGGAAAGCAGTTCAAGATTCTTGTTTAAATCGCAGTCGGCCCAGCCGTCTTGGTCAAATTCGGTCTTTCGATATTTATCCACCATCTGGCCGAAGCTTAAACGTTTTATATTGGCGCGATTGCGGACCAGGACTTCTTCTTTCGGTGAAATGCACATACTCCTCGCATCCTCGGGCTTCATATCGCTATTTACAAAATTAGCGAAATAAGGAATCCCGTACTTGGCCGTCATTTCCCAAATCGGGTCAAGGACTTTATTGTCCCAATTAAAATCGACTGAAATATTATAGGTCGGGATGGGAAAAGTAAAGACCCGGCCATTGGCGTCGCCGGCCATCATTACCTCGGCAAAAGCCCGATTAATCATATCCATTTCCGGCTGGAATTCTTTGTAGGTCTCTTTCTGGGGCAAGCCGCCGATAATGACGACCTCATTGGCCATAATCGACGGGCAGATCAAATCAAAAGTTAAATTTGTAAATGGGGTCTGAAATCCTACTCGAGTCGGCACATTCATGCCGAAAATAAATTCCTGCATGGCTTGCCTGACTTCTTTTTCACCTAAGCCGTCATAGCGGACAAAAGGCGCCAAAAGAGTGTCAAAATTAGCAAAAGCCTCGGCGCCGGCCGCTTCGCCCTGCAGAGTATAGAAAAAATTAACCATCTGGCTTAAAGCCACGCGAAGATGCTTGGCCGGCTTGCTGTGAATCTTGCCCTCCACCCCGCCGAAGCCAAGCCGAAGCAAGGCCTGCAAATCCCAACCGCAGCAATAAACCGCCAAAATTTGCAAATCATGAAGATGAATAGCGCCGCTCACATGGGCTTCTCTGATTTCCGGCGGATAAACCCGGTTAAGCCAATAATGCGAACTCACCGCCGACGCCACATGGTTATTCAAACCCTGCAAAGAGTAGGCCATATTGGCGTTTTCCTTAACCCGCCAGTCCAATTGTTTTAAATAGCCGTTGATGACATCATCCGAGTCAATTAATTTTTTCAAATCGCGCAAACGGCTGTGCTGTTCCCGATAAATAATATAGGCCTTGGCCGCTTTGACTAAATCCTCTTTGATTAAAACCTCTTCCACCATATCCTGGATTTCCTCAATGGCCGGAATTGAACGATAGTGAAATTTGTTGTTTAAAATGCGAACCACCTTATCTGATAATTCCAGGGACAGGGCTTCATCATCACGCCCCACGGCTTTGAGCGCCTTATATACGGCCTGGGTAATTTTATCTTGGCTAAAATCAACGATATCACCCTCTCTTTTTCTGACTTGCTTGATGACATTTGGTTCCATAGGATTTTAGATAATGGCGCCTAAAATTTCGTAATAAAAAAAGACCTAGGGGTTTAAACTTGAATTTTAAAATCCAAATTAATTACTAGATCTGTTTCTCTACCTCTCCGCCAGCAATATTAATTATACCACTCCCAAGACAGGTGTCAAAGCGCGGATTTTATGGGATTTTTTAAAAATTTATGGCTCTTGTGGATAAATAAATTTCTATTTCATTTTCTTTCTGATGAAAGCCGGAATTTCCAAGTCCTCTTCCTCGGCGGTTTGTCGGGGTTTGGCGGACTGGGGCATCATGGCCGGCCTAAACGGCTCCCGGTCGGAGACCTCCGAAGGATATCTATTAAAATTGGGGCCTTTGCCGTCAGCCATTTTATCCTCTATAATTTTTTTGGAAAACAATCTGTTCATTGAATATTTCGGCTCCTCAAACGAGGCCTTGGCGCCTGCTTCCTGGCCGCCAAAACCGGTGGCCACGACCGTGATTCTGACTTTATCTTTTAAACCTTCATCAATAACCGCGCCAAAAATTATGCGGGCATTGTCGTCAGCGCTTTCCGTAATCACATTAGCGGCTTCATTGACTTCATCCATAGTCAAACCCAAACCGCCGGTAATGGTAAATAAAATGCCCTTAGCGCCGTCAATGGAAACATCCAGCAGGGGCGAGGAAATGGCCTTTTTGGCTGCCGCCACGGCCCGATTGTCGCCACCCATCTCGCCAATACCCATTAAAGCCGAGCCCGAATCCTTCATAATTGACTTGACATCGGCAAAATCCACATTAATCAAGCCGGGTATGGTAATTAGTTCGGAAATGCCCTGAACCCCCTGCCTCAAAACATCGTCCACCACCGTAAAAGCGTCCAATAGAGAGGTTTTTTTGTCTATTATCTGTAAAATTTTATCATTGGGAATGGTAATGATCGTATCCACCCGGTCGCACAGTTCCCGATGTCCGCGTTCGGCGATTTCCGCTCTTTGCGCGCCCTCAAAAGAAAACGGCTTGGTCACCACCGCGACCACTAATGCCCCAAGCTCTTTAGCCACGGCCGCGATGATCGGCGCCGCGCCCGTGCCCGTGCCGCCGCCCATGCCACAGGTAATAAAAACCATGTCAGCATTCTTAAGCAAGTCCCGAATGTCATTGATGTTTTCTTGGGCGGATTGGAAACCAATTTCCGGATTCATGCCCGCGCCCAAACCCTTGGTCGTAGCTTGGCCGATGTGTAATTTTATTTTCGCGTCATTATGATGAAGCGCCTGCACATCGGTATTGATGGCAATAAATTCCACCCCCTTAATCTTGGACGCGATCATCCGATTGATCGCCGAGCAGCCAGATCCGCCGATTCCCACGACTTTTATTTTGGCAAATGTTTCTATTTCCGGTTTTATTTCGGGCATAATTTTATTTTAATGATAAATAATTGAAAATGTAAAAATCAAAATGGAAAATGACAGTTCAAAATTTAAAATTTTTAATTTTACATTGTCATTTTGATATTTGATATTTACATTTTACATTTTGCCTTATTTACGGTAATAATGATTTAAACCATTTTTTTAATTGGTGGGTGGCCTTATCAACGGTTTTAAATTGGGAAAATGGAAAATGGCTGGCCGTTTTTTGCAACTCGCTGCCCCACAAGACCAAGCCGATGGCGGTGGTAAATGACAAATCGCTCACCTTGTCTAAATTGGAAACCAACTCTTGCGGATAGCCGAGAGAGGCCGGCAGACGCAAATAGGTCTTAGCGGCTTCAACGAGGCCGGACAGTTTGGCGCCGCCGCCGGTCAAAACCGCGCCCGCCGGAAGCATGCCCGATTTGCCAATTTTTTTCAATTCCTTATCCACCTTTTCCATAATTTCCTCTACCCGCGCTTCAATGATTTCAGCGACTTGTTTTTTAGAAAAACTGCCCTCTTCAATGCCGCCAACTTCCGAATATTTTATTTCCTCGTTTTTTTTCAAATCCTTTAAGACGCAGCTGCCCTCTCGGACCTTAATTTTTTCCGCCGTCTCAATAGATATCCTTAAACCAATCGCGATGTCGTTGGTAATATATTCAGAGCCAACCGGCAAAACCGCGGTATGCAAGACATCGCCCTCTTCAAAAACCGATAAGCTGGTGGTGGCGCCGCCTAAATTCATGACCACCACGCCCAAGTCCTTCTGGCGATTAGTCAAAACGCTTTCGGCCGAAGCCAAGACCGAGAGGACGAGGTCATCAATATCCAAGCCCGTGCGATAAATGCATTTGGTTAAATTTTTAATTTGGGCGGTTAAACCCTGAATAATCTGCGTCTCCACTTCTAAACGGATGCCGGTCATGCCAATCGGGTCTTTAATGCCGATTTGGGAATCAACCGTAAAACTTTTGGGAATAACATGGATTATCTCATAATTGGGCGGGATGGAAACGGCGCGGGCCGCTCCGATCGCCCGCTCCACGTCTTCGGCTCTGATTTCGCCGTCGGGCTTGGAAACCGCCACGACGCCGCGGCTTTCTTGAGCGATAATGTGGCTCCCGGAAATGCCAATCCAAGCATGGTCAACGGGCTGGCCCACCATCCGTTCAATTTTTTCCAAAGCCAGAGAAATTGAGGAGACGGCATCTTCCACGCTATTAACCACTCCTTTGCTGATGCCTTGGGCCGGCGCCTCAACCGCGCCCACAATATGAAGACGCTCATCGTTTCTGGATTTTTGGCCAACCACAATCCTAATGGCGGTTGAGCCAACATCTAATCCGGTTATGATATTATCTCTCGGCATGGGAATATAAATTAAAAATTACCTCGCCCCTATATTATAATAAAAAATCAGTCAACTATCAAACTGTTAATAAAACAGTAAATGAACAAAATATGTGTTCATCATTAAAATTTAGAATTTATCCTCGCCCTCACCCTCTCCTCAAGCGCCCTCATCTCCCCTGCCCTCTTCAGCGACACCCCTTCATGCTCATAACCGACTAAATGAGCCAAGCCATGAATTAATAAACGGGCAATTTCCTTTTTTAAGGGCTGCTTGAATTGCTTGGCCTGTTTTTCCGCTTGAGAAACGCAGATTAAAATCTCGCCTAAATACTTTTCCGCCGAGGGCATCTCTATAAAATCGTTTTTATCTTCGGCAAAACTCAAGACGTCGGTAACCCGACTTTTGCCGCGATAATCTTGGTTTAATTTTTTAATATTTTTTGCGTCAATGAAAGCCAAAGAAAAATTAAATTTTCCCTTAAGCGCGCTTTCCTGATTAAAAACCGCCACCGCCTTTTTCAAAAATTTTTCTTCAACGTCAGCCCTAACTTGTTTATTTAGTTCAAAATTTAACACCTAATGGGAATTAACTAATTATTGGCTATGAATTGAAAACTCCTGTAAAATGGCTCAAATAAATCGCTGTTTATGGCGCCATTTGATATCTGATATATCTTACTATTTTTTTCAATAAAAATGGATTCAAAATACCAAGATGGAATGGTTGCCGTGGTGACCGCTACTTTGGTGGCCGGTATATTGCCCATGGTTATATTCGCCCGATTTTCCGTTCTGGACTGGCCGAACTGGCTGCCCATTTCCCTGATAATATCTTCCTTGGTTTTCTGGCTCGCGTCAAACACCAATATCGCCCATTGATAATCTAGAGCCATAGTAATTGGCGCAAAGCCGACGACATTGCTATTGTCCGTCACGGTTTTCCAGTCCTTAGGATATTTTACGGTGTAATTATTGACTTCATTGCTAAAGGCCTGCCAATTGGCGGTTGTCTCACTGCCAATAATCGGCGCAAAATTTTTAATAACCATTAAAAATAAAGCGGGATAGCGGAATTGAGCGTTGGCATCCATCATATACTCAAAAGAATAAAACCGATTTTTATCGGCATCGGCCAGATAGGCGGCTAAACCATTGGGAGAAAACACGCCGCTTAAGTCGCCGGCCGTGAGGCTTTTTAATTGGCTTAAAGAGGCCTGCGGATTATTATTCAAATACCAATTAGCGGCGGAAACACGGTCATTATTATCGCGCGCGGATATTTTTATAATCTCACCTGTATTGGTGGTAATCACCACCTGATTGGTGGCCGGGATTGTCGTTGCTTGCCAGTTTTTGGGATAAAGTATTTTAAAATTATCCTTGATAAAATTCGTGGAAAGCGAGGCGATAAAACTGGCCGCCGGCAATCTGCCGTTGTCGCCGGCTGGCGCGGTCGGGCTATAGCCCTTGGCTAATTCCTGGCCGTCAATAAAACCGTCTTTATCGCTGTCCTGTTCAATCGGCGAACTGCCGACCACGGCTTCCTCCGCGTCAGTCAAACCGTCATTGTCGCTGTCACTGCTTATTTGAGGCGGTATTTGGGCCGTATAGACGCCGATATTTTCCGGCGGCGTGCTGGTGCTGATATCGGTATTGGTTTCGGCATTTAAATTTATTTCGGCATTACTATTTAAACTATTATTTATATCGCTGTTTACATTTTCATTCTGGTTTTCATTCTGATTCTGATTTTGACTATTATTCACATTAAGATTTTGATTGGCTAACGCCAGACCATTCTGGCTCTTTTGCCACATATCATACAAAAAATAAGTGGCCGTGGCCGCCACGACTAAAATTAAAATAATCAAAGCGATAATCAAGGGCTTACCGGCCGATGATTTGGCTGGCTGGGGATGGAATTTTTCCGGCATCACATAAACTTCGTCCTTTAGCGGTTCCGGCGGATTATTATTCAAGGAAAAGTTTGGGCTCGGCGGTTTATTTTCCGGCGGCTGACTGATGGGTGAGGGCGAATTGTTTGAGTTAAACATATAATAATTTAAATAATTAATTTTGATTTTTAATTATTGCGTTGGGACATTAAATAATCTGGCCCCGCCCGATTTAGTCGGATCATAACCGCTGCTGACTTCCGGGCCGTCTTTATAGCCGTCGCCGTCCGTATCCGGGTTAAGTGGGTCGGTCTTATAAATTTTTACCTCGGCGCTATCGGTCAAGCCGTCATTATCGCTGTCAAAATTATTCGGATCAGTACCCAGATTTCTTTCTTCTTCATCAGTCAAACCGTCATTATCGCTGTCAATGGGAATCGCCGCTTGATTGGTATTGGCATTGTTGGTCGCGTCGGCATTATTATTCACATTATTTACATTCGCCGTATTGACGTTGTTGATATTGGCCGCCGCGCTGTTATTGTTAATATTTTGATTGGGCTTTCCTGATTTGGCAAAAAAACTAAAAGTCAGCCAGCCCGCGCCACCCAAAATCAATACGCCCGCCGCCATTAAAACAACGACTAACAATTTATTTTGCCAAATTGAACGGCCGCCAAAAATATCCTCGCCTTGAGTATCGGGCAATATATTTTGGACTTGTCCTGGCTGGAGCGGCCTGATTACTTGCGGATTACCTTTATCGGTTTCGGCAAACATATCCTCTACTTGAGGCGGCGGCGTAGGCGGCTGGGGCGGCAAAGCCGGCTCAATGGGCAAGGCATTACCGGATGAACTTAAATCTGGATTTGAATTTTGTTGAGCTTGTTGTTGATTAAACATATTATTGATTTATTTTATTTAATTTGTCAAAAATAAAATTTTTACTGCCATCCGCCTCTGAAATTATTTGTACCCCACGCCCCAGAAACGCCATTTTTCCATAATACTGTCGGCTGATTGTCGCCAAAATTACCATTTACATTATCATACGTTCCGCTTGAATTCGGCGTATCATTAGATCCGCAAAAACTGCTACAGCCCTCGGACGAACAGCGATTAACCTGCTTATTAGAACAAGAACTGCCAGTACAATACGGATACCAAAATGTATTACTATAAATTCTTATGCCGGTAGGACAACCGCCCCCCTTATCGGCCAACCTCACAAATCCAAATTGGACTTCCGATTGTCCGATATAAGGACCAATATAATTCAGAGTATTATCATGGATTGATATATCGGATGTCTGGTTTCTAACCATCTTGAGAGCCGGCCCAGAAATATTGGTAATCGTATTGTTTTTTATTTCAATATTGGAAGATCTGTTTATATACACCGCATGGATATCATCATACTTATCACCAGTCCTATTAAGTGAATCGGTTATTTGATTGCCATCAACAACTATGCCACTAGAATCTTCGGGGTAGATAACTCCATCTCCATAAACTCCGCCATTATCACCTAATTGTTTTGTGCCCGCACCTTCAATAATATTATTATTTATCTCCACGTTCCTCACACTAGACATATAAATAACCCGGGCCTGCCAATTTTTAAAAGTTAGGTTAGAAATAATAACCTTGCTAGTCAACGGGCTTGATTCTGGTCGCGCGATAGCAATGGCCGCGGGCGGCATAGTTGCCGACTGGGCAGATGGTTGCTGTAAAATCGCGTTTGGCGCGCCATAAGACTTCATAACCAACGGCTTATTAATATTCCACAAAAATGCATAATGCGAATTAACATCAGTTTCGCCCGTTTCAACTGCTGTACCATGAGAGGTAAAAGTAGTAAATGTATCTCCGCCTTTTAATAAAATACAATAACCCGGCTCTGAAGGATTGGCCGCGACCACGGCTTGCGCTTGGTCTAAGGTGGCTCTGGGGTCGGCTTCACTTAAACCATCATTACTACTACTGCCCGAAGTGGACACGAAAATCATTTTATAATCGGCCGGGCAAGAATAACGATTTGCCTGGACAATGCTGCAATCATCTCTTTGACCCACTTCGAATTTCGTCTGCGCCGGAATATTATTTTTCACACAGAAAGAAACCCAGCCCTTGCTTATGGAAGTCCCACCAATGTACGCCCGAGGCAGATTATCAGTCACAGTCGTTAAGCCAACAAATATGGCCCCTTGTTCGGTATAGCCCGACGGACATGATGCGCGCGGACTTTCGGGATTTACCCCATAAACCATAGCTAATTTAATAGAATCGTCTTTAGCCGCGATTTTCACCCAACCAGGTCCTTCTAAATTCGTCCCGGCCGTTCCCATGGCCGTATTCCAAGCCGTGCCGTTATAACCAACAGCCGCAATAAAAGAGCAGTAAGAATTGTCCGAAGCCACGTCTCTTTCCTTGTCGCCCAAATGAATGCCACCCACGACATTATATCCTGCCGGCACCGGGGTATCCGAACCCTTAGAGCAAGGATCATCGCTTTTTTGATTAACCAAAAACATGGCGTTATCAAGTTTTGAAGCCATACTTAACCAACCGCTATCTAATATTAATGGGCTATAAGTAGCTAAATAAGCATGAACCGTGCCATCACACATTTCTCCAAAATGAATACGGCCATAATATAAAAATTGATCTAATAAAACTCCGGTACAAGTTGAATTGCAGTGGCCAGGTTGGCCGTTTAAAGCCCCCTCATCGCAAGTTTCATTGAGTCCGCTGGTATTCGGTGTTTGTTTGACGCCATCGCCACAAACGCCTAAATTTACATTTACGGTGTTTGCCACAATTTGACAATTATTATTGCACGTCTTACCAATTGGCTGGCCACCGGAACCATAATCACTGCCGTCGCACGCTTCTTTGCCGTCATTATTTGGACCGCCCCGGCCCATGCCATTAGGGTCCTGTTTTTTGCCATCGCCGCAATAAGTCCTCTGGCATTGAGTATTGCAGGTACCATAGTCATAATTATAGGTGGTGTCTGTCAGACCGGTTTGTACTCCTAAATCGCATTGCTCGCCGTTTAAGCTATCAACCCGGCTATCGCCGCAATAACGGCTGTCTTGGCGGGTTTGTTGGCAACCGGCGCTGCAATACCATAATGTTTTTTGATCGGTGGAATACAAATCCGGCGGCACGCCATTAATCGTAGTAAAACTGACTGTATCCCAGGTCGGACGCGAGCCCGCTCCTGCCGGCCATGAAGTCGTACAGGCCGGTCCCACGGGCAAACGCGCCGGGTCAATGCCGCAGTCGCACTGTTCATTATCACCAGTTACCATTTGGCCATCGCCGCAGAAAGTGGAAAAAATTCCGGTGCAAGTGCTGTTGCAACGATTGGGCTTGCCATTATCGGCTCCTTCATCGCAAACCTCACTGCCATAACCGCCCGTATTTATATTTTCCACAACGCTATTGCCGCAATAACTCGCAACATAAACCTCGCAAGCGTCGCCCCGGCCATTGCGATTAATATCATTTTGATTTTGATTTTTAATGGTCGGACAGTTGTCGCACACATTACCCACGCCATCGCTGTCGGCATCCGTCTGATCATTATTGGCCACGGTCGAACAATTATCACAGGCATCGCCAAAATTATCGCCATCAGAATTCGGCTGATTTCCATTTACTCGCAAATTATATTTACTGACACAATTATCACAGGCATCGCCCACGCCGTCGCGATCGCTGTCTTTTTGATCGACATTGGCACTTGTCGGACAGCTATCACAAGCATTACCAATGCCATCGCTATCGCTATCCGTTTGATCAAGATTAAAAACATAAGGACAATTATCTCTCGCTTTACCGCCGCAAGCCACGTCCGGAAATCCATCAGATATTAATTTGGTTTTATCATTTGCATAGGGAATACGGTCGCTATCCGGACAACGGCACGACCAATTTTCTACACCGGCAACAACGCTTCGTTGACAGCTTTCGCCCGCATTTAGCGCGCTATTGCCACAGCCGGCATCGGCCCAGCAATTGTAACAATTTTCTCCCGCCTCAATTGTGTTATTGCCGCAAGTCGGCGTGGGTTGGCACATCTGGGCAACGCTGAAATTCGTAAACGGATCTTTGAATGGATCGGGATTATCCTTCATGTACTCAACCTGGCTCCAAACCGGCTGCCAGGAAGCGGCTGGCGTCGGAGCATATTCCCGATGGGCAAATATGTTCTTGGTTTCGCTTTTGCCGTTTATCGCCGTTGAGGAATAAGTATAAACATACGTCGTCTCGTCCGGACACCGCATTAATTTATTTAAATTATCCCAGCAGGTGATTTTGTCATATTGGTCGCCACAGCCCTTAAAACCGTTTAGGGGGTCAATGGGCAAAGCCGAGCCAATGGTGTTGCCCAAAGTCGCCTGCCAAGACGGCCAAGCGCTAAAGGTTCGGCCGACAATATAAGAACCGGCTAATAAATTCGGATAATAGTTGCCGCAAGAACCGCCGCCATAGCAACCGGAGTCGCCGGCACATAAGCGCGAATGGTCGTTATTGCATCTCTTGGTATTATTATAAGTAGCCAAAAGTGAATTAATGAATTGCAAGTCGGCCAGCCGTTTGGTGTCTCGGGTTAACTTGGCTTTATCCGACAAGCAATAGCCCTTGTTGGCTTTTTGGCAATTGGTGTCAGTCAAACATTCATAGGTGGCATCATCACTGCAGACGCCGAAGTCGGGCAAACCGCCTTGGCTGTAATTTAATAAGCAATAGCCCTTATTGGCTTGCTGGCAGTTGGTGTCGGTCAAGCATTTATAGGTGGCGTCAGCGCTGCAGACGCCAAACGGATTTTGTACATTAAAATGAAAATTAGCCAGCAGGCCATTATAAATATCTTTGGTAATGGCATCGGCAGCGGCGCTATAAGAAAGCAAGTACACATTGCTATAAATCTCTTTCTTATTATCATTTAAATCGGCGGCATTGACATAAACCGTCCGGCCCTCTCTGACGCCCTGATAATCATTGGCGAGCAGGCCGCTGGGACTGCCCTGATTATTTGGGTCAAAATATTTCCGATACCAAAATAGCGGTGAAAAATGATTACTGTTAGCCACGACTCTGACGCCAATGGCGTCGTCATTTGAACCCTCGGCCAAAGCCAGGCTGTAAATTCTTAAATTAGAATCAAAATATTTATATTCACCGGTGACCGTATCTATAGGAGTCCAGGACGGGCACGAAGCGCCACCGGGACCGGAACAATAAAAATCATTTGTCCAGTCAATTTTTATGGCATGCTTCCCAGCCGAAATATTGGATAATTTGACTATATTGGTCTGGGGATTATTTGGCAGGCTGGCTTTGGCGATAATTGTCCCCTTAATCACGCCATCTACCCTGATGTCCATTTCATGATTGATATCCAAACCCGCTTTTTCAAGCGAGTTATTGTCGTTGGCGGTCTTTAAAAGCAAATAATAATCCCCTGATTTGGGAAAATTAATTTCATAAACAAAATCACACCTATCACTTTCGATAAATGTCACGGCGTAGCCAGGTTGAATATAACACCCGTTTCTACCATCTCCGACATCGGTAATGGTCTTATCGCCCGTAATCGTCTGCTTGATATTTCTTGTCGCTTCGGCTAGGGAAAACTGCCTGGTAAATATAAATTCTTTTATTAAATCGTTGACATTTCTGGCCGGGGTAAGAGCGCTATAACCGATAACCACCGGGTCATAAACCGCCGGCAAATCGCCATCTGGTCCGGCCGCCCCGCTATCACGGCAATAATAAAGTTCAAAATTGGTATTAACACAGCCACCGCTATTGGTCTTGCAATTATTAGCAGAATCATAATAAGGAAAATTCTCGGGCGACGGCCAGGGATTTTCGCATAAAAACACTTTGACTGTGGTCGTGGCTGTGGCTTTACCGATGTCTATATTAGAATCAGAGGTGACTTTGGCGGTTATGTAGCCGTCGCCACCCACATTACCGCCCGTGAACCATTTGTTTCTATTGCCATCGCCAACTCCGGTAGAATAATTAAAATCCTGCTGACTGACATAACTCGGATTGCTCATACTCCATGCGATATTTGATTTCAATAAATCACTACTGGTGCTTAAAGCCCAGGCCTGATACAAATGCTGGTTACCCGGTTTGAGGGGGTCGCTAACGGCAATATCATTATATTTCAAATAAGGAAAAAGAGTGTTCCAATCGGCGGAAATATCATCATCATATAAGCTTACGGTTCGCTTACCGCAATTTTCGCCGTAGCAGAAAAAAGTATCATTATATTTTTCCTCGCCCATGGGCCAGACGTTTATCTTTGCGCCTTCAATCCAACAACGGCCATGCGTTCTCATTATTACCGAGGCCTGGGTGTCAATTCCTTCATCAAACCCGCCGTTGCGGTTTATATCTCCCACAATTTTATACTCATGACCACCAGCCCAATCCGCTTTTTTAATAAAATCAAAAATTTTCTGATTATCCGTACTGCTATATTCCAAAATATCAAATTCACCATTGGGTCGAATCGTCCAGCCATTACCACAAAGATCGCCAACTCCGGCAAAGACGGATTTTCTATTGGTAAATTTATTTACGACTAATTTTATCTTGCCTAAAATCTTACCCCATAAACTATTGCCAAAAGCGACATTATTAAAAACTGTATTATCATGCTCGCAAATCGCAAAATTATTTAAATTCATGGTAGTGTTAACGCCCACCACCGCCTCCCAAATGCCATTAGGACAATTACTAATATTAAATACTACTGGCACGCAAGTTTCAGCGCTTTGGTCTACTGCAAAAGTCCAAGAGAAACTAGTGGGCTGGCCCTTTTCCACCACATTATTGCCGCACCTGGCGCCACCGCTTGAACCCTCATTTAAACAGCGGAAATTGCAACCATCGTCATTAACTTTATTGCCATCATCGCAATCCTCGCCGATTTCTATCTTGCCATTGCCACAAATGGGCGCGTTTGGCCGTGAACCGTTTGGCCGGCCGGATTCTGGCAAGCATTTATCAGAACAGCCGTCGCCGTTTGCGGTGTTGCCGTCATCGCAACTCTCGCCTGTTTGTATTCTTTGGTTGCCGCAAAGAGAGCCATATTTTTGATCCGAACCCTCTAAAAGGCAATTACTACTGCAGCCGTCGCCGTTTATGGTGTTGCGATCATCGCACTCTTCAAGCGACGACTCTTTAATGCCATCGCCGCAGGAAGCAATATTGGTGTTACCCGTATTATGGCAATTTTGGTCGCAATAAGCTTCACCCCGGTTGCATTCTTTGATTAAATTTTTTAAATCATTGGGATTGGCTGGATCGGGACACGAATTGTAATAATAAGGTAAAACACATTTCTGGAGCGCGTAAAAGGCGTTTTCGCAAGAGCCGGATAAAACCTTCCAAGGATAGAGCCCGGGTTCGCATTCTTCGCCGCGGCCATTGCCGACATTATAATTCAAATCGCCCAATTGATTTGTATTCCAGGCAATCGGGCCGGCCGGACCGCCATTTACCACCACTCGATATTTGGCCTTGGGCTCAAGCGCATTGACAATAGATAAGTCCAATTCTTTCGAAAGCTCCGGCGTCCAAACAGGCGTCCAAACACCGGAAGAATAACCGTAAACATAAGCCGGATAATTTACCTTTAAATTCAAAGGCATATCATCAAGAGAGGTGGGGCAATCATCATTAGTGTAGCAAGTTGCGTTTTGTTGCGTTGACCCTGCCAATTCCTTTATCTCGGTGTCACTCAAAACACGATTATAAATTCTCACATCATCAAGCATCCCGCTAAATTTGAAATACGTAGGAGAATAAAATGCCATTACACCAAAAGTTATTTTTTCATTATACTTATAGACAATCTTGCCTTTCGCAGATGCATTTGCTTTCTCAACACCATCAATATAAAGTTTAGCCCCATTAATTGAATCATAAACAGCCGTAACATAATACCATCTTCTTGAAGAAACCGGAGATGCGATAGTAATTTCCCTTCCATCATCTGCATTATTTGTATTAACACTGAATCTCAATGCTCCATTATATAACAATATTCCCCATCCAGAACCATAATAATCTCTTCCTTGATTCACCACCCATTGCTGAGTTGTAAAAGATGAATCATTAAAATATATCCATGCAGAAACTGTTATTTTATCAGTTAATGGACTAGTATTTGTATTTGGTATTTCAATATAATCATCCACCCCGTCAAAAATCGCAACCATCCCTTTCTCTGCATAAGGAGATATAACTACCCCATTTTTCTTAATACCATCATTGCCTGCTCCAGAAGAATCTTTTGCATCTCCGTCGTCAAAATTCCAGTAACCGATTAATCCTTTTTTTACACAAACCCCATCACCCACACATTTATACACTTTAATATTATCAGCGCTTAAAGCTGGATTGGTGACGCGGATTGAACTGCTTTTGACATCCTCATTAAAAGTAATTTTAATATTCTCATTAGTGCATAATATCTTGCCTTTGGGTTTATAATCCGTTATCCGTAACTTAGGAAAACCGATTTGCAAATGGCCGTAATCCCATTTCGCGCCATAAGCCGGTTGATTTGGATGAACGAGGTCTTTCCCCGGTTCTATGGCCTTAATATTGGTCTCACCTTCTGCTACCGCGGAAGCGAGTTGGACTGGGTCAACCAAAGTAGGCCCGATTTTCTCACCGCCCTTGCCCACGCAAATACTCGGCTGATCCTTTTCGTTTTTAATGGTGGCAATACTATCGCCCGAGTTGCTGTTGTCGGTTGGCTCTATAACTGAACGCCACTGCCAATTGTATTTACAGGAATTAAGCACATTGCAATTCGCGGCCTGGGCAAAAGCATTATAAACCTGGGTTTCGTAAGTATATTTCATAAATTTATCGGCCGGCGCAACTTCAACTGAATCTACCTCGCAGATTTGGCTGCCGGTCTTAAATAGCCAGATATAATCATCTTCACCATCTTGATTATAATCGGTGCGGGTATTGGGGTTGGGCGTTAAGAGTTTCCCCTGCGGTTCGTTGGTATCACTTTCTGTGCCATCGGCTAAGGTTATTATCTTTGAGGCCCGCACGCCATTATCGCCACCAAGAAGAATCACCCGATACCAGGTGTTGGGATTAAAATTCTCACTTTGATTAATGAGAAAGCCCTCGGGAAAAGCGGGCGAAAGGCCTTGCTCAAAAATTAAGTTTCTTAAGTTTTCACTAAGCGGAAGATGGCTGTAAGGGAAAATATGTATCTGCGCCGAGTTAACTGACTGTCTCTCGCATCCTACGCCCGCGAGCGCCTCGTCTTTTACGCCGCCGCATTTTTCCACAATTAAATTCCCCGAGGATTTAACCGTCTCATCGGCTACGGGCAAATTAAAGCGCGCCGAAATCAAACCGTTTAAACAGGCGTCTTCTGACATAATCCAAGGGCTGGGGCTTTGAGTCGTGCCCTTGTCGCAGGACTGGTCCTCAATCACCACCAAATTAGTCAAATCAATATAGGCGCGGCAATAATCGGTTTTGTTTGGATTAACTTCTAACTGGGTAATAACTTTGGCAAATTTATCGGGCGCATCATAAATCGTTTCTTTTAAGGCAATGCCCGTGGCGACCGGTTGATTTGCCAAATTATAAACAAAAATTTTATCGCTTTTATCAGTGCTCCAATTCCACAGATAATTCCAAGAATTAAGCATTAAGCAAACATTGTCCTCGCTGTCCAAATTGGCCTTAAATGGTTTGGCTTCAAACCTATAACGAAATCGCTCTGGGTCGGGCGAACATTCCACGCAACCCGGATTACATTTGACGTTACTTGGCCTGGTCTGGAAATTCCAGCAATAATCCTTGTCCGTGGTAATCCCGCCGTTATAAGTAATTTCGGCGCAATACCTCTCTGATAAACTTAATAAAGTTGTTTTATTATCCAATTTTAAACCAACATAATCCTTGATTTCTTCGCTCTTTAAAACCACTTTATACCAGGCATTGGGCGTCAAATCAGCGGTCGGCGTAAACTTAAAAATATCATAATCTAAATTGTTATTATCTTTATATACCTCAACCGCGCCGCTAACTTTCCGGCAATCTTTGCCGTTAGTATTATCGCATTTTAAAACAATAACCGTGTTATTATTTATGGTGGCTGGATTCATACGATTGCTGAACCTGGCCGAGATAACCGCGTCCACGCAAGCCAATGGTTGAGGAATATATAAATTGGGGTGCTTGACTTGATTCCATTCTTCGCTCCAGGGGGTGGGGCTGGCCATTTTAGCGCCGACATCACAACTTCTTGTCCGACTGCAGTCCTCCACCACATAAGGCCGTTGAAATGGCGATTGGCTAATCGTATTAAACGACCAGGTGTACATACCAATGGCCGCTTGGGTGATATCGACTAAAGGACCTTGGCAACTGCTCTTATCAATCTGGCAATTCCGGCAGGATAACCGGCCGGTTGAGCCGATATTATAATCCGAGCAAAGGCCAGTGCCGCGCTGGAATACGTCCTCATTGCCCACCCGATCGCAAATCTCGCCCACATCCAATAGGCCGTTGGCGCAGGTAGCGAGCGCGGCTGGCCGGCAAGTGCAAGGGTCAATGCCCACGGAAATTTCATTAATAAGTAGACGAGCGCCTGTTTTGGCTGGTTCCGCGCTGTTAGAGACGCCTTTAGTGGAACGGGCAAAAACAGAAAAATCAGTAAAAACAAGGGGATCGGAAAATATGCTTCTACTTTCAAGGCCGTCAATTTTCCGGCCCAAAGAAGTTGGGGCAATGGCTAAGGGCAATTTGCCGGGACCGCCATAGGTAATTTTATCATCATAAGCCGTGTTGGCTGACCGCACCAATTTAATGGTTACGGCTCCCGAGTAAGCGGGCGGCAAGCCAAATTGAGCGCTTCGCGGCAAAACAAAAAAGCCCCTGGCCGGAATTGAAGCGCTGGCGCCCGCCGGCAAAAAATTTGAGATGGTAGAAGTATTTGTTTTATTGATAACCAATAACCAGGCGCCGAAATTATTAACGGTGTAGCCAGTCGGATTATAAAATTCAATAAATTCGTCACTATTGCCCTGAACCTCGCATCTCTGGCCCGTGGCGCAGCCGCTTATACTGCAGGCGCCATATTGGTCATAGCCGCAACTATACGGCGTGGGCGGGCTGATTATCGTATTGAACGACCAAGTGAATATACCCATGCCCGCCGGTATGTTAGTGGTGGAAACACTGACACATTGCGAGGTGTCTGGTCGGCATTGTCGGTTGCAGGATAGCGCGCCGCCGGTAAAGCCGGGATAATTTGAACATTGATTTTTATTGTCTTTAAAAGCCGTGCCGTCGCACTCTTCCGTGCCTTCCACTTGGCCGTTATTATTGCAAAAATTGGCGGCTGATTGGCAAGTACAAGCCGGCTTAGTGGGAGTAGCCAAAATATTACATTCCAGGCCGGTCTGGCAAACCTCTGCCGCCGAACAAATGCCGGGCGAATCATCGGCAAAACCGCAGGGGTCGCCGATCCCGCCCGGACTGACTAAAAATCTAAACGGATTACTATACTGCGCGCCGTTATAAACATTTAAATTGGTCATCCCCCTCTTGTTCTCCGGCACCAAGTCGCGGGCTCTATCTATGGCCCAATTGGAACCGGTGCTGGTGGTGTTGGTGGGAAGAAATTTCCAGACAACATTTTTGAGGCCGGTGGTCGGAAAATTCGCGCCGATAAGCTGGCCTGTTTGATTCGCCGAGCCGGCGTTTATTTTTACATTTCTATCCGTATAAATATCCAAATTATAAACATTACAAAGGCCGGGCCGGACAATATTATTAAGAATGAAGTCCTTGCTGTTGCTGGTTAAACCGCCAAAATCCTGATGGGTCTGGACCGTCACCTGATAAGTGTTTTGCGCGATGGCCGGCACCTCCACGATAATCTGGTTGCTGGTCCAAGTGCTGTTGCATTCGGGATTTAATTCCAAATTAGCCCGGGTATTGCCAAAATAAACCGCGCCCTTTAAATTGCCGAAATAGCGGCCGCCGATGGTGACATAATTCCCGGCCGCGCCATTATCGGGCTCAATCCAATCAATAATCGGATTTTGGGCGCACAGGCAATTAATTGGCAGGCAGACGCTGGTGGCGCAATTTTCGTCAAGACATTGGCTGCTGTCGCCGCCGTTGCTGCAACTTTCTCCCCCGCACGCCCCGCAATAATATTGGCTGGCCGGGTTGCCGCCGCAATCAATGCCGGTTTCGCCATAAGGCGATTGTGAGTCCTGGATGCCGTTGAAGCAGTTGGGCGCTCTAATTTTTGTTTTAATAGCCGGCGACTCAAATGGCGTGGCAATACCGCTTGGCACAACATGAGTTTTTATTTTCCATTCTGATTGCAAATTCAAAGCCGAAGTGTCCCAAGCAATTTGGGTGTCAAATTCTTCGTTGGGGGTTTGATTTGGATTAAATGGGCCGTAGTCGGTAAAAACTGTGCCGTCAAAGCCCTCCACTTTATATAATCGCGTATCGGTTATGAAGCCGCCTCTATTTCGCGCGTAAGCGCCGACCGACAAATCATCTATTTTTGGCACGCCGACCACGCCGCTAAAATTATAACTGATGTTTCTGGTCCAATTTGAAAAAGTGTTTCCGGCCGCCGGTATTTTATCGGAGCGGAAATATTTTATGTAGCTTAATTTGTTATTAAGAATAAAGTCGCAGGCGGAGGTGTTGATATTACAAACGCCCCAACTCCCATTGACGCAAATTTTACTGCCGCAGCCCTGCGGTCCGCAACTAACGATTGTCCCGGACACGCATGGCTCGGCCGGCGGTGGCGCCAACCTGGTTAAAACAAAAGAAACAATGGCAAACGCCGACAGAATAATAATTAAGCCAATGACCGCGCCTAAAATTATTTTTTTTGCCGTTTCAATTTTTTTTTCGTCACCGCCCGCCGTCATCCACAAAAAGCCGGCGTAAATAATCAAAATCACGGCCACCAATCCCAAAAATCCCAAAAATATCCTGACGATATTGACAATGGTGGTTTTAAGGTCATTTTGCGCCAAGCCGATGCCCGCGGCGCTGTTTAAGCCGAATTGGTCTTGGGCCAAAATCGGATTGAATAGAATAAAAATTCCGGCCAAAACCAAAATCAGGACAAACGCTATGAATTTTTTCTTTTTGACAATCGCGGTCATCGTGAATTTAGAAAATTATGGGAATAGGAAATTTAATCCTCCTCACCCTACCCTCTCCTCAATAGAGGAGAGGGTATTTAAATACACTATTAGAATATTAATTAATGGCCTATTTGGCTATATCATCATTATAATTAAGAAGCGTGCCATTATTATCAAAACATTTGCCAAAACAACAGCCGGTTTTACCTATATTCTCATTATCATCGGTTAAATCGGATAGAACAGCCGAATGGTCTTGGCTGATAACCCAGCTGCCTTTTTGCGACCGGCCATTAACTTCGGGCTTGGTAGAAGTCGCGTGAAAAGCCATACAATATACTTTGGGATTATTAGTGCCGTTATCATTAAGACCGCATTTTTTAGCGCCGTTAATTTCATCTCTATCGCAATAAAGCGTGGCATAAGAAGCGGGATTGGGCAATTTTACCCGATTCGCGAGAGCAATATCAGCATCGGTGACACAGCCGGTGGTGAGCGTGGCTTCCGGGTTATTTTGATTTTGATAAACGCAAGCGCCGCTACCGGCATTTTTCGGCCCGCTACCCGGCAAAAAGCAATTCTGGGTAATGGATTCTAGGCCCGAGCCGGCCAAGGGCGCGTAACTGGCGGGCACGGAAAACGGACTGTCATGTTCAACGAAAGTGTGGGTATATTTGGGCTCGCCATCTCGGCGATCAACATCATTACTGCTATTAGTGTTATAGCCGACCGCCCAACCGTTTCTCAACGGCGTCAGTAAAATATATCTCTTATTTCTTTCTTCTATGGTTTGGCCATAAAGCCAGCCCGCCCTTAAAGTGCCGTAACTCATTACCTTATTGAAATTAAGCTTGGGCTTATATAATAAATTATCTACCTCCTTATCCTTTATCGGGTCAATGTTCATCAAAAGGGGCGGCTGCAAGTCAATTTTATCCGAGAGCCAGAAACTCCACTGAAAATTATCGCCAAAACCGCTGCCGCTCGGGTCCAAGGGATTATAATAGGGCTTGGCTAAATTTAAAATATAGGCGTTTTTTTCCTGGCCATTGGCCAAGCCATAATATCTCTGATTAGTCGGGTCTTGAAAATAATTAAAACTGCCGTTAAAAGAATTTAAGGCCATGTCCGTCATGCCGTTGCTAAAAGGCGTTTCTAATGAAGGATAATAAAATTTGTTTGAAGCTAAAATTTTGGTACAAGGCGCGTTCGCCAGGCAGGAACCGCCCCAAGCCAGACACCAACCGGCATTAACGGTTGGGCAAATACCCCAATCCTCGGGTTTGTCCGAGGGCTTATAAATTTCTAAATTTCCACTGACCACTCTGGTGCATTTATTGCCCAAGGCCGCATTACAGGTACCGCCCCAACTACCTTCACACCAAGAATCATTATCGCCTACGCAAGTTGGTATGGATTTGGGATAATAAACTATTTGATTGGCAGCATTGGGCACGGCTTTACCGCATGGCCCATCTATGGCGCAAGTCCCGCCCCAAGTCCTGCACCAGCCCTCATTAGCCGTACCGCATTTTTTTAAATTAGCCGCCGGTGTTTCTACTTCATAATAAGTGGCTTTGTGAGCAAAATCATTAAGAACATCTATAGTGCCATCTTCATTGGTGTCTATCTTATTATTTACCGGCCAGCAATAAATTTTATCGCCGCAAGCATTCACCCCGCATTCAATATTGCCGGTTAATTCAACGGTGCGATATTTATTAGTAATCTTATATTTTATCTTTGTTGTGGTGGCGGTATTTAGGATTGAGGTCTCGGCGGTATTAGCGGCTTCAGTGGCATTCGCGACATTATAATCTTTATCATATTTAACTAAAATTTTATCAATCACCAAGGGATTCACCGCCTCATTAAAATTAATCTGAAATTTGGTATTGCGATACGCGTCTCTGATGCCATTAACCGTTATTCTTTCCAAAATATTTTGACCGGCCGTAACCGCCGCATTAAACACAGTACTAATAGCAGTGGTATTCTGGATTAAAAATTTTACGGCATAGCGATTAGTCGCTGAACCGGTGGTTTTTGTTTCCAGACACAACAGATCTGGATCAACGGCGCAACGTTGAAAAATCGTGCCATAATCCGTCAAAATTTTCGTCACGATATTTTTTAGGGTATTTAATCTTCCGCCATCACCATTCACGGCCACGGCTGAAACTATTGTGTCCCTGCCTATGGTATATGTTCTGATTACTCTATTATCATCTAAAAATTGCACCCGATCGCCGGTTTTAGGCGCCACAACATTAAAAGTCCAGCTATTACTGCCTGCTACCACTTCATTTAATCTGAAATTTAAACCATAAGGACCGATATTTACATTGAGACCGCTATCATAAGCGCTGGTATACTGTTGAGTCACACCGGGCCAAGCAACAGAAACAGCATTGCCAATAATATTCACGGTGACTGTGCCATCACCTATGCCGCTATATGTCCCGCTTAGGGTGGCGTTTGTGGTATTTGGGCTTACGGGCGCGGGCGGTGTCGCGGAAGCGACGATTTCCTGATTAAAGCTACCCGACCCGACGGTAAACATCAATTGAGTCCGCGTCGCCACGCCAGCCGATACATAAGTGTCGGCCCTTTCATCCGGGCTGGGCCAAATCCCGCTCACATTATCAATGCTCTCGGGATTTAAAACCGCGTTCGTGCTCTGGACTTCGGGCGGGTCCAAATCCAGCTCGCCGTTGGTGGTAAAGCTCCAGCGATACATCCGATTGGTAGAATTTTTAAATACGGTCTCACTGCCGTCAGCTTTCATAATCCCTTGATTTAATGTCACCTGAAAAACACGATTCTGCTTGTCTTCCAAGCCCAAATATTTCCTGTTGTCATTTTGATAAGTAATGAAAACGAAAGTATAGTCATCGTTGTTATAGACCTTGGTTGCGGCAAAATCTTCTTTCCTAAATTCACCGGTCGTCTCGCAAGCCGTTGTACCGGCGGTTAATTTACAAATCTCCACATTAAGATTGTTTCTTGCATCTCTTTTTATGGCTTCGCCATTGCATCGGGTCGCCGTGTCCGCTATTTGGCAGATGGTGCTCGGCTTGATTTTCTCCTTAAAAGTAACCGCGATCATCGTATTAATGGGCACATCCCTTTGTCTATTGGCCGGATAAACGCTTTCCACCGGATCCTGGCCCAGGCCCCAAAGATCAGGACCGCCGCCGGGGCCGCGACCGCCGGGGCCGCCGCCACCCGTCTCCCAGCCGCGCAAAATAAAGGAGACGATGATAAAGGCGGCCAAAATTATAATCAGGCCGATGATGGCGTCACGAAGTATTTTTTTCGCCGTTTCAATTTTTTTTTCGTCACCGCCCGCCGTCATCCAAATAAAGCCGGCGTACATAATCAAAATCACGGTCAAGATGCCCAAAAAACCCAAAACAATCTGGATGATGCGAGCGATAATCACCTTGAGCGGGGTTTCGGCCAAGCCGATGCCCCGAGCGCTTTCCAAGCCAAGATCAAGGTTTTGCGCCCAGGTCGTGGTCGGCAAAATTAAAAACAAAAAAATCACCAAAAACACAACCAATAATATTTTGGTGATGGACGACCTTTGCATGAGGGAAGGGCGTGACTTGAACATAGATTTTAAGTTATTTTATAAAGATTGATTAATTTTTAATTTTATTTCCCAAGTTCCTCTTTAACCAACCGTGCTACCACCTGTCCATCCGCCCGCCCCTTAACCCGAGCCACCACCGCGCCCATTACTTTGCCGAAATCAGCCGGACCAGCCGCGCCCAACTCACCGATAACATTTTTAATTATCTCAATTAACTTATCTTCGGATAATGGCTCGGGCAGATATTTTTCTAAAATTTTTATTTCGGCTTCCTCCTTGTCCGCCAAATCGTTCCGGTTGCCTTGCCGATATGAATCAATCGAGTCCCGCCGTTTTTTAATTTCCGATTTGATTAAGCCAACCATTTCCTCATCAGGCAAGGCCGCTTCCTTGGCCATTAATTTTTCAATTTTTTTGTTCTGGACGGCGGCCTTAAGCATCCGTAGCGTGTCCACTACGGATTTATCCCCTCTTTTAAGGGCCTTTAAAAAATCCTGTTCAATTTGCGGCTGCAGGGTCATGATTTTTTTATTTTTCGGGGGAGAAATTAAAAAATTTATCGATTACTTCTCGGTTCTTCCACTAATTTGCCTATTTTTTTCAAATAGTCCCTTTTTACATTGATCTCTTGCCGACGGGCCGCGGCGGTTCTGACGGCGGTCTTATTTTTCTTCGCTTCATAATACCTAATCTTTCTGGATTGGATTAATCGCCCGCTCTGCTGGATTTTTTTGCTAAACCGCCTGACTAAGGCCTCAAAGGTCTCGCCCTTTTTTCTTTTTACTTCTACCACTTGGTTCACCTCGCTTTCTTTAATTAAGACGGCTTTATAGCCATCTCGTTATAATAAATTAATATTGACAAACACGACTATTCTTCCGGTTCTTTTTCCAACCTTTCTCCTTCATCTTCCTCTTCTTCTCTAATAATGTCTTGATGCCTCTTTCTTCTTTTTGGCAAAGGCAATGTTTCTGCCGTGTTTTCTGATTCTTCTGTTTCTGCTTCTCTTAGAATGGTCGTCCGACTTTTATAATATTTTTCCAGTCGGGCCTGTAATTCTTCTTCTATTTTATTAAAATTAATAACTTCTTGAACCCCGCCTTCCATGTCCCTGAACAAAATCGTGCCGTCGCCAATTTCTTTTTGGCCTAAAATCAGAGTGAATTTGACTTCCAATTTATTGGCCAATTCCAGCTGACTTTTCAAACTGTCTTTATAAAATGCCTGGGCCAGGGCCAATCCCTCTATTTTCCGCAATTTTTCATACAAAACCAGGGCTTTCTTTTTGGCGGCTTCGCCTAATTGGGCAATAAATATATCCGGCTTATAGGGCTTGGGCACGGCAATTTCTTTTTCCCTTAATTTTGCCACCATCCGGTCCATGCCCATGGCCAAACCGCAGGCCGGAATTTGTTCCCGTCCGCCCAGGGTTTCCACCAAGCCGTCATAACGGCCGCCACCGCCCAAAGCGCTCTTGCCCTCAATATCGTCAGCCGCCCAATATTCAAAAATGGTTTTAGTATAATAATCCAAGCCCCGGACAATATGCGGATTTAAAACATAGGGCAAATCCAATTCGTCCAAATATTCCACGACTTTCATAAAATGGTCCTTGCATTCCTCGTCCAAAAAATCCAAAATCTGCGGCGCTTCATCGCGCAATTGGCGGCAGCCGTCCTCTTTGCAATCCAATAGGCGCAAAGGATTTTTCGCCAAACGCTTTTTGCAATTCTCGCAAAGCAATTTACTCTTGCTTTTGTAATATTTTATCAATTCCTGCTTATATTTTTCGCGGCATTCGGGACAGCCGATGCTGTTGACCTGAATTAACGACTCTAAGCCCAATTCATTCAGGCAGTTCCAGCCCATTAATATAAGCTGGGCGTCCAAAGCCGGATTAATCTCGCCAATGGCCTCAAAACCAAATTGATAAAGCTGGCGGAAACGGCCGGATTGCGGCTTTTCGTGGCGAAACATCGGGCCGAGGTAAAAAAACTTAACCGGCTGCGTCTGATTAAGCATGCCGTGCTGGATATAGGCCCTGACTACGGCCGCCGTCGCTTCCGGCCTTAGGCACAAATTATCGCCGCCTTGGTCAATAAAGCTGAACATCTCTTTTTCCACGATATCGGTCTGCTTGCCCACGCCCCGAATAAATAAATCCGTATATTCCAAAATGGGCGTATCAATCTGGTCATAGCCGTAAGCCAAAGCCATGGCCTTGGCCACATTTCTCACGGCCTCCCAATACTTCTGGTCTTGGGGCAGAATATCTCTCATGCCCGTGATGGTAGACAATTCTTTTTTCCGGCTTCGTTTTTCCGGCTCGCCTCGCTTTGGCGAAGTCGAAGCGGGCTTATTTTCGGTTTTAGCCGCTTTTTTATCTTTATTATAATTGTTGTAGTTTTTCTTTGGTCTGGACATTAGAGTTAAAAGTAAAAAGTTAAAGGTTAAAAGTTATACTTTGGCGTATTAAAAATGGTCAACCGGGTGAATGGCCAGCCACGCAACCAGGTGCGGCCGATAATAAAACTCCTTTTTACCGGCCCGAACACCCTGGAATCCAAACTTTCTCCCCGATTATCGCCCAATAAAAAATATTCGTCGGCGCCCAAAGTGATGTCGCCATAACCGCGAGCCGGCAAGTCGGTCGCCAGGCCCGGCGCCAAATAATTTTCCGCCAAGGGGATAAAAGAAGTGCCTGGTTTCAATAGGTAAATCCGGCCATTTTCTATTTTTATATGCTCCCCGGGCAGGCCGATAACTCTTTTTATAAAATATTGCCTGGGATTTTTCGGATATTTAAAAACCACTATATCGCCTCTTTGGGGCTCATTAAAACGATAACCAATCTCATCAATGATCAAATACTCATGATCATAAAAATTCGGCTCCATGGACGCTCCCTTGACATAAAAGGGCTGGATTAAAAAATAACGAACCGGGAGAATGATCGCCAGCGAAACAACCGCGACCTTAAACATTTCCCAGACGAATTCTTTCGTCCGAACAAAGCGGGATTTTTGAGAATTGTAATTACCAAGGCCTAAATTGCTCTCCGGATTACTCATAGACATTATGTTATTGATTATAACACAAAATTAAAATTTTACAAGGTTTATTTATAACATAATATGTTGGCAAATTGCAAGTAATCAGTTATAATAAAAAATGTTGTCATGGGGCGGGGGATAAATACCCCGCCTATAAAATATTAGCTTTAAAATTTGCCCATAAAAATTATTAAAACAATAATATTCGTTATCATGTCAAAAATGCAAGTCAATTTTCTGCCCGAACCGGAAGTTCCGGAATTTAATGAGCCGGGGCGCCCAAAATCAAGGCGCGGCTGGAAAAAAATCGTCGTCGGCTTAATTGTCGTGATTATCATTTCTCTATTGGTTTTCTCGTCATCAGTCATTTTCAGCGGCGAAAGCTTGGTGAAAAACCTTTCTAAATTAAACTTATTCCAGCAGATGGGACGGCTGATCGCCAGCCAAGACAAAAAATTAGACGGCGAAAATGATGACCGGGTAAATTTCTTGATTATGGGCCAAGGCGGGAAAAACCACGAGGGCGGGACCTTGGCCGATACCATTATTTTAGCTAGTTATAAGCCGAGCGCCAATCAGGTGGCCATGATGTCTATACCACGCGACACCCAGTATTGCGAGGCGGGCGGCGGCAACTGCTATAAAATAAATGCCATTAGCGCTTTCGCCGAACAAAAAAAAACGGGCGCGGGCGGCGAAGCGCTGGCGCGGGAATTAAGCAAACTATTGGGCGCGGATATCCATTATTATATAGTCGTTGATTTTGACGGCTTTGAAAAAATTATTGACGAATTCGGCGGCGTGGATATTGAGGTAGAAAACGACCTGGTGGATTATGAATATCCCATCCGCGGCAAAGAATATGTTTATCCCATTGAAAACCGCTATGAAAAATTGAGTATTAAGAAAGGTATACAACATATGGACGGCGAGTTGGCGCTCAAATACGCGCGGTCAAGGCACGCGCTGGGCTCGGAGGGCTCGGATTTCGCCCGCGCCAAAAGACAGCAAAAAATTATCATGGCCCTGAAAGAAAAAATATTTACCATTGAGACCTTTGTTAATCCGAAAAAAATAAATAATCTTCTGACCGCTTATAATGAGCACATTAAAACCAATTTGGCAATCTGGGAAATGCTCCGAATAATGGATATTGCCAAAAAAGTTGATAGCGCGGCGATTATTCACCAAAGCTTGACTGACGGCGCCAAGCCGCTGCTTTATTCCGCCATGATTAACGGTTCTTATTTGCTTTTGCCGACGGCCGGAAATTTTGAGGATATAAAAAATGTCTGGCAATATATTTTCTACAAAGACATAGTGGAAAACACGATTGCCAGCCAACGTCCGCCGCCAAAAACCGCAAATAATAATTCTGCCTCAACCACAAAAAATAATACGGAAAAAGCGGCGACCACCACCGAGGAAAAACCAATTAATACTTTACCGGTAATAGAAAAAACTTTTAAAGATGAAACGGCGAAAATTGAAATCAGAAACGGCACTTGGATAAACGGCTATGCCAACCAGGAAAAAACGCGGCTGGAAGCGCTGGGCTTAAAAGTGATTCAAACCGCCAACGCCGATAATCACGAATACGCGCGAACCGTGATTTACGATTTGGCTAAAGGCAAATATCCGGCCACGGCCCGAGAATTGGAAAAATTATATGAGGCGGAAGCCGTGGCGGCGCCAACCGGCCTAATCTCCACGGCAAATTTTGTAATTATTTTGGGGCAAAAATAATAATTCCTCCGGCCAATACCACACCGTCTCATTAAATAAAAAAGCCGGCTTATCGCGCGATAAGCCGGAATATTTTTTTAAAATTAATTTGCCGGCGCCGGCCGTGTTTCGCCGGCGTTTTTAGTTTGGGCTTTCGGACGCAATTTAAACCACTCGCGAATTTGGCCATTCCCCTCTCGGACCCAAATTTTGAAACGTAAACGAAGACCTTTGGCGCTAGCATTAAGCGAACCGACCATTTGAAAATTGGGCAATTGCCACAAATTGTGGTTTTGCCCGTCAGCGCCTTCCACGGCCTCAAGATAATTTTCCAAGTTATCGCACGGGTCAATCATCCGGCCGATAACGGCATTGGTGTCTTTATCCAGCGGCTCGACAAACCAGATACAGACGATGCTTTTGCGGTTATTCATTGTTGCCCTCCTTAATGAGCAATGAGCTAAGATTATTAATCATAATAACAATTAATTTTATAATTGTCAAATTTAAAAAATCAAAAAAGCGACAAATTTTTTTATTTATCAAAATTGCCAATAAGCGATTTTTCCGCTATCATATCTAATATGAAAACAAAATTAGCGCAAGTCGCCATTATCGGCCGAGCCAATGTCGGCAAATCAACTTTATTTAATCGCTTAATTGAAAAAAACAAAGCGATTGTTTCTATGGTCTCCGGCACCACGCGCGACCGAAATATTGATAATGTAAAATGGCGCGACCGCGAATTCATTTTAGTTGATACGGGTGGTCTTGATATAGACAAAAAATATCCCGGTATTATAGAAGAAAATATTGTCAAGCAGGCGCGTAAAGCGATTGCCAATGCGAATTTAATTTTATTTATAATTGATGCTAAAGAGGGCGTCCTGCGAAGCGATAAGGAATTAGCGCGCGAGTTAATAAAACAGCATTTAAAAAATAAAATTATTTTGGTGGTCAATAAGGCCGATTCTTTAAAATGGCGAAATCCCGATGCGGAAATCTACAAATTAAATTTGGGCGAGCCGCAAATGGTTTCGGCGGCCAACGGCTCGGGCTGCGGCGACCTCTTGGATTTAATCATTAAAAAATTGCCGAAAAAAATCAGCCAACAAAAAGAAAAAGAGGGTGAAGAGGCGATTAAGGTGGCCATCGTGGGCAAACCCAATGTGGGCAAATCATCTCTGCTCAATTCTATTTTGGGCGAAGAAAGGGTGATCGTCACCGATATCCCCCATACCACCCGTGAATCGCATGACACGGAATTTGAATATAAGGATAAAAAGTTTCTTTTGATTGACACGGCCGGAATGCGAAAAAAAGGTAAAATTGAGCCAAGAAGTTTAGAACGAAAATCCGTTGACAAATCAATTTCTACCATTAAGCGGGCGGATGTGGTGGTCTTGGTGGTGGAAGCGCCGGAAAAAATAGAGACGCAGGACAAAAAAATTACCCAAGAAATTTTAGAAAATTCAAAATCGCTGATTATCGCCGTGAATAAATGGGACTTGATACCGGAAAAAGATACTAACACCGTCAATAAATATATGGATTATTATCACGGGAATCTTCCCTATTTGTGGTGGGCGCCAATCATATTTATTTCCGCCAAAGATGATTTGAGAACCAAAAAAATCCTTGATTTGATTTTGGAAATCCAAAAATCAAGACAAGTCAGAATTTCCGATGAAGACTTACAAAAATTTCTAATAAGCCAAATTAAAAAACACAAGCCGTCGCGCGGCCAAGGGCTTAAAAATCCTTATATTTTTAAAATCCAGCAGAGTGGGACCAACCCCCCGCGCTTTGATATTTTTGTCAATGACCCGAAAATTCTGCATTTTTCTTATATCAGATTTATTCAGAATAATTTGAGAGAAACGTTTGATATTATCGGCACGCCGATACAGATAGAAGTTAAAAGGTGGAAAGAAGATAAAAAAATATGAAATTAGTTATAGGTCTGGGCAATCCGGGCGAACAATACAAAAACACCTGGCATAATATGGGATTTTTAACCATTGAAAAAATGGCGAATGAATTGGGATTTGAAAATTTTAAAGAGCATAAAAAATTAAAGTCAGAAATTTCTATCGGCAAAATCGGCCGGGAAAAAATCATTTTAGTCAAGCCGCAAACTTTTATGAACGAATCGGGCCTGGCCGCGGCCTTATTAAAAAATTATTTTAAAATAAAAATTGCGGATATAATCATCGTTCACGATGATGTTGATTTGCCTCTGGGGAAAATCCGCCTGGCAAAGAATTCTTCGGCGGGCGGACACAATGGTATAAGGTCAATTATTCAATCGCTGAGCACTCAAGATTTCATCCGGCTAAAAATCGGCGTCAAAACCGCCAGGGCCGAAAAAATCGGCGCCTTAAAATATGTCTTGGAAAAAATCGGCAAAGATAAAAAAATGGAAACAAATGAAACAATAAAAAAAGCCGCCAACGTGGTGACGGCTATAATTGAAGATTCCTTGGAAAGGGCGATGAACAAATTTAATTAATTTGGTCGGAGTGGCGAGGATTTGAACCTGCGACCCCCCGCGCCCAAGGCGGGTGCTCTACCGGACTGAGCTACACCCCGACTTAAAAAGACCGATTATAATATTTTGGGGTTGGTGATTGGATTCGAACCAATGACCTTCGCATAACACGGAGCAAAATACTCCGACAACGGTTTTGCGCCGCTCTGCCAGCGAGCTACACCAACCCCTCATGGGTTACGGGGGAGATAAAAATCTCTAAATGAATGACTGCGTACTGCAGTCCCTGCCTCCATTACCCCGGAACCAAACTAATTTTTCAGAACAATTATAGTCGCTATTTTACTGTCCGATAGCTTATAGCCCCGTCCAAAAGGAAAGGACCATAACTTGCTGATAAAAAAGCCGTCAGGAGGGGGAACAACTTTTTCGTCAACTATCAGACAGAAAAATAGCGGCTATATTCTTTAAGAGATACTATCATACCAAAAATTTTCTGTCAATATCATGCGATAAAAAACAATTAAAGCTATGGTAAATAACAGTAATTTAAAATATTGGCTCGCCTTTTCACAAATACGCCTTATCGGCGCGACTCGCTTTCAAAAACTAATTAAACGTTTCCATGGCTTAGAAAGCGCCTGGCGCGCCGATTTGCTGGCTTTAATGGACGCGGGCTTTGAAGAAAATTTGGCTCATGAAATTATCATTGCCCGAAGCCAGATAAATCCGGACCAGGAATTAGAAAAATTGGAAAAGGAAAATTTAAAGGCGTGCCGATTTATTGATGAAGATTATCCGACTCTCTTAAAACAAATTTTTGACCCGCCCGCCTTATTGTATTATCACGGGTCTTTAAACGGCCTGCAAAATTTTTGCCTGGCCGTGGTGGGCACGAGAAAATTTTCCCTTTATGGCAAACAAGCCGTCTCGGAAATCGTGGCCGATTTATCGCGCCAAAAAATTACTATTGTTTCCGGTTTGGCCTTGGGCATAGACGCTCTCGCCCACGAGGCCTGTCTGGAAAACAACGGACTCACGACCGCCATTCTTGGCTCGGGCGCCGATTGGCAAAGCATTTATCCCTCTACCAACCGGTATTTGGCCAAAAAAATCATAGAAAACGGCGGCGCCATTATTTCCGAATATCCCATCGGCGCCATTCCGGCCAAACAGAATTTTCCCTTAAGAAACCGAATTATTTCCGGACTGTCTTTGGGAACCTTGGTCATAGAAGCCAAAGAAAGCTCGGGTTCGTTGATAACTGCCAAATATGCCCTGGACCAAAATCGAGAGGTCTTTGCCGTGCCCGGCAGTATTTATAATAAAAATTCCCAAGGCACTAATAATTTAATCAAGCAGGGCGCGAAGCTGGTCATTAATGCTAACGATATTTTAGAAGAATTAAATCTAAAACAAATTATAGGAGCGGAAAGCGAAAATCAAGCCAGGGCCGAAACCGCCGAGGAAGAAATTATTTTAAAAATATTGTCCAAGGAGCCGATTCATATTGACAAAATAAGCCAATTTAGTAAACTTAAAATTAATGCTCTCTCAAGCGCGCTCACCATTTTAGAGATGAGGGACGCGATAAAGGATTTGGGGGGGAAGAATTATATTAAGAATTAACGCGATGCCAATATACTAATGCATGCGAATTATACGAATATTAGTATCATTAGAATGAATTCGTATATTAGCATCGCATATTAAATAATTAAGTTATGAAAAACTTAGTAATTGTTGAATCCCCGACCAAAGCCAAAACAATTTCAAAATTTTTAAATAATGATTTCAAGGTGGAGTCGTCTTTCGGCCATGTCAGGGATTTGCCGACAAAAAAAATGGGAGTGGATTTTGAACATAATTTTGAACCAACTTATGAAATACCAACCAGGGCAAAAAAGCGCGTTACCGAGTTAAAAAAATTGGCGGAAAAGGCCGATTTAATTTACTTTGCCACTGACGAAGACCGGGAAGGCGAGGCCATTGCCTGGCATTTGGCGCAGATTTTCAAAACGCCAATCGGCGAAACCCAAAGAATAACTTTCCACGAAATCACCAAAGAAGCGATTAACGAGGCCCTGAAAAATCCCCGCCAGATTGACCTTGATTTGGTTGACGCCCAGCAAGCCCGAAGAATCTTAGACCGACTGGTCGGCTATAAGCTTTCGCCCCTATTATGGAAAAAGGTGGCGCGCGGGCTTTCGGCCGGCCGCGTCCAATCCGTGGTTGTCCGCTTAATCGTAGAAAAAGAGCGGGAAATCCAAAATTTTAAAATTGAAGAGTACTGGGAAATCCTTGGCGATTTTCAAACAAAACAAAAAGAAAAGTTCACGGCCAAGCTCCAAAAAATAGACGGCAAAACATTAGATAAATTGGAAATTAAATCAAAAAAAGAAGCGGATAATCTTTTATATACTTTAGCCAAGCAGAATTATTATGTGGCTGACATTATTAAAAAAGAGGTTAGCCGCCATCCTTTGCCGCCATTTACGACCTCAACTATTCAACAGGAAGCAAATAGGCGTTTGGGATTTTCCGCCAAACAAACCATGATGCTTGCCCAACAGCTTTATGAAGGCATTGATCTGGGTGGCGATGATTCGGTTGGTTTGATTACTTATATGAGGACCGACTCCTTGAATTTGTCGCAAAAATTTATCGGCGAAGCGGCTGATTATATCAAAAACACCATGGGCAATAATTATTTAGAAACCAGAAATTTTAAAACTAAAAGCAAGGGCGCGCAAGAAGCCCACGAAGCCATTAGGCCGACCGAGGCCCACCGCACTCCGCCAGAACTGGAAAAAATATTAAATAGAAATCAATTTAAATTATATCAATTAATCTGGCAAAGAGCCGTGGCGAGCCAAATGAGTCCGGCGCGTCTTGACGCGACTTCGGTTGATATTAATACCAAAGATGATAAATACACTTTCAAAATAAGCGGCCAAATCATAAAATTTGACGGCTTTTTAAAAATTTATCCTTCTTCAACTAAAGATGAAATTCTGCCGGCCCTGGAAAAAGACGAGGCCATAAAATGCCTCAAAATAAATCCAATGCAAAAATTCACCCAGCCGGCCGCGCGTTATTCGGACGCGGGTATAGTAAAAATTTTGGAAGAAAAGGGCATCGGCCGGCCCTCTACTTACGCGCCCACCATTGCCACGGTTATTGAACGGAGATACGCCGAGAGAGTGGAAAATAAACGGCTCAAACCGACTGATATCGCCTTTATCGTCAATGACCTCTTAATGGAACATTTTCCAAATATTGTTGATTATAATTTTACCGCCAAAATGGAAAATGACTTGGATGAAATCGCCGAGGGCAAACAAAAATGGCAAAAAATTCTAAAAGAATTTTATGAACCTTTTAATAAAAATCTTATGCTCAAAGAAAAAGAATTAAGCAAAAAAGAAATCACTGAAGAAAAAACCAATGAAAAATGCGAAAAATGCGGCAGTGAAATGATAATAAAAGTGGGGCGTTTCGGCAGATTCCTGGCTTGCTCAAATTATCCGGCCTGCAAAAATACCAAAAAAATAAATGGCAACGGTGAAATAGAAGAAAAAAAAGCGCCGGTGCTTTTAGAAGAAAAATGTCCGGAGTGCGGCGCCAATTTGGTAATGCGCCAAGGACGATATGGCTCGTTCAAGGGCTGTTCAAAATATCCCGATTGCAAATACATTAAAAAAGAAGCGGCCGAGGATTTAAATTTGGCTTGCCCAAAATGCAAAACCGGCAAGGTGGTAAGCAAGAGAAGCCGCAAGGGAATGTTTTACGGCTGCGACCAATATCCCAAATGCGATTTTGCTTTTTGGGGCAAGCCCACGGGCGAAAAATGTCCGGATTGCGGCTATCCCATGACCGAAGACAAAAAGGGAGGGATAAAATGCAGTAATAAGGAATGCGGGGGTTAGGTTGTAAATCGTAAAAAATTACTAAAACGGGCCAATTGCCCGTTTTTTGATTTAAAATGCAAACTATTCTATAATACCCTCAAAATATGGAACCGACCACGCCGCAAAAAGAATGGGAAAAACTAATCCAAACCATCAAAGAAAACTATTCGGAAAATGATTTGGATATGGTTAGATTGGCTTATGATTTTGCCGAGGAAGCGCACCGCGGGCAACGGCGCGCCTCGGGCGAACCATACATACTCCATTCATTGGCCGTGGCGCAAAAATTGGCCGAAACCCGTCTTGATTTACCCACAATTATTGCCGGCCTGCTTCATGATGTGCCAGAAGATACCAAATTTCCGATTGAAGAAATAAAGAAAAATTTTGGCAAAGAAGTGGCCACGCTAGTAAATGGCATTACTAAATTAGGAAAAATAAAATATCGCGGCATAGAACGTTACGCGGAAAATTTAAGAAAAATGTTTGTGGCCATGAGCGACGATATCAGGGTGGTGCTGATTAAATTCGCCGACCGTCTTCATAATTTAAAAACCTTGGATGCCTTGCCCCCAGACAAACGACTGCGCATTGCCCGCGAATCATTGGAAATTTACGCGTCCATCGCCGATCGCTTGGGCATGGGCCAAATCAAAGGCGAACTGGAAGATATTGCTTTTAAATATGTTTATCCTAATGAGTATGATTGGATCAGGCAAATTTTACCGAAAAAATATAAAAGCAAAGAAAAACACCTCAACAAAACCAGAAAAGAAATCAGCAGAAAATTAGCGGCAGAAAATATCCCGATTAAAATATTATCTATGCACGGGCGAACCAAACATATTTACAGTTTATACAAAAAATTATTAAAGCCCGAGATCGACCGGGATTTGTCAAAAATCTATGACTTAATCGCTTTAAGGATTGTTGTCCCGACGGTCAGTGATTGCTATTATGTCTTGGGTATTATCCATGAATTATATAAGCCATTGCCCGGCCAGATTAAAGATTATATTGCCCAGCCCAAACCCAACGGCTATCAATCGCTCCATACGACGGTCTTTGCCGATGACGGCGAAATCATAGAAATTCAAATCAGGACCGACAAAATGCATGATGAAGCCGAATATGGTATTGCCGCCCATTGGCATTATAAGGAACATGGCAGTATCGCCAAACCAAATTTGCCCTGGATTAATGAATTAGTAGAATGGCAAAAGCAAATCAGGGATAATGAGCAATTTTTACGAGACATAAAGATGGAAATTTTTCAGGACCGTATTTTTGTCTTCAGCCCCAAAGGCGATGTGTTTGATTTGCCTGATGGCTCAACACCCATTGACTTCGCCTACCATGTCCATACTTCTCTGGGCAATCAATATGTGGGCGCCAGAGCCAACGGCCAAATGGTGAATTTAAATTATAAATTAAAAAGCGGCGATGTCATGGAAATCATCACCGACAAAAACCGCAGGGGGCCGAGCGTGGATTGGCTGGAATATGTCAAAACCTCTATGGCTAAAAACAAAATCAGGACGGCGTTAAATAAAATGAGGAAATAATCGGTAATCAGTAATTAGTAATTAGTAATCAGTAATCAGTAAAAATTAAATTACCAGTTACTAGTTAATAGTTACTAATTACTAATTAACTATTTTCTTAAAAATACTTTCCAATTCCTCCTCGGAATAAAATTTAATAATAATCTGGCCACTGCCGCCGGATTTTTTTATTTCCACTTTTGTGGCCAAGACCTCTTGGAGCAAATCCTTTTTCGCTTCAATATCCGGATAAAACGGAAGATTGCGAATATGCTTTTGGATAACGATATTTCGGCTGGCCCGCTCGGCCTCGCGGACATTCATGGTGCTCTCAATAATCTTTTGCAGCAAGAGCAGTTGGTCCTCTTTGGGCAAGCCGGCCAAGACCCGCGCGTGCCCGGCGGTAATTTTTTCTTGTAAAATTGCCTGTTTTACTTCTTCGGCCGCCGATAAAATACGAATCGTATTGGACACGGCCGGACGGCTCTTGCCGATTCTCTTGGCCAATTGCTCCTGCGTCAAATTAAACTCGTCAATTAATTTTCGATAGGCGGCCGCCGTTTCTAAGGCATTTAAATCCTGGCGCTGTAAATTTTCAATCAAAGCAATTTCTAATTTTTTCTGTTCGGTCATATCGCGGATAATGGCCGGCACGGTTGCCATTTTTAAGGCCTTGGCCGCGCGCCACCTTCTTTCACCGGCGATTAATTGCCAACCATCCCCTTCTTTGGTAACGATCAATGGCTGAATAATGCCATGCTCTTTGATTGAGTCCATTAATTCCCGCAAACTCTCTTCGGAAAAATTATTTCTAGGCTGATGGGGATTGGGCGAAATTTTATCAACCGGCAAGGGAATAATTTTTTCCTGGCCATCGGCAAGAGAGGCAAATTCATTATTATTTTCCGACGCAATTCCCCAATCGTGGTTGGGGACAAGCTTATCCCCAATCGTGGTTGGGGACAAGCTTTTTTTATGGGGAATCAATGAGCCAAGACCGCGGCCCAATCCGGAAATTTTTTGCATAAAATTAAAGTTAGTGGGAAGTGGTATATTGGACAAATTCTCTGGCTAAACGTTCATACGCCTTGGCGCCTTTTGACTTCGGGTCATAATTTAAAATCGTCTGGCCATAACTCGGCGCCTCGGATAAGCGGACATTTCTAGGAATAACCGAGCGGAAAATTTTATTTGGGAAATGACGATAAACTTCTTGTAAGACATCATTGGCTAAACGACAACGGCGGTCATACATCGTTAAAACCACGCCTAAAATATCAAGCTCGGGCTTGACGTTTTCCTGAATTAGATTAATCGTAGACATTAATTGGCCAAGCCCTTCCAAAGAAAAATATTCGGCTTGAACCGGTATTAATATTCTATCAGACGCCACTAAGCCATTGATAGTCAAGAGGCCGAGAGAGGGCGGGCAATCAATAATGATATAATCAAAATCATTTCTTATTTCCAATAAATTATCATATAAACGGAATTCGCGGCGGTCCAAATTGACAAATTCCACATTGGCGCCAGCCAAGGACTGAGTGGACGGCGCTAATTTGTAAAAATCATGCTGGGTGTCCACCACAATATCCCTGAAAGAATACGGGCCGGTCAAAACCTCATAAACGCCCCGGTCCAATTCGCGGGAAATGCCCAGATGGGAAGTGGCGTTGCTCTGCGGGTCTAAGTCCACCAACAAAACAAACTTACCTAATTTACTTAGATAAGCCGCGAGGTTAATTGAGGTGGTGGTCTTGCCGACTCCGCCCTTTTGATTGACGACAGAAATTATTTGTCCCATAAATATATTATAGCACGGGAACACAGAAAGCACGAAAACATTGGAACACGAAAACATAGAAACAACCATCTGATCTGCGTTTTTGTGCTTTCTGTGTTTTTGTGTTTTAGTGATATCCTGGCAGGGTAGCTCAGTGGTAGAGCAGTGGACTCATAAGCCATTGGTCGGCGGTTCAACTCCGCCCCCTGCTACAAATAAAAATACTCCGGATTTAATCTGGAGTATTTTTATGTTCAAATTCTATTGCCAGTTTAGGTTCACTGTATTATTAACCCAATTAATATTACTACTACATGAGCCGCTACAATGAACCTGGGAACAAAGTTGCGCTTTTTTATTACCGGAGCAACTAGAACCAGTACAATAAGGATAATTAAAAATATTGTTTTGAGCGGTAATGTTACTAGGACAACCACTATCGCCATCCAAGCGAATAAAACCCAATTGATCATAACTGCCCTGACCAACATAGGGAGCGACATAACTTAGGATATTATTTAAAATTCTGATATCACTACTGCCCTTACTCGGTTTTATGGCCGAGCCACTGGTATTTTTGATAGTATTATTTGAAATGGTAACATTACTAACTCGAGTCAAATAAAAAGCGTGGACATCATCATACTTATTGTCTGAGCCATTGGTATTATTAATCATATTTGTCATAATATTACCGTCAAAAATAAGATTATCTGAATCCTTGGGATAAATTATGCCATCACCATAAATTCTATCGCTATCACCATTACCAGAGGTACCCTCATCCCCTAAAAATTTGGTACCGACGCTATCAATAACATTATTTACAATTTTAACGTTGGAACGATACCGAATGGAAATAACCCGTGCCTGCCATTTTTCAAATTGAAGTTTCTGAATTTTAACTTCAGTATTATAGGTTTTGGTATCCGGACCGACGATAAGAAGGGCCGAGGGCGGCATAGACGTATCCTTTTGTCTGATAATCGCCTTACCCGTGCCATAACTGCTCATAACCAAGGGCTTGTTTAAATCCCAGACGAAAGCATATTTGCTTTTAGCATCATTTTCATATTTATGAGAAGTAAAATTAGTAAACACTTCTCCTCCATTCAAAAAAATGCAATACCCGGGCGCGGCGCTGGTTAATTTACTATCCGCCTGAGCGGCCGCCTTGGCCTCATCTAAAGTATTAAATGGACTGCTAACCGAACCATCTTTAAAATTGCCAACATGGGCTTGGGAAACCAATATCAGCTTATAACTGATTGGACAATCTAAAAAGCTTTTATCTGCTATTATATTAAAGTAATCACTCCCCACAAATGGAAGCAGGGCTCCAGTATTACCCGTGGGATCGCTGGTATGATCAAGACCGTCATGATTAAAAATTTGAATAATATAATCGGAACCGGATTCCATTTTTAAGGTCACGGGATTGTCATATTTATTAAGCGAATTATTCCAGCGATATCCATTGGGTTCTACTGAGGGTATTTTCCAAGAATATGAGCCTGTGTTGACTACTCCGGTCATGGGCGGAGTAATCCAACCGGCAATACGGTTGGTCGTATTATTAATCTTCGTCCAAGTCATGGCTACATACCTTACTTCAGCAGAGGCGTTCCATTTGATTTGCACGGTATCACCGACACGCCAAATAGTGGCTTTATTAGGGTCAATAAGAGAAATAAAACTAACAATGACGGGATTAGGAGCTATGGCCATCATCACGGCAGTACCAAGAAGTGAGAAGGCGGAAGCAAACAGCAAAAAACCGATAGCAATTTTTTGGCCAGATAGAGTTTTTAATTTTATTTTTTTATCCATGGTTAATAAATAAGTAATTAAATGTTTAAATTAATTATTTACTGAAGCTGATAGTTATAGGAAATAATAATTCAAATCGACGATAAACTACTTTAAATTATACCTCTATTTTAAAATAAAATCAAAACATTGGAACACGAAAATATTAAAACAAAAAAATTAATTTAATTAATACTTTATTTTTTCTGTAATTTTCATTTTCCTGTTTCCATGTTTTTTTGTGCTTTTGTGTTTTTTTGTTTTTGTGACCGTTTCTTGCCAAAGCGGCAATTCTATGCTAAAATAATAAAAGTTTAAAAATGACGCGGGGTAGAGCAGTTGGCAGCTCGGCGGGCCCATAACCCGCAGGTCGCCGGTTCGAATCCGGCCCCCGCAACAGAAATCACAAAAGCACTAAAGCACAAAAACACAAAAACATAGAAACAACTATCTGGTCTACGTTTTTGTGCTTTCTGTGTTTTCTGTGCTTTTGTGTTTTAGTGATAATGCGGCAGGGTAGCTCAGTGGTAGAGCAGTGGACTCATAAGCCATTGGTCGCGGGTTCAACTCCCGCCCCTGCTACTAAAATTAATAAGCCGAAGTGGCGGAATTGGTAGACGCGCACGACTCAAAATCGTGTGGCCTTACGGTCATGAGAGTTCGATTCTCTCCTTCGGCATAAAAAATATTATCGGCCTGGCGGGCGCAGAAAGAAAAACAACCTACGGGTTAAATCATCTAAATTAGTTATGAATTTAAAATTATCAATTCTTGATACGACGTTTCGTGATGGCATCCAAGGGGAAAATGTGGAAGCCGCTAATCGCCAGGAAATCATTCAGGCCATCCAAGCGATTGACTCTTTAGGGGTTTCTTATTTAGAACTTGGATTCGCCACGGCTAATGAGGCGGCGAGGTTAAGAATTACCAAGGCGCTTGATCTTAATTTAAAAGCTAAGGTATCGGCATTTGGCCGAACTCATCCTAATGACGTGAAGGCAATTTTAGGCCTGAAAGTACCGGTAGCCGTATTAGTTGGTAAATCCCGAAAACGTGACGCGGAAATTTCCCTGCGCAAAACCCCCGAGCAAAATCTGCAGTTAATCAGAGATTCTATTACTACTCTTGCCAATGCTGACTTAGAGGTTATCTTTGATGCCGAACACTTTTTCCAGGCATTTTGGGAAGATGACCGTGATTATGCCCTCCAGGCCTTAGAAGCCGCCCTAACATCAGGGGCTCACTGGATCGTTTTATGCGACACTAACGGGAAAATGACACCGCAAAAGATTATTCAGACGATTACTAACGTTAAGGAATTAATTCCTATTAAAAAATTGGGAATTCACACCCACAATGATCGAGGTTTAGCTTTGGCTAACGCCGAAGCCGCTTTCAGTGAGGGGGTGTGTCATATCCAAGGGACAATCGGCGGTGTTGGCGAACGCACGGGCAATATGGACTTAACCACCTTCATCCCCAATATTTGCTTTAATTATGGCAACAAGAGTTTTAACCCCAACCAACTTAAGCGACTGACGCGAGTTTACCTGCTGGTTTGCGATGCCCTTAATATTACTCCGGATCCCAAGAAACCCTGGGTTGGCGATTCGGCTTTTTATACCGAGGCCGGTATGCATGAGTCCGGGCTAGAACGTGATCCAGGCAGCTATTTTCATGCTAACCCCGAGTTGATCGGCAATCGTATGCGAGGAGGAGTAACCGATCAATCTGGTCGGGCAAATATTACCGCCAAAGCTAAACACCTGGGAATTGATATTCCTGATGATAAATTGACTGCCATCGCGGCTCGCCATCAGGAGCTAGTTGACATGGGGGCGAATTTTGGCGCCGCTGACGCTTCTTTTCTCCTTTTTGTTCTTCGAGAACTGGGTCAATTACCAAAATTTTTCGAGTTTGTCGGGCTACGGATTACTATTAATAAGTGGGAAAATCAGCCGATCCAAACTGAAGCTAATCTTAAAATGAAAGTGGCGGGCGAAGACCAATGGCATAATGCCGCTGGTGATGGTCCGGTCAATGCCCTGGATGAGGTGTTGCGACGTAAATTGCGCAAAATCTATCCTGACCTTGAATTAGTAAAATTGATCGACTTTAAGGTTCGGATTATTGATGCCGTCAGAGGGACGGCCGCTAAAGTGAGAGTGCTGGTCGATTTCACTGATGGCAGTAAAACTTGGACAACGATGGGGGTCCACGAAAACATCATTGAGGCCTGCTGGAACGCATTGCTGGATAGTTACACCTATAAGTTGTTGATGAATAGCCATAAGCCGGCGGCGGCTGATGCAACCGAGATTGCAGTTACCGCCCCTATGGACATCACATTATGAAACCACACTCCATAAGATAATAAAAATGGCGAATCGCTTGTTTTTCGCTCGAAAAAATCCTCAATATTCGCGCCTTAATTCAATCTCATTGCCTTAACCAATCAACTATGATAAAATTAATACTGTTCCTGATTGATTTTTAAATTATAAAGTAGGCTTCGGTGGGCGGGGTATTTAGATTCCCGCCCACCGACCAAAGGGGGCGCCCCTTTGGAATCCTCTTTTGATCAGTGTTCGCTTTTGCCTTTTTCGCCTGTTGGCGAATCGGCAAAAGCTCACAGATTAAATCATAGACTTCCGCCTCATCCTCGCGGATTACCGCGAGGTATTCGGCGGAATCTCAAAATAAAAATCTATAAAACCATGTTCATCACCGTTCATGCGGCCGCGGCCACGCTTATCGGCAAAAAAGTGGCCAGCGTCCCACTGGCCTTTGTCCTCGGCCTAATTTCTCATTTTATTTTGGATATCATTCCTCACGGCGACCAAAAACTCGGCAAAAAATTTTTCGGCTTCCGTTTTAACTTAATTCCCCGAGAAAAAAAGGGAATTAGAATTTTGGCCTTATACGGCATTATTGACGCGTTGGCTCTAATCGGCTTTTTGCTTTATTTATTCAGGACATTTGAGTTCGCCGACAGCGATAGTGTGACTTGGGCGATTATCGGCGGCATTCTGCCCGATGCTTTGGTGGGAATTTATATGGTGGGAAAATTCAAATTTTTAAAATGGTTTTTTGACCTGCATTCTAAAATCCATTATCTCTGGCTTAATAAAATAAAAAAAGACATTCCCTTAAGATGGGGCGTCTTAATGCAAGTCATAACATTTATAATTATTTTCTGGCTGATTGCTTTATTTTAAACCCCCCACTATGATTATAGTGGGGGGTAATTTTTAAAATCATCCCTATATAGTTTTATGAACCGCTTTATCAATCACTGATTGATAAACAGCCAATGTTTTTTCCGCGCATTTTTTCCAAGTGAATTCTTTGGCTTGGTTTTTGCCGCTAACACTTAAAACCTCTCTCAAGCCGACATCGGTTAAAATTTGCTGCAAGGCGTCAATTAATTCTGATTCCTTATTGGGATTTACCATCAGCGCTCCTTTTTCGCCGACAATTTCCGGCAAAGAACTTAAATTTGAAGTAATGACCGGCGTGCCCAAGTCCATGGCTTCCAAAACCGGCAAGCCAAATCCCTCGTATAAGCTGGGAAAGACAAAACAGGTCGCGTGTCGCAATAACATAATCTTTTCCAAACGAGAAACATAACCAATGTGTTTTATCGGCATGCCCCGGCGCCGTTCCCGGCCCTGCCTTCTCTCTCCTTCTTTTTTAATTCTGGCCTCGCCTCTCAAATCCAAACCGCTTCGGCGCTCTCGGCCGTTTCTTAAATGCTTTTGTTCGCCCATGATGCTCGCGTTGGCATTGGCAATCGCTTCATATACCGGCTTAACTTTCCAGCCGTGAGCACCAGCGATTATTAACTGATAATCTTTGGCCGGCGAATCATAAGTCAGAGACAAATCCCTGAAGGCCTTGATTAAGCCGATGATATTTTTTCTCGGCTCTATCGTCCCCAAAAAAAGAAGATATTTATCTTTAATGCCGAATTTATTTTTTATTTTTTCAAAATCAATCTGGTTGAGCCGTTCGTTGTCCTGGTTAATGACGCCTTCATAAATTACCTCTATTCTTTCCTCGGCAATGCCGAATTCTTCTATAATATCGGTTTTGGTATTTTTAGAAACGGCGATTATTTTCGCCGCTCTTTCCAATGAACGCGGCACCAAGACCTTTGTGGAAAGCGTCTGGCGATTTAAAAATTTCTGAGGGAAAAACCGCGGATACTTATAAATGGCCAAATCGTGAATGGTAATGACGGCCGGCTTGCGGTAAAAAAGCGGCAGCACATTGGCGGGCGAATGGAATAAATCAAGTTTTTCTCTTTCCAAAACAGCGCTCACTAACATTTGCGAATAAAAAACCGGCAAATATTTTTTATATTGGTAAAAGGGGAAAAATTTTATTTCCACATTACCGGCCGCAAATTCTTTTGCCTTTTTAAACCGGCTGTCAAAAAACAAAACATAAGTATTAGCCCTATCAATCGCCAATAAGGTCTTCACTAAATAATAAGTGTAATGGCCCACGCCCGCCTGTTCGCCGGCGCCGGGGTTTAAAATTGTGCGGCAATCAATCCCTATTCTCATAAAATTATAAAATTATTATTATGCCATTTTCCTCAATATTTCATTAAATCGTTTCTCGTCCTTAAATGGCCCGATAATCGCTAAATTGGCTTTTTTAAAATCAATCACTTCTTGAGCGGCTTTTTCCACCTCATTTCCGGTCACTGCCATTATCTTATTAATTTTTTCCTCGGGCGTCAAAATCTTATCTGTCAATAGCTCTTGCTGGCCGTACCATTGGCACAAATGGGAGGTGTCTTCCAAATCAAGAATTATTTTCCCCGCCAAATATTCCTGGGCTCGCTTTAATTCAGCTAAGCTCACGCCGTTTTTTATTTTTTTCAGTTCGGCCAAAATCAGAGACAGGGCCTTGTCCAGTCGGGTTTTATCCAGGCCGGATTGAATAATCAGTCCGCCGGTATCTTCATAAATGCTCAGGCCGGAACGGATAAAATAAGCCAAACCATGCCTTTCCCTAATCTTTAAAAATAGCCGCGAGCTCATATTGCCGCCCAAAATTACCGATAATATCTGCAAAGCGTAAAGGCGCGGGTCATTATAAGGATAGGCGAAAAATCCCAAGGCGATTTGCGTCTGCTCGGTTTCCTTATATTTTAATTTAATTTGTGGTTTTATTTGGTTGAGCGCGACCGGCTTAAATTTATTCTTGCCCTCGCTTTTTTTAAATTTAAAACTTCGCTCAATTTCCCGAACATTATTTTGCTTAAAATTACCCACTAAGCCAATGACAATATTGGCTCCTTGATAAAATTTATCGCGATAAGCGATTAATTTTTCATTATCCAAATTCCTCACGGTTTCGCGAGTGCCGGCGATGGAGCGCCCCAGCGGCTCATTTTTGAACATAAGCTGTTCCAATAAATCGTCAACATACATTAAAGGATTATCCTCGTACATATTTATTTCTTCAATAATAACGCCCTTTTCTCTTTCCACTTCCTTATGGTCAAATTTAGAATTTAAAAGCATGTCCGACAAAACCTCAACCGCCAGGCCCAAATGCCGAGAATCGGCTTTGATATAATAGCCGGTGTAATCCTTGCCGGTAAACGCATTGAATTCCGCGCCCACGCCGTCAAGCTCTTTGGAAATGGCTAAAGTATTGGGCCTTTTCTTGGTGCCTTTAAACATCATATGCTCTATAAAATGGGAAATGCCGCTGTTTTTGGCGCCCTCATGGCGCGAGCCCACTTTAAATAAGACCAAAAGCGTCACGGCTTTGGATTCTTTTAGGGGCGCCAGAATTAAGCGAACATTATTTTTTAAAATTATTTTAGTATACATAAATAATTTTCAATTTTAGCAACCAAACTTACCTTTAAAATAACCGACCAATTCATCTATTTTCACCCTATCCTGCTTCATGGTGTCTCGGTCTCGGATGGTGACGGCCTTATCGGCCAAACTTTCAAAATCAACCGTGACGCAATAAGGCGTGCCAATCTCATCTTGCCGGCGATATCTTTTGCCGATGCTTTGCGTCTCATCATATTCAGTTTGCCAATGCGGCGATAATTTCTTCCAGACCTCTTTGGAGAGTTGTGATAAGTCATCTTTCTTTGATAAAGGCAAAACCGCAATTTTAATCGGGGCGATGTCTTGATGTAATTTTAAAACCACTCGCGTTTCCATCTCGCCGTCGGCGGTCGGCGCTTCCTCTTCTTGATACGCGTCCAATAAAAAAACCAGCGCATTCCGATCAACGCCGAAAGTCGGCTCAAGACAATGGGGAATAAAATTTTCCTTTGTTTCCGGGTCAAAATATGACATATCCTCGCCTGAATGCTTTTGGTGCTGGGCTAAATCAAAATCCGCGCGATAAGCAATGCCGTCCAATTCTTTCCAGCCGAAAGGAAAATTATAATCAAGGTCAAAAGTCATTTTTGAATAATGCGACAATTCATTTTGGCCATGCTGGCGCCATTTTAAATTTTCTTCCTTCACGCCGTAGGCCATATAAAATCCCCACATCAATTCCTGAAGTTCTTTAAACTTTTCCTCCCAATCGCTTTTCGGATTGATAAAATATTCTATTTCCATCTGTTCAAACTCGCGGGTGCGGAAGATAAAGTTGCCGGGCGTAATCTCGTTTCTGAATGACTTGCCGATTTGCGCGATGCCAAAAGGCAGTTTCTTTCGGCTTGACGCCAAAACATTTTTAAAATTCACAAAGATGCCTTGCGCCGTCTCCGGCCGTAAATAAATTATTGACGAGTCATCTTCAATCACGCCCTGATATGTTTTAAACATCAAATTAAAACGGCGGGCTTCGGTAAAATTTTTAGCGCCGCAAGCCGGGCAGGTTAATTTATTTTCCCCAATAATCGAATTCAGCTCTTCAACCGTCTTGCCATCAACTCTCATATTCAATATTTCTTCAATTAATTGGTCGGCTCTGAATCTGGCTTGGCATTCTTTGCAATCAATCAGGGCGTCAGAAAATCCGTCTATATGGCCCGAGGCCTTCCAGACCTCCGGATTCATAAAAATCGCCGCGTCTAGGCCGACCATGTCTTCCCGCGCCTGGACAAAATATTTCCACCAGGCCTTTTTTATATTATTTTTCAATTCCACGCCGACCGGGCCATAATCCCAGGTGTTGGCCAAGCCGCCATAAATTTCCGACGATTGAAAAATTATCCCCCTTCGCTTGCAGAGAGAAATAATTTTCGGCATTAAATCGTTTTTTTCCGGCGCCATAATAAAAAAATTAGTGCCTTCACCCTGTGGAATAAAATTTTTGCTGTGGCAAAAATTTTGGCATAGCCATTCCACAGGGTAAATCTTATCCGAAAAATTCAATTTTGGCAATAAGCCAAAGACAGCTGATTTAACGGCCTTATTTATCTAATAAGTTTTTTACCTGTTCAAGAATTTTCTGAATATTATCAATTTGGCCGACCGCCCAATGGGAAAAAACCTTTGATAACGAATTTTTATAATTTTTAACGTCGGCGCCATCATTATTAAATGAAGCGCTCGCCCCGGCGACCCTGCCCCTAGAAAATATCCCAGCCATATTGAAACCGGCGATTTTTTCCCATTGAAGAGCCATCTGGCGTGACCAGCGGCCGTTCTGGACAAAATTATGCCAAGACCCGGTTATTTTTTCATCGGAAAATTTTAAATTACCGGCTAATCGGCCGGCATAAGCCAAAGCCAGACCCACCCGTCTGACTTCCGACACCGTATAATCGCCGCCTTTTAAAATAGAGTGATTAAAGTTATTTAAAGAATATAATACTCCCCCGCTAAAGCCATTTAGAAATGAAAAATATTTTAACTGCGCCGAGATTCCGGCTTTTAAGGGAAACCCATAAACCAAGTTGGTGATAGTTAAAAAATTATTAGCCACCATAAATCTGCGGTCCGATATTTTACCGGCGCGAATTAAAAAATTATACGCTCTATCCGGCTGGCTTTTAGTAAAGATGGCGCTATTGCCGATGATTGCCACTAACAAAACCGCCGCCAAAGAATATTTTACCGGCAATTTAAAATTAAATTTAATTCTTTTTTTCTTTGGAGAAAGTTTAACCCATTGATTTTCAAAGGCGCGGCCCGAATCAACGACCCAGCCATCGCTTAAAATTTCATTTTCCACTTTTTCTTTTATGGTTTTTTGAAATTCAACAAACCATTCTCTTGTCGTAAGCCAATCATCGCCCACCTTAAAGGCCTTGAGCCTTCCCTGGCGAGCCACACCCGTTAAATAGCTCACGCTAAATGAAGTTCCTTTCGTCGCCGAGTTTAAAGTTAAGTAACCAAAACCATTGCCCAAGAAAAGCTCGTTTCCTTCAGCTAATTTGTCCGCCGCTGTCTTTTCCGTCTGCCTTTTAGCTATTTTATCGCTCCCAATCTTCGCTAATGACTTTTTTCTGATTTTTTTCTCTTCCATTTTAGACGATATTTATAATGAGCTGGTTACAAAACTATTTTATCTATAAATTTAGGACTTTTTGAGCGAGACAAGGAGGGCCAGGAAAAAGATTTGAGCCGTAGCAGCGGCTACGGTGAAAATCTTTTTGCGCCAGCCCGACGCAGTCGCAGCCGAAAAGGACAAATTTAGAGAAATATAGTTTTGTAACCAGCTCAATGAAATTATATCATAAAATAATTCATCCCGCACCATTGCGCCCATAACCAAAAACCCCGCCCCCCACTTTAATAAAGTGGGGGGCGGGTCGGGATTGGTAAAAAAACGATTAACCTATTTCTTTGGCGCGGCCGCCTTCTTTTGCTCGGCCAAATAGTTGTTTATGGCCTGAACGACGCGGGAATCATTTTTTAATCTTTCGGTGAGCAATACATGGTCGGGATTGATAATCATTTCATCAACCGGCCCGTGCAGTTCATTGCCCAATTTGATCAGCTTTAATTCCTGTTGGGTTTTAGGCGCCTCGCCCGCGCCTGTTTGAGTTGTTTGCAGAGGCACCTCTACTACTTGAAGGTAATAGATGTCGGCCAAGACGACTTGCTTCTTTGAAGCAGCTTTAATTTTCCCGAAATAAACTTGGCCATTGGATAAAAATACCGCTTGCCAATCATTAGAGGCCTGGCCGCCAAGACCCGGCAAACTAATGTTGGTGTATCTACCCAGCAAATACCAACCCCCAACCACAATAATTATTATTACCACGAGAGTAATAATAACCCGGCCTAATTTCCCGCCCTTATGGCCGCCCCGAGAACCGAAATCTTTGGCCTCTTGGTCATCATCAATCATTTCTGACATTTGTTGTCGACTTTTTTTGTAAACCATTTCTTTGTCCTTTATTTTGAGGGTTTTTCCAAACCCGTCAAAAATTTATTTATTATATATATGTAAATTTTAACATTTATACTTCTATTATACTTCTATATCCCCCTCTTCCTGTTTTATTTCAATAAAGTCGCTCAAAATAACGCCCAGGGCCGTGGTCACGGGCACGGCTAAAATCACGCCCAAGATACCGGCCAATTTAGCGCCAATCAGCATGGCCACGATTACCACCACCGGATTAAGTCCGACCGCTTTCTGCATGACTTTGGGCACGATAATATGATTTTCCAAAAATTGAACTAAAATATAAAGTAAAATCACAAAAAGAGCGAGCATGGGTGATTGAGTGAAAGCGATAAAAACCGCCGGAATGGCGCCAATGGTCGGCCCCAGATAAGGAATCAATTCAGTAATACCGGCAAACAAGGCCAAGACCAAAGCATATTTTACGCCCAAAATCGTCAACCCCAAAAAAACAACCACAAAAATTATCAAAGAAAGTATTAGCTGGCCGCGCAACCATTGGCCGATTTTCTCTTGTATCCGATTAACCAAGTGGGTAAAATAGGGCTGATACTTTACGGGCACGAGCGAACGAATTAGTCGTTTTAGGGATTTTTCTTCTACGGTGAGATAAAAAGTGATCACTAAAATAATAAGAAATGAAATGACGCCGCCAAAGAAAGAAAATATAGTGCTAAAAACATCGCCCGCTACTCCGCCGATATTGGTTTGCAGGACTTTTAAAGAACTCTGAATATTGGCTGACCAGCCGTGACTGTCGGAATAATTTTGAAAATCGGCAAAGGTCTTAATTATATTTTGCCAATAGACCGGAAAGTCGGCGGTTAACTGGTTCACTTCCTTGACTATTGGTGGTATGATTAAATAAATAATGCCGCCGATAACCGACAGTAAAACCAAATAAATCAGAAGAATGCTAAAGGATCGGGGAATTTTATGTTTTTGCAGCCAATCCACCCACGGGTCAAGCGCCGACGCCAAAATCAAAGCCACAAAAATTATTAATAAAACGCTTTTAATATAAAACAGCAGTCCGACCAAGGCAATGATAAACAAGACCTTCATCAAGGTTAACGAAGAAATATTAATGGTAATGTTTTTCTGATTGCTTTGAGCCGCCACGGATATAAATATTAATTTAATTAAATTATACCGTAGTTATAAGCCGAGGTCAAGAGGAAGAATATTAATGCTATGTCAAAAAAAATCATCAACCAAAACAAGGAGGGGCTTTTTAATTATGAAGTTATTGAAACATACCAAGCCGGAATTGTTTTAACCGGGCCGGAAGTTAAATCGGTCAAGGGCGGGCAAATCAGCTTGAAGGGCAGCTATGTCATTATTGACGGCCAGAGCGAGCTTTGGCTGGTCAATTGCCATATTGCCCGCTATAAGCCGGCGCAAAATGTCCAAGCCAATTATCAGCCGGAGCGCCAAAAAAAATTGCTTTTGCGCAAGAAAGAAATTAATTCCTTGATCGGCAAAAGCAAACAAAAGGGGTTGACAATTATACCCACTGCCGTATATACTATAAAGGGATTAATCAAGGTTGATATCGCCTTAGCCAAAGGCAAAACCAAAATTGATAAGCGGGAAAGTATTAAAAAGAGAGAAGCGGACAGGGAAATACGAAGGTCATTGAAAAGATAAACGATAAATTTTCAATTCGGGGATGTCTGTTTCGATAGAAGCTAAGCCATAAATTAGCAAGGCGAGATTGATAATTGCTCGCAAACTAATTATCAAAACATAAGTGCAAAAAACTTATTGACTAAAGTAAAATTCGCTTTCCGCGGATTGGCTTTAGCCCCTGCTGTTGCCTAACAAGGTTTAACAGCCATCGTCTTGCTGATGGCCTGATAAGCAAGAAGCGGTGTCATATATCGGGCTCGGTGATAATTTTTCTTGGAAATTATCATTTAAAATTACCAAGAACAACCAAGACCATTTTGCTCTTTTTTGAGGCCTTGGTTTAAAAAAAGAGCTAAACTTGTATCCTGATTTATGTCTGGCTTCTAGACAGGAGTTCACCCTCCTCATCTCCACTAATGGCCTATGGCTAATCGCTAATGGCCTGTAGTATAATTAAATAATATAGATGAATAAATTAAATAAACAATTTTAATGAGAAAATCCTTCAAAGGAAAAAATTTCCAAAAAGAATCTTTCAAAGAATTCCGAATCAATGAAAAAATTTTTACCCGCGAGCTGATTATTATTGATGAAAACGGCCAAAATCTCGGCCCAATGCCCAAAGAGCGGGCCTTGGCCGAAGCGCAGGCCAGGGGCTTGGACTTGGTTGAGGTTTCGCCCAAAGCGGAAACGCCAATCGCCAAATTTATGAATTACGGCAGTTTCAAATATCAGCGCGAAAAAATGGAAAGAAAAGCCAAAGCCAAGCAAAAAACCATTGAAATAAAAACCATTAAGCTCTCAACCAGAATCGGCCAGCATGATATGGCATTTAGGATTGAGCAAGCGATTAAATTTTTAAAAGGCGGCGACAAGGTTAAAATAGAAATCCAATTAAGAGGCCGGGAAAACCAGCATGCGGATTTGGCCCGGGAAACCATTCGCCGGACCATCAATGAAATCCAGATAAAATCAGAAAATAAAATTTTAAAAATAGAGCAGGAATTAAAACAATTGGGCAATAAATTTTCCGCGATTATTTCCTATTAAAATTCAGTTACTAAGTTTATAAGTTGGTGAGTCGCTAAGGGGAAAAAACTTATAAACTTAGTAACTTATAAACTTATAAATTAAAAACATGCCAAAAATAAAAACCCGGCAAGCGGTTGCTAAAAGATTCAAAATAACCAAAAAGAAAAAAATAATAAAAAGAATGGCCGGCCAAGACCATTTTAACGCCCGCGAGTCGGGCAAGACCAAGCGCCATAAAAGGCGCGACGTCCAAATCGCCAAGTCAGACCGAAAAACCATCAGACAATCAATGCCTTATAATTAAAAATTTTGAATTTTGAAATAATTTTGAAATTGTCATTGCGAGAAGCCGTAATCGGCGACGAAGCAATCTAACTGCAATAAAATCGCCACGCTTCGCCCTCCTGACGCTCGGGCTTCGCTCGCGATGACATTAAATCATTATTTCAAAATTCAAAATTCTAAAATTGAAAATTATATAAATATCCATCGGGTCTAGTGGTTTAATAATATAAACAATATAATAATTTAAAGATTTAAAAAATATGCCGAGAGTAAAACGAGGAATGACCCATGCCAAAAACCGCCGGAATATCTTAAAACAAGCCAAGGGTTATAAATGGGGCCGAAAAAAATTAATCAAATTAGCCAAGACCGCCGTTACCAAGGCCGGCGTTTATGCTTACCGAGACCGCCGGACAAAAAAAAGAACGGCCAGACAATTATGGCAAATCCAGCTTAATGCCGCGGTCAGGGAACACGGCCTTTCTTATAGTAAATTTATCGGCGGTTTAAAGAAGGCCAAGATAGAATTAGACCGAAAGGTCTTAGCCGAAATCGCCCAGAAACAACCAATTATTTTTGCTAAAATAATAGAAAAAATTAAGTAAATTTCTCAATAATTCCTGAATAATTCTTGATAAAAAAACGCTAAATTTAGCGGTTTTTTTAATAAAATAAACAAAAAATTCATTAACTCTCATTAAATCTATTGACAAAATTATGATTATATGATACAATGATAAGTCCGATAACAAAGGACCTTAGTCATATAAAAAGAGTCAAAAAACCGAACCTTTAAAACCAATTTTAAAATTTGAAAGGAAAAAGGAGGGCATAATTATGCCAAAGCCAAAGAGGGAAAATCAATCGCGGCCGCGGGCCAATCAACCGCCACCGCCCGAATCGCTCCAGCCGACTCTGCCGCCGGAACACGAGGACCAGGGACCGAACCCGAATCCTCAACCGCCCTTGGACGAGGAGATTCGGCTGCCGCCTTTAGACGAGGCGCCGCCGCAGACCGGTCGGTCGCACGCAGTGCCGCCGCCACAAGAAGAGTTGCCACCGCAATCGACGGCACAACCGGCGCCATCCCTTGGGCGGCCCCGGTCGGCACGAGTTGAGTTTCGGCCATCGCCGCAACCGGCACCGGCGCCACGAACTTTCGGCAAAATCGTCTGGACGATGATCGTCCTGGTCGCCATCGCCGGTTTTCTCTATGGGTACTTTACCTGGCCGAAATGCAAATTCTGGGGCAAACAGGCCGCCTCCGCGACGGCCACAACGACCGCTCATGCGACCACGACGAACGCGAACAAGGACATCGTCGAGGCCATCCAGGGATTAGGTAAGTCCATGATGGAAAACGGCATCCCTTTGAGGAAGGAGCAGGTCGAACAGCTCATCGACATTGCTATGGGTCAAGGCGATATCCAGAAGGAAATCGCCGAACTCCCGGCCAAGCTCGCCACCGCCGTTATGGCCGCTCAAACCTCAGCTTCGCTCGCTGCCAAATCGGAAACGCCAGCCAAGGACAAGAAGACCGGGTTGGTCACCGCCTCACAGAAAAAGGGTGCGACCACTGCTTCCGCCGGCACCACCATCACGACAATAATTACGCTTGATGGACTGGCGACGGAAGTCAAACAAGTGAGGGCGGAAGTCAAACGGGTAAAAGCGGGGTTGGATGCTCGTGACAAGGTCGAGCTCATCGCCGATGGCAAGACCGAGGACGAGGCCGAAAAAGCTCTGCATGACGGCAACCTAAAGGAGGAGTTAGCCGCCAAGAGGAATAACCTGGACAAAACCAGGACCGCCGTCCAACCCGCGCAACTCAACGAACGGCTCAAGCCAATCGAGAGCCAGTTGACTGATCATGAAAAACGCTTAATCGCTCACGAAAAATGGGAAAAGGAACTTGACGGCGCGTTACGTCAGAGGCGCGAAGAAACAAAGGCTAAACAGGAGTATTACGGCAAGGCAATCAAACGCCTTAAAACCGTTGGCCGTTTCGGTAGCCCCAAAAAGGCGCTGAAAGACCTGTACCCGCCCAATGTGCCTGCTCCTCCCGCTCCTCCGACCGTTGATGACGAAGTTATTGAGGCGCCCAGCGAATAAAGCAGACGGAATCAGAGCCACGCCAACAAATACCCCCGTAAAGTTCACCAAGAACTTTACGGGGACTTTTTTTACTAAAAATATCTCTGTTTTAGGCACGCGCGCAAACTTGGTTTGACATAAGCTATTTTTTGTTATATCCTATAAATAATAAATTGGCACCTTAATAAAACATAAACTCGGCATTAAAAAAATTTGAAAAGGTGGAGGAAATTAAAATGAGACAAGTTGTGATGTTTTTAGTTATCATTTTTTTGTTTAGCGCCAATGCCTTGGCTCAACAAAAAAAATCAGCCGCAAAAAAAGCGACTTTAACCACAACCACGACTACTGCGATTGGCCATCTCTCGGAAAAGCAGACGCAATTTCTAATCAACGAACTGGCAAGAACCATTGATATTCTTTCCCAAGAACCAATGGTGCCGCCGCCCAATGCCTTTCCCGCGATGTTGGATAAAAATAAGCTGGTCTCTTGGTTTGACTTGGAACGGCCCGAACCGCAGGGAATTTACTACCGCGTTCTGGGCCTGCCGATTCAAAATCAGTCCTTGCTTAGTCGCACCAAATCAGAATTTTTCCAAATGAGCCAGGAAGAGCGGGAGAAACTGAAAATTGCCCTCCAGCCGGTTTTGAAAAATTTACAACAGCAACTGCCAAAAAAATCGCTGGCAGAAAAACGCTTAACCGCTCACGAAGAGTGGAAAAAGCAACTTAACGACGGGTTACGCAAGATATGCGAAGAGTGGGAAAAGCGACATTAACGGCGGGTTACGCCAGATGCGCGATGAAGAAGACGCCAAAGAGGAGTATTACAACAGAGCGGTCAATCGTCTTAAAACCGTCGGCCGCTTTGGAAGCCCCAAGAAAGCGCCGAAAGACCTGCACCCGCCTAATTATACCTGCTCCCGCTCCTCCGGCCGTTGATGATGAGGTTATTGAGACGCCCAGCGAATAGAGCAGGCAAATCAAAACTACGCCAATAAATACCCCGTAAAGTTCACTAAAAACTTTACGGGGGATTTTTTTATTTATACACCAAAACATATACCTCAAAACCATTTACAAATTTCTATAACTATAATAAAATTAAGTTAACAATCATCAGTCAGCACCTTAATAAAATTAACCAAGAGGCAAGAAATCTATTTATTTGAAAAATGGAGGTATCCAAAAATGAAATTCTCGGTGTTTGTCGGCTTGTTTTTTTTGGCTGCCTGCGCCCAAACAGACAACCAATTTCAGACCAGCGCGAGCCGGTTTCATTCTCCGGCCGAAACATTGAAGTATGGCGACCCGGCCGGCCGAGTGGATTCCGGCCAGGTGGCGATGCGCTATGGCGGCCATTTAGATGAAACCGCTGGCATTCTCTCGGCCGCCACCATTAAAGACCCCGAAGCCAGAGATTTGGCCACTGAAGCCATCGTCAAAATTTCCCGAAATAGAACCGGCTATGGCGAGGGCTGGAACGGCTATAACTGGAACGGCTCAAGCAATAACTACGGCTTTCAAGAAAACAAAGCGCCCCAAGTTGATTTTTTTAGGCCGCCTCAATCAACGGAACCGGCGGCAAAAATATTCGCCGCTCCAACTCCAACTCCCGCTCCTAAAAAAACCGTCGCCACTCAACCGGACCCATTATCCACGCCAGTTCCTGTCGCCATCAATCCACCGGTAGACAAGAAAAAACAATTTCTAATCAGCGAACTGGCAAGGACAATTGATATTCTTTCCCAGGAACCAATGACGCCGCCAGCCAATACTTTTCCCGCGATGTTGGATAAAAATAATCTGGTCTCTTGGTTTGACTTGGAACGGCCCGAACCGCAGGGAATTTACTATCGCGTTCTGGGATTGCCAATTCCAAACAACGCTCTTTTAAACCGAACCAAATCAGAATTTTTCCAAATGAGCCAGGAAGAGCGGGAGAAGCTAAAAATTGCTCTTCAACCGATTTTGGACAAACTCCGAGGAAAAATAGCGGCCAAAGAATGACCGGGCCGGCAACAATAAAATCTGCCGGCAAAAATAATCTATTTCCCCGCAAACTCATAAAAGCGCGCGGGGAAATTTTTTGCTAAAATAAATAAAATCTGAATTTGACAAAAAATCTTTTTTGTTATATATATAAACTAATAATCAGCACCTTAAAAACCTAAATAATAGTTGCCATTTGAAACAAATTAAAAAGGGAGAAAGCCAATGAAACAGTTAAATGGTGAGGAACCGCCGCCACCGCCGGCCATGTGCGAGGGGTTACCGGTAACATCGCCACCGGAACCGCAGTTGCCGTCGAGAACTTCCATCAAGATGACCATAACGATAATCGCCCTGATCGCCACCGCCAGCTTGGCCACCTGGCAGCACTTTAGGCCGAAAAAATTCTGGGGCCAACACGCCAAAATCACCTCCGCCAATTATATTCCCCTACCTAATGATTTAGGCCAGGGCATTGAATCAGGTTATGGTATTGAAATATCACCGATTAATAATTTACCACCCGGTCTTAAAAATATTGCTGACGAGTTGCGCCAGAACCGAATCAATTTTCAAAACAACGAAACCCGGCTCGAGCAATGGCGCCACAACGAATCATTTGAGATAAAGGCCTACGCGGAAATGAGAAAAGCCGGCCGGCCCCCAAGCGACCCGGCCTGCCTTAGAACCGTAAACCGCAGGTATTATCTTAAAGAGATTGTCGCCAGGAGCTCGGCCATTAAAAAAGGGCTCACGGAAAAAAACCAGACCCTGCTCAACTTCTATGATGAAACGCAAATGCGCCAACTGACTCCCGAGGCGGTTGGCAATAGGGTTAAAGAATTAAATGATAGATTATCAGCGGCAATGCAAATTGACTTTAATCAGATTGACCAAACCATAAAAATACTTGAGGAAGGCAACTATCAGATTTCGACCAAAGATTGGGCGATAGGCGATACCGACCAATTTATGGACTTTGGGCCAAAGCCAGCGCTCTCAATCCAAGACGAAACTTCCGGTCCCCTTTCATCGGCTAAGCCCTAAAAAGGACTTCATTTAAACAAATCACCCCCGCCCCCATGTGACATTGGGACGGGGGATTTTTATTTTAAGCCATGGCTTAAATTCACTTCTTTACAAAAGCATACCGGCGTGCTATCTTATGGTCAAATACTGACAAACAAGTAAGTATAATAATTCCCAATAGAGAGGATTTAGACGCGATGATCAAAGAAAGACATTGGCGGAGCATTGTCAAAGCCATATCTTGGCGGCTGACCGGCACCTTAGACACTATGGTAATTTCATTTTTTGTCACCGGCCGCGTAAAACTCGCCCTCACGATTGGTCTGGTAGAAATTTTCACAAAAATTGTTTTGTACTATTTTCATGAACGCATTTGGAACAAAATCCCAATCGGCTGGATGAAAGATGATAAGGCAGATTATCAAATCTAATTTTATCCTTTCTACCTGGAACCAGAAAATCTCATTTCTGGTTCTTTTTATATCAAAAAACCCGCTATTTCACCGCATAATTATTAGCCGCAAATTCATACTGCGAAATGAATATTTTCTTAAACGGCATAACGGAATTGAGCTCATAAAAAACCAAAATCGCTTCACGATAATCGTTTTCATCAACACTGCGGTATGAAAGAGGAGCACAGCCATACGCCAAAAGCGTGGCGTTAGCCAAAAGACGCGATGTTCTTTTATTGCCATCCTCAAACGGTTGAATATAGCTCAGGCCTAAAATAGCAATTAACGCCTTGGCATAGGGATCCGTCATTTTTATTATCGCCCCGCCTAAAGCTTCCACGGCTTCAAAAATTTGCTGGGCATTATCAAGTGGTCGATAAATCGAACCCAAAACACCCACCGGCCTTTTTCGCAGTCCCAATTCCACACTCAAACCTTTAACTAAAATCGAGTGCAGCTCTTCTAAATTTTTACGAGTCAAAGTTTTAAATTTATCGGCGTGTTCACGGACATAATTAAAGGCCTCTTTATGGTTTAAAATCATCCGCGCTTCTTTTGGGTCGTGCCCGGGCGCTTCCTTATTCTCTAAAATCAATTTTTCTGTATCAAGCAAGGTATAGGTATTCCCTTCGATTTTGGACGATTTCCAAGACAACTCAATAATCAAACGCTCTAATTCCTTTTTTTCAATAACCGAGGATAAATCTTTAGTTCGTTGATGGTATCGAGCGGTGGCTTCATTTAAAATTTTTAATTCTTCCTGACTGAAAATATCTTCCGGAATATTTTTAAATAATCCAAAATTATGTCCTTTTAATCCTGTGCGCTTATCCGGCTCAACGCTGCAATATTCTTTAGCTTTAACGTCAGATAATATTCTTCCTTTAATGCCTACCGCATAAATAGTCGTGCGTCCAGCGCCGCTTTTATCCAGCAGGCCAGCATTAACCATCTGAGTTAAAATTCTTTTGACTGTTATTAGAGAGACATCTTCTCCTGCTTTTGTCATCTTTTGGTGTATTTTTGAAGATGACAAAACAGCCCCATCCAATATGAGATTAATGATTGTTTGTTGTTTTTTATCTACTTTGGCCATACTTTTGTTCATATCATTTATACTACTTAATCGTATCATATTGATACGAATAATACAACCGATACACCTTAAAATAAAACAAAAAACAGAGATCAAACTCTGTTTTCGTGAATTCGGACCGGACGGGACATTTCTCATCGCTCTCGCTTCCGCTCAAGCTTCTTCGCCCTGGGCGTAGCCAAATGCTCCTATGGTCGCATTTGTCTACGCTCGCCAGTATTTTGCGCTGGCAAAATCCAGCGCAAAATTTGTCTCGCTTCTGCCCGTTCAAGTCCCAATCTGCACAGCAGATTATAAAACAAAAACAGGATTAAAATCCTGTTTTTGTTTTAAGTCCGCGGACCGGACGGGACTTGAACCCGCGACCTCTGCCGTGACAGGGCAGCGCTCTAACCAATTGAGCTACCGATCCATATTTTTAATCTTAGACGCGCCTAATTTATATTTCCATATTTTATCCAACCTGCGGTTGGACCGCTCTATCCTGGGTTGGCGTCAAATCTGTCACTGGCAGATTTGCCGACGCTCATCTGCGCCTCGCTTGTGGCTCGGCTTGTTTCGCTTCCAACCCGTCTCGGCCTAAGGGCCTCGACCCAATTGAGCTACCGATCCATATTTAACTATTAACAATTGACAGTTAACAATTAACTATGCCACGATTAACAAAACCAGTAATATCAGAAAGAATATTACCATATTTTTTCCAAATTGGCAAGATAAATTTAATTTAAAAACTACCCGCGCAATGGGGCAGTTTTTTTAAAAAATCCAAATATAAGGCAACTTATCCACCCAGGGCCTGAAAAATCAGATTTAATATGGCATAAGAGCCAAAAATGGCCACCAAGCCGACCACGGCCCAAATCATCATATCCTTACCCTTTTTTATCCTTGGTTCATTACCGCCCGAAGTCATCCACTCTATACCGCCCCAGATAAAGGCGATTATGGCTAAAACGCCCGTAAGCCCTAAAGCGGCTTTAATGAGATTATTAGCCACCTTGGATACATCGCCCTGCTCGTCGCCCAAGGGATTGGCAAGGCGTTTGCCGGGCGTGGACCCGCCTATACCGCCAGGATTAGTGAGATCGGGGCCAGCGACTGGTGTGCCGCCAGTATTACCAGGTATATCAGCAGCACCATGAACAGCATATGCCATATTATTTGTTGAAAAAAATAAAACCGCCAAAACAATAAAAACAATAATGAATAATAAAATTATTAAACGTTTGAACATAATATTATATTAAAGAGTTATAGCTTTATTATAAATCATAATTTGAAAAATTAAAAGGAGCTAAGAACTGGATTACAATTCTTAGCTCCGTAATGGAATATTTTGACGGGATTAGACGAAAGTGATCGTCACTTTCGTGCCCACAATGGCTCGTAAGACCATCCCTACACGAGTGTCTTGAAGCCGAATTTTTTGGCCCAGAGGTATTGGACAAAACCGATTCAAATCCTCCCGGGTGGGGCATAACAATGGTACCTCGTTGGTAATGCCATTGGCAATTCCATTGATAATGAAATATGCCCCCAGAGGAAAATCATCCACGGTAATGGCCTTATCGGTCAGGAAGTAAATCGTCCACGAATTTTTATCGCGGACAATGGCGTACTGCCCTTCCTTAACCTTGGTCTTGGCTGGGTCAAGTTGGATCAGATCTTCCGCCTTAACCCAGGACTTTATGGTATTGAACTCTTTGCCATCTTTTATTTCGATGACACAAGTGAAGGCCTGACCCTGATAAAAAACATCAGACCGATTAGCCATCCTTACAACCTCATCCTCTTCCAATTTTACATCCTTTCCCTCTTTGACCGCTTTAATGGCCCCGATAACATCACCACGGCCATTGAACTGCAGATCATAAATTGAAGCGGGATAGGTTGTTATTGCCCAAAGATTGTTGGCCAGCTGATTATCAACTCGGCTTTCAAAATTCTTCTGGGAGGTGTTCCGATTTATACCAGCTTGCCATCTGGCGCCGCGAGCCTGATAGTTATCTCGCTGTTTCACCTGCCAGAGAATTAGGAAAAAAGAACCGGTCGCCAAGAAGTAGACGAAAACCCGACTTATCTTGCCGTAGGCGATAGCATAGGCCAGACCACCGCCGGGAATCAGGAAGAAAAACTCGAGCATAAAAGCTCTCATAACTTCCTGGTGCGGGGCCTCCACGGCCACTCCTACTAATGGCATACAGAAAAGATATTCAGCCATAATTCGTATGCCGATGAAAGCCAAGATAGCCACGGCCAATCGCATAATCTTGCCGCCCGCGCGTTTAAGAGCAGAATCCTTCTCCACCTTCTCTAAAATAATATTCGCCACAAAAACAAATATTACCAAGGAGGCGAAAAACGCAATACTGACGGGCAGGATTGCGCGGAGCAAAACACCAACAATAACTCCTCCCACCAGACCCACTATCAGTTGCTTAATGTCCACTTTCATTATTACACCTCTTTTCATTTTCAATCTTTTTTAATGGAACCATTTTTTAAAAATCCTGGTGAACACTTCCTTGATAACTTCCGCGGAAAGTCCGGCTTTCAAATCATCAAAGAAGCCCCACGTTTTTACGGTGCCACCGGGAGGCGACGGGATAATGGAAGGCGGTGCCGTGCGGCCGCTTTCAGACTCTCCCGAAATTGAATCTGCCCTCTTCCTCTCCAAAACCTCCCGAAATTCTTCGCGAAAAGCAATTGGAAAGTAAATAATCGTGGCCAGCCACAAAACAAGCGATAATTTCCACCAGAACCAGCTGGGATATTTCTTAGCCGGCGCCGGTGGTTTTGAAGGTGTAACGGCGGGAGTATGGGACCCGGTTTCTACCAAGTCCCCACCCAAAACAAAGCTTGTTAAATTGCTTTTAAGTGTCTCGCCTGGCTTCATCTTGTTTGCCGTAGCCATGGCCGACGGCCAAAATTCTTTCCAATAACCGGAGAGAATCGGCTCACCAAAGCCACCGACAAATGCCGAGCCAGCGCACAAATTGGCGCACAGGAACAGAATCAGCCATCGCCAGTTGTTATTACAAACGGGCTGGCCGAGAATGACGCCCAGTTGATAACGGCGCCAGATGGCCATTATGGCAAACCAACCCAGGAAAATTGCTCCCACAAGAACCCAGTATGTACTCATTTTCACTTACCTTCCTTTATTGAATTCTATAATGCCCTTGAAGTTTCCCCAAAACCCTTTAGCCGGATCGGCTTGGTAAGCGCCGTGCAAACGCAAGACGCCTTTAGTTTCATTGCCACAAGATGGGCAAGTAAAGTCCAGGTCGCGCCGACGGCCCGTAACCAGAATGGTCACTATGGCTCCACCGTCTTGATTTAGGACGATGTGCTTCTTATCCGGAGAAATATCTCCAGTGCAGGGGTCGGCCGGATCTGGCTCTATGCCCATTACAATGATGTCGTGTTTTGTGCCAACGCCATTCTCGGACAATAAAACCCTGAAGTCATAGCGGCCATCGCCATAATCATGAGTGGGATTGACGTCCAGCCGCCATTTGCTTTTTCCTTGGCTCGCAACCTGCTGACCGCCACCCTGTTGAGTTGCCGGTGGTGGACCAGATTGTGATGGCGGTTGAGTTGGTGGCTGAATTGCCCCCGCACACTGGCTGCAAAATTTTCCCTTACCATAGGTTTTTTGGCCGCAATGCGGACAATCAATTAGGTTGATAGCCATTTTCTTTCTTTCCTTTCTTTCCCTTCAAATATCCAAAATTGTTTCAATTGATTTTTATTAAATTGTTAAGGATCTATTTTGAAGGGAAATATTCCCTAGATTTAACCCTCTTATTGCTTACCCCAATGATTTTTATTAAATTGTTAAGGATCTATTTTGAAGGGAAATATTCCCTAGATTTAACCCTCTTATTGCTTGCCCCAAAAGGGCTAAATTCAAGAAACAATTTTCGTCTCATTAATATACTATAATAGCATATAAATATAATTATGTCAATAGTTTTCGCTAATAAATATAAAAAAATGGCCTAAATTAGCCATTAAATTTATATTTTTATAAAAAAATCCCGCGGAGAATAGCTTTTTTAGCTTTCTCTGCGGGTTATAAACTTTATTGACTTTTAAATATCACAATGCAACTAATTCTCTATTAAATCATGGCAAAGGTATCTTTGTTTCCTCCCAAAGATAGAAGCCGGGGCTAAAGGTTTCTGGTGGGTAGTAATCAAAAACCCTCACAATATATTGTTTTTCCCCGGGGCATAAAGAAAAAAGTAAATATTCAGGCCTATATTTTGACAAAGAAGGAAAAAAAATTGACTTCTTTGAACTATGGCCTATTCCATTCCTATCTATCAATATGGTCCTGGATTTTGTCACTCGAACATCTTTCTCACCAGTATTTTCATATGACTCCAATACCAAAATAAATGGTTTAGTAAAAAATATACTTTTCAAATAAACGCGATGACCATGAAGTCCAAAACTTGCACCTGTTATTTCATTAATTTTTATTATTTTATTCAGAACATGAGTGGCATTATCATCATCTAAATACCACTCTAAATTTCCTGGCGGTTGAATGGGAATTGGTGTAGCAATGGGAGTAATAGTCGGGGTACGAATGGGAGTGGGGATGAGGACCGTTGCGATTGAATCTTTTTCCAATTCTTTTTTCAAAGAATCGCCTTTTAAAAAAAGCTTTCTTTTGGGCAACCACACCTCTTGGCCGTTCACATAATTGCCATCGCTATTGGGCAACATACAATTAAGAAACAACTCGCCGCCGAACTGTCTGGGCAATTCATCAAGAATTGCCACTAAACTGTTGGTTGTTAAATTAAGATCAGCCATTTTCTCCAGCCGAACGCCATTTAATTTATAAGCGGGTGTTGACTCAGAGACGCACGCAATCGTGGCATCAATATATTGCCTTTTGGAAAACCACTGATCATAAATTCCCGGCCTTACTATTTTAATGCCATAAAGCGCTGTCATAGCAATAACCACTGCCGCTATAATAAAATTCACGAATCCAAATCGGATGCCTGAATATACCACAAAGGCGGCGATAAACAGAGCGGCGGTTCCAAATACCAATAAATTCTTAAAGTTACCACCGGAGAGATAAAACCATTCTGGATGAATGGCATTAAGAAAACCAAAAAACAACAGCCAAACCGCTAAGGTACCCGTGAGTTGCGTCAAGCCAGAAAGTATTTTGATGTACTTGGAAGCGAAGCGCATTACCATAAACAACGGCAGACAGATAAGAGCGACGATAACGGTGGGCAAAATAATCAGTAATTCAATCTTGAAAATAATACCCACAAAAATCAGAACCGCCAAAACAACCAATGAGGCCAGTGTTATTTTGACAAATAACTTCACCTGATCAAAAGCAATTTTTGATCCTTTTGCCAACGAAGAGACAAGAGCATTCATGATAAACTGTCCTTTCAGAAAATTTTTGGTGATTTCAAATGTTTTAAATTATTACAAACTATTGTCATTTTTTACCGACGGATTTCCGCCATTTCCAGAAAAACAAAAAAACCACAAATAATCAAAACCAATGACCAAAGACCAAGTGCCATCTTTCTTTTTCTGTTCACGATACTTTTTCCTTTCCTTTAAATTGTAATGAACCATTAAAAAAACTGCTTTTATAATATAAGTTTATTCCCTTTTTGTCAATAGTTTTCACCAATAAATACTAAAAAATGGCTAAAATTAGCCATAATTTATTAACAATTTTTAAATTTTTGCCTGTCCGCCTCGGCGTTTTTATGATTTCTTGTTATTTGGCCTCAATAAAAAAGCCCAAATGAAAATGGCCGCCAAAATTATTAATAAACTGGCCAATTGAGGCAGGCGCAGGCCCAAAACATTCGGCGTCTCATCAATCCGAACAAATTCCATAAAAAACCTGATTAAGCCGTAGCCCAAAAAATAAATAACCGTGGCCACGCCTTGGCGCGCTCCCCTTTTTATCGCCCGGATAATAATTAAAAAAAGAACCAGGTCCAAAATTGATTCATAAAGAAAAGCGGGCTGAAAATATTTTTCATTCATAAATAGCGCCGGCCGATTGGCCTCGCCGATGGGAATGCCCCAAGGCAAATTGGTGGGCGGGCCAAAAAGTTCCTGATTAAAATAATTGCCCCAGCGGCCAATGGCCTGGCCCAGAGCCAGGGGTACGGCCAGCAAGTCGGTCAATAGCCAAAAAGAAAATTTTTTCTTTTTCGCCCAAAACCACAAGACAATCAAGCCGGCGATAATGGCGCCGTGGATGGCCAAACCGCCCTGCCAAATTTTAAAAATCGCTGATAAATTATTTTTATAATAATCCCAGTTGATGAAAAAAACTTCATAAAGCCGCGCGCCGATAATGCCACCAATCACCAGCCAAAAAGCCAAATCATAAACGTCATCGCTTTTAATACCTTTTTTCCGGCCCAAGGCCGTAAGAATAAAAATACCGATAATAAAGCTCAAAGCCATAAGCAGACCGTACCATCTTATGGTTAGCCAGCCAAATTGAAAAAATATGGGCTGGGGTTGAAATTGATGAAAGAATCTTAGCATAGATGCTTTTTAGATTTTAAATTCAAAATTTCAGTATTTTTAAATTCATTATAATCTCAAACCGGGTAAATTAAAAGGGGCTTGCTCGATTGAGCTTGCCCCAAAATTTAAGACGAAAACCTAAGGCGCAAAAGTATTTTATGCTGTCCGCAGGACGGCGGGAATCCTGATTCGTTGGCCCGCGTTCTGGCGCTTAATCGCTTTACTCGTGAAAACCGATTTTTTATCAACCCGCACCCCATCGCCCTGCTGGCGAAAAATATCAAGCCATTGCTTTGCCCTTCGGTTGTGCCGAGAACAGAACCGTTCTCGCCGGCCATCGGGATAAGTCACCACGATTTCGTGACCTTTCTTTGAACACATACGCTTTCTCCTTTGAGTGGGAAAATTGATTTTTAAATCTGATTTTCTCTTGACTCATTGGATATAGCGCGGCGGCGGCCTCGCAATTTTATTAAGCGGCAATTATGCACCTCCTTATAATAAATAAAGAACGATAATAAGTATGTATCATATCACCGCCCGGCGGAAATGTCAAATTATTATCTTTTGCGTCTATCCCTTATTCATTTTTTGCGCTTTTGTTTATTTTGCGTTTTTGCGTCTAAATTTTTTCTTTTCTTCGGCCAAAATGGCTAAGGTGGTTTTGACGACCGTATCGGGCACCAAGGAGATGCTGTCAATATTTTCCCGGACCAAAAAACGGGCAAAATCCGGGAAATCCGACGGCGCTTGGCCGCAAATGCCGATTTTTCTTTTATTTTTTTTGGCGATTTTAATGACCCGAGAAATCAAATCTTTAACCGCTTGATTCCTTTCATCATAAATTGAGGCCACTAATTCAGAATCGCGGTCAACGCCCAGAGTGAGTTGGGTTAAATCATTTGAGCCGATGGAAAAGCCGTCAAATATCCGGCAAAATTCTTCCGCCAAAATCACATTAGCGGGTATTTCGCACATCACATAAATCTCCAGGCCGTCTTGGCCGCGCTTAAGGCCGTTTTGCGCCATTATTTTTATCACTCTTTTTCCTTCTTCCACTGTCCGGCAAAACGGAATCATTATTTTAATATTATTCAAGCCAAAATCGCGCCGCGCCTTAACCAATGCCCGGCATTCCAAAACAAAGGCCTTTTGATATTTGGCGCTATAATAGCGGGAAGCGCCCCGCCAGCCAATCATGGGATTGGGCTCTATGGGCTCAAATTGCCGGCCGCCGATTAAGTTGGCATATTCATTGGATTTAAAATCAGAAAGGCGGATAATCACCTCCTTGGGATAAAAAGCGGCCGCGATCATGCCCACGCCTTCGGCTAATTTATCAATAAAAAATTGCGGCTTATAAGGATGGTTGGCGGTTAAATCATTAATTTGCTCTTTAATTTTTTCCTCCTTAATTTTATTAAAATTCAAAAGCGCCAAAGGATGGACTTTTATATAATTGGAAATAATAAATTCTTCACGCGCCAAACCCACGCCGCTACAAGGGATAAAAGAAAAATTCAAGGCCGCGTAAGGATTGCCCACATTCATCATAATTTTTGTTTTTGGCTTAAGCAATTTTTTTAAATTAATTTTTCTGATTTTAAAAGGCACGAGGCCGTTATAGACCTTGCCAATCTCGCCTTCAGCGCCAGACACGGTGATGGCCTGGCCGCTTCTTATTTTTTTAGTCGCCTCCCGAGTGCCCACCACGCAAGGCACGCCAAGTTCGCGCGAAACTATCGCCGCGTGACAATTGTTAACTATTAGCGGAGTCAGCCGATTAGTAAAAACCAAATAATTATGATTGTCCTTAACTGAAATATTGTAAACTTTTTGACTAGCCAAAGCACCAATCTTTTTGGCCCGAAGCATTTTTGTATCTGAATTTATAATATTAGTCAGCTGATGATTGGCGGTTTGCCCTAAAATCATGGGAATTAAAAAATTCCTAATCTTGTTGCTATCAATCAATAAATTTTTTTCAATATATGGCCTGATCCGGCCACGATAATTAACTTTGTTAATAATATCGCCTAAAAGCTGTTTAGCCGAATAGAAAACCGTTCCTATAGTGATTCGATTAAATTCACCATTAACTCTTTTAGTATAGGCGAATATTTCCTCTAATTTTTCCACGATTTGAATATTATAAATATTCCTATTGTTGGTGACTTGCGGTAAGAAGCCATTTTTCAAACAACTGACGATTATGCCTTTTAGTAAATTATCATTAGAACAATAAATTTGCACCCGATTTTTATAGTAAGAACCATCGCCATCAATAACGCCGGCTAAAAAAGCCAAATTTGACTCTGGAGAACAATTTACAAGATAACGGTCCAAATTATTTCTCCAATCAAAAAATTTCTGAGCGATTTCTTTGCTGTAACACCTTAAGACCGAGGCCTGACCGACGACTTTCTTGCCCCTAATATAGCCCTGGCTGATTTTTTTATGGCTTAATTTTACCTCCTTGCCGAAAAGTTCCTTAAAATAATTTTGTACCGTCCAAATCAGTTCTTCTTTGGCGGGAATAAATTTCTGAATAAACTGGACTTCACCGTGAGTCCGGCTTAAATAAACATTGCCATCGGTAAAAATCGCTCCCCATAAATACGCCAACCTACTGTCAATCCTATTAGCTCGAAAATTTTTCAAATTTTTAGCGACTAAAACCATTTCTTGTTTTTTTAAAATTTCGCCAATCGTCTTTTCGACAAGCGCGCGGTTGTCCCAAGTGAGAAATTTATGGTCAACGGTCGTCTTCAAGCAATTATTAATCTGTTTTCCGGTTTGAGAAAAAGCGACTTTCAGCGGCCGACCGATTTTAACTTGAAAATCATAAATTTCTTTCCATTCTATTTTTAAATTTTTTTTATTTAAAGAAGGAATAAAAATTTTTTCTTTTTTAAGCAGACCGCCAAGTTGCGCAAATGATTTAAAGCCCTTATTGGTCAAAACTAATGTATCGCCGCTAAAACAAGTTCTCCCACCGGAATTAGTCACGATGGCCGCCGCTTTTTTCATA
>JBAZQS010000019.1:0-16002 GCA_041645075.1 Patescibacteria group bacterium | reverse complement strand
TGGCAAGCACCCGGAAAAATTTACCAAGGCCGCGGCTCTGTGCGAGCAAGCCGGCTTTGACGGCATTGATATTAATTTTGGCTGTCCGGCCAAAAAAGTGGCCGGCCATGGCGGCGGCGTCACCTTGATGCGGGATTTGGAAAAATGTCGCCAAATAATTGAAGCAACTTTGGCGGGCACAAAATTGCCGGTATCCGTGAAATTAAGAAGCTCAATAAATTCCTCCCCCTTAATAAGGGGGAGGTTAGGAGGGGGTAAAAACGATAACTTTACCCCTCCCCGGCCGGTCCTGGGCAGCAGCCAATATGCCGCTGGCATATTGGCTGACTCTCGCTTCGCTCGCTTCTGCCCGTCTGATTACAGACCCCCCTATAAAGGGGAGGGGGGTGGGACGACGGTGACGGCTCTCGATTTTATCAAATATATGAAGGGCCTGCCCATCGCCGCCGTGATGATTCATGGCCGCAGTTATGAAAAACCATTTGATGGCGAGATTGATTATGAAATGATAAAATCAGTTAAGAATTTTTTAGCCAATTCTAAAACCATTGTTTTGGGCAATGGCGGAATTGAAACCCCCCAGGACGCTAAAATTATGCTGGAAAAAACCGGTTGCGACGGCCTTGGCTTGGCGCGCGGCGTTTGCGGCAAGCCGTGGCTTTTCAAACAAATTAAAGATTACTTAGAGACCGGTAAATATAATGAAATAAAAATAAGTGACTTAAAAAAGACGATTTTAAATCACGCCCAATTAGCTTTTAAATCCAAAGGCGAGCATGGAATAATTGAATTAAGAAAGCATTTGTTGTGGTGTATTTCCGGCCTCCCCGGCGCCAAAGAAATGCGCAAGCAGTTAGTCGTCGTTGAAAATTTAGAAGATATAAAAGAGTTTTTAAAAGAATTACAGTAATAAAAAATCGTCCCGACATTGCATCGGGACGATTTAATAATATTTTTATAGCCACTTTTTCCGCTTAAAAAATAAAAACATAATCAAGCTGGTTATCATCATGATTATTATAATCAGCCAAAAGCCGTAATGGCTATTTATAAACGGCATCATATTGGTGGTATTCATGCCAAAAATAGAGGAAATCAAGGTGAGGGGCAACAGGATCACGGAAAAAATCGTCAGGGTTTTCATTATCCCGCTTAGCCGAAATGAAACCAGGGTGGTGTTGGTGTCTTCCAAGGATTCAATCAATTCTTTCTGGCCCTGGATGATTTCCCAGATGTTTTTCGTGTGGTCTATCAATTCATGGTAATATGATTTTGACCCGCTCAATGACAAAAATTTTATTTTATTGTTGGCGATTTTTTGGATGGCGTTTTTATGGGCTTCCAATATTTTTTTCACGTCAAATATATTTCTTTTTATGCGCATGATTTCCCGGATCAGCTCTTTGGCGCTGCTGGCAAATATGTTTTCTTCAATTTTTTTAATGTCCTCGCTGATGTGGTCTAAAATGGGGTAGCAATATTCCTCTAAGCGGATAATGATTTCGTATAATAAGTTTTCGTTGCCGTCGGCCATATATTGGCCGCGGTAGAATTTGTCTTTGGCGCAATCATTGAATAATTCCACCAGAGGCGATAGATTATTTTTGTGCACGGTGATGATATAACCGCCGCTGATGAAAAAGTCAATTTCTTCGGCGTGGATAATTCTGGTTTTTTTATTATAGACCGGGAATTGCAAAATCAGGAAACAATAATCGTTTCTGATATTAAATTTAGGCCTCTGCGCGTATTTTTTGGCGTAAGAGTCGCCCAAATCAGCCGGTTCAAATTTGTATTTCCGTTTTAGATAATCAATTTCTTTTTTAGCCGCGTTGACAATGTTTATCCAGCTGAAACTGCCGTCGTTTGATTTTATGGTCGTAATATTGGGCATGGTTTGTGGATAATAAGTAGTTCTTAATTTCATTATCTTAATTTCATTATAACACAAAATAAACAAATTGTGGTATAATACAATTAAATACAATTAAATATGGTTATTAATAAAATCACCGAAAAGAAAAATATAGAGATTAAGCTGGAAGCAACGGCTTCTCCCGAGGCCGGTTCTTTTAATATCCGGGAAAAAGAGGCGGCTCCTATGGAAGAACGGCCGTTAGAAAAAATTATAGAGCCGGTTGCGATTAAGCATATGCCGCCACTAGCGCCAAGTATGCCGGGCATTGTTTACGCGCCCCGACGTAACGTCGGGGCCACAGACGAAGATTATCGGCGGGTTGAAAGCATTTTAGAGGAGGATTTGGCAGATATTTATCTTAAGATGCCGCCCATGGAACAGCAAAGATTAAAAGTAAAAGGCGAGGAAACCACTTGGGCGATTTTACGGCTGATGGCCAAGCCGAAAGTAAGAATAAAAAAAATCATTGATCTTATCCGCAATTGGCTGAAGCTGATAACGGGGATAAATAAATTTTTTTTAGAACAGCTGGCCAAAATTAAGGCGGATAAGATTATAGCGGCGGCTAACAAAAATAGGGACTCCAAAATTTAAATATATGGATTTCGGCTTTCCCCAATCTAACGGCGTAGAGATTGACGTGTCTAATGGTTTTTTTGTTCAAATAATTTGGCTGGCGGTAATTATTTTTGCGGTCATAGCCGTGATTTTTGTTATCCTTTTGATTTTAAGGAAAATTTTTCGCTCGGGCATGATTTCGCCCGGTATTTTTCAAAAAAAGATTTTTATCCTCACCATACCGAAAATTTATGAAGGCAAGGAAAGCGAGAAAACCGATATCCATGAATTAATCGCTAAGGTTGAAAGTTTTTATGCGACTTTAGGCGGACTGCGGGCGCACAAGGGCTTTAAGACCTGGCTGTTCGGCCGTTATGATTCCTGGTCTTTTGAGATGGTGGTGGGAAGCGACGGCCTGATTACTTTTTATATCGCCGTGCCCCAGTATCTTTGCGACCATATTCAGCAGCAGTTTTTGTCGTCATATCCCCATTGTTTGATAGAGGAAGTGGAGGATTATAATATTTTTGGCGCCGTGGGTTATGTGGCCGGCGGCTATTTGAAATTGGTCAAGGAAAAAATGTTTCCCCTCTTGACTTATAAAAATATGGAAGCCGACCCGCTCACAGCCACGTTAAGCACCTTGTCAAAATTGCCTCCGGGCCATACGGTCGCGATTCAATTTGTGATGCGCTCGGCCAGAGCCAAGTGGCGCCAAGGGGGAGTAAAAGTCGCTTCGCAAATGCATCAAGGCAAGAGCCTGAAGCAGGCGATTAAAAGCGATTCGGCCGGCCTAATTGGCGCTTTAGGCAAGCCCGCCGATTGGTTTAGCGCGCCCCAAAAAAATAAGCCGGATAAAGAAAAGGAAATATATCACTTGACTGCCATGGAGGAACAAACCGCTAAAGCCATTGAGGAAAAGGCGGCTAAGGCGGGACTGGATGTCAATATTCGGCTGATTACTTTCGGTCCCACCGAAGCCGCGGCCAAAGATATAGTGCGCCAGATTGCCCAGTCATTCGCCCAATATTCTAATTATGAATATGCCAATGGTTTTAAGGCGGTCATTAAAGGCACGGGCAAAAAATTAATCAATGATTTTATTTATCGGAATTTTGACGAAAAATTAGGCCTGGTTTTAAATACCGAAGAAATGGCGTCTTTGTGGCACTTGCCGTTAATCCCGACCGAGGTGCCTAATATCAGATGGCTTCAGGCCAGAAAATTGACGCCGCCAATCAATCTGCCGACGGCCGGGCTGATACTGGGAGAAAATTTATATCGCGGCCGGCAAACATTGATTCGCATTAAAAATGGTGATCGGCAAAGGCATATGTATATCATCGGAATGACCGGCACGGGCAAATCGGTTTTTCAGGCCGACCTAGCCATTCAAGATATAAAAAACGGCAAGGGCGTTTGCGTGGTGGACCCGCACGGTTCTTTAATAGATGATTATATCATGCCGTATATACCCAAAGAGCGCGTTGAAGACATTGTTTATTTTGACCCCTCGGATGTGGACCGGCCGATCGGCTTAAATATGCTGGAAGCGAGCAGTCAGCACGAAATGGATTTTGCCGTGGGCGAAATGATTACGATTTTTTATAAATTATTGCCCGACCCGGCCATGGCCGGCCCCATGTTTGAGCATTATATGAGGAACGCGCTTTTGGCTTTAATGGCTGATAAAGAAAATCCGGGCACCTTGGTTGAATTGGCCAGAATGTTCACGGACATTGATTACCGCCGGGAAAAATTAAAGCACGTTTCTGATATTTTAGTCAAAGATTTTTGGGAAAGGGAATATCCGGCTTCGCAAAGGGGCTCAACCGGCGCCGACATGATTTCTTATGTGGTTTCCAAAACGGGCCGGTTTGTGGAAAACGAAATGATGCGGAATATCATCGGCCAGCCCAAATCAGGCATAAATTTCCGGAAGATAATGGACGAAGGCAAGATATTATTGCTTAATTTGTCAAAAGGCAAAATGGGCGAAATGAACAGCAATCTTTTGGGTTTGATTGCCGTGTCCAAATTGCAGATGGCGGCCATGGCGCGAGCCGATATGCCCGAAGAGCAAAGAAAAGATTTTTATTTGTATATTGACGAATTTCAAAATTATATTACGGACAGCGTTTCCACGATTTTAGCCGAAGCCAGAAAATACAAATTAAATTTAATCATGGGACACCAGTATATCGCCCAACTAATTCAAAATAATGACTCGCGGGTCAAGGACGCGGTTTTCGGCAATGTGGGCAATATTATTTGCTTTAGAATTGGCGTGGACGATGCCGAGGTGATGGCCAAGCAACTGGCGCCAAAAGTTAACGAATACGATTTATTAAATGTGGAAAAATTCAACGCTTATGTCCGTTTGCTTATTGATAATACGGCCGCCGACACTTTTAATATGCATTGTTTTCCTTTGCCGGACAATCCTGATAAAGAAATTGCCTCTTTAATCAAGGAATATTCCCGCGCTAAATACGGCCGGAATCGGGACGTTGTTATCAGGGAAATTATTGACCGAAGCAAAATCGGCGCCTTGGGCCGCCCGGTCGCCACGCCGCCGCCCGTGTCATCACCTACGCCACCCGCCCAATTTTGAATTTGTCATTGCGAGGAGGCGTACTCGCCAACGAAGCAATCTAATAAATTACCATTTAGATTGCGGAGTTTATCCCGACCCCGAGTACCCGAGGGGGAAGGATCGTCCGGCGTACCGGACTTCTCGCAATGACGATAGTAAATTTTTTAAAACCAGCCCGTCCCCCACTTTTTAAAAGTGGGGGATCGGGACTTTTTTAATCTTGCCTGAAACCGTTTGCTGGGCTATAATTCAAACATCTCTTATATTATTATGGCGACTTTATACCGAAAATATCGGCCGCAGATTTTTGCCGAAGTCATCGGCCAAAACCACATAAAAATCACCTTACAGCACGAGATAGAGCGGGGCGAAATCGGCCACGCTTATCTTTTTTGCGGCCCGCGCGGCTTGGGCAAGACCACTCTGGCCCGCCTATTTGCCAAATCTATTAATTGTTTAAATAGAAAAGAGGGCCTGCCCGCCGAAGCCGGCCGGCCGGCGCAGGCGGGCGAAAGCGAGCCGTGCAATCAGTGCTCATCCTGTCTTGATATCATGGGCAATCGCAGTATTGATATTATTGAAATTGACGCCGCTTCCCATACGGGCGTGGACAATGTCCGCGAAAATATCATTGAAAATTCCCGCTTTACGCCGACCAGTAGCAAATATAAGGTTTTTATTATAGATGAGGTGCATATGCTTTCCCTATCCGCCTTCAATGCTTTGTTAAAGACCCTTGAGGAGCCGCCCAAACACACTATTTTTATCTTGTGCACCACCGAAGTCCATAAATTGCCTCAGACCATAATTTCCCGTTGTCAGAGATTTGATTTGAAAAAGGTCTCGGCCAAGGATATGCTGGAAAGATTGGAGCGCATCATCAAATTGGAGGGCAAAAAAGTGGAAACCGAGGTTTTAAAAAATATTGTCCTTCATAGCGAGGGTTGTGTCCGCGACGCCGAAAGTTTATTGGGCAAGATATTAACCTTGGGTGATGATATTACGCGGGATCAGGCCGAATTGGTCTTGCCCCGCTCTGATTTTAACGCGATTATTAATTTTTTAAATTTTTTAGCCGAAAAAAATACCACGGCCGCCATTGAATTGATAAACAGATTGGTTGAGGATGGCGTTGATTTGCAGATTTTTACCGAGACCCTATTGGAATATTTGAGAAAAATTTTATTAGTTAAAGTAAATGATAATTTAAGCGATTTCGGCGTTGAGCTTGACGAGGAAAGCGAAAAATCGGCCAAGCGGCTGGCGGAAAGATTCAGTTATGACAAACTTTTGTCCATTATTGAGTTAATGGCCGAAAAATCCCAGGAGATGAAATCGGCCGTTATCCAGCAATTGCCCCTTGAGGTCGCCGTGATTCAAATCAGCGAAGACGTGGTCTGCAAAAAAGAAGATGATTTTGTGCCGCCGCCGGGCGGTTCGGGCGTCTCGGGCGATTCGGAAAGCGAAACCAAAAAAATAAAAGAGAAAATTAAGGAAAAATTATCACATCTTAATCCAAGAAAAAGCCATCAAGAAGAAACGCCCTTAAATAATTTCGGCAACGAGGAAAAGATTATTGACGGGCCGGACGACGGCATTAAAATTGACCTGCTGGCCAAATCAGATAAATTAAAGCCAAACAGCTTTTTCCAGCTTGAGGCGGTAATGGCCAATTGGCAAGCGATTATTGACGCCATTTTGGAAAAAAATTATACTCTATCGGCGCTTTTAAAAATCAGCCAGCCGCTCAAAGTCAGGGGCAATATTTTGGAAATCGGCGTTAAGAGTAATTTTTATAAATCCCGCCTTGAAGAGATTAAGAATAAAAGCGTGATTAATGATATTATTTCTAATATTCTTAAAGCCGACGTGTCGGTGATGGGTGTGGTCAAAGAAGATGTAGAACCATTAATAAAAACTGAAGAAGTGGTTGAGAAAAAATTAACCGGGGCTTTGGAAATAAAATCGGTTATTGGCAAAGACGTGGTTCAGGATGTGATTAATATGTTTTAACGACACGGGGGGCAAAGTTGATTTTTGGCAAATTTTTTGGTATTTTATAAAAAGCGCCGCGGTGCTTTTTAAAATATTGCGGGATCGTCTAATGGTAGGACACATCCCTCTGGAGGATGGTATTCTGGTTCGAGTCCAGGTCCCGCAGTTTGTAAAGTTTGCGTTTCCCGCCTCGCTCGGGCGGGCAAAAACGAAGTAAAGAGATTTTTTGGTATAATTAAAAATATGAGCAACGTCTTAAATCGTATCTTTGCGTTTATTTTCTTCGCAATAGTTTTGTTTTTGTTGCTCTGGATGCCCACCTGGACAAAAATAAACTTGGGAGATGTTCCGTCGATAAGTTACGGCCCTCCCTGGATCGGCTTTCTTGTTATCCTTGTCGGCTTGGCATACGAGATATTCAGGCCAAGTTTGAATCTTAAAAGAGACACGAATTGGAAATGGGTTCTAGCGGGAGGTTTCCTTTTTTTGATTATACTGACAATGATTGTTGTCCAGGAGATTTGGCTGCCATACAAACAGGATTATTCTGTCTTTAGGATGATGAATTTTGAACTTCCTCTCGGAACCGGCAATATTCATGTTTGGCCACAACTTTTATGGGACTTTCTTAATGTTCATTTTACAGATACGACAGTTTTGGCTTTATTGTTTGGAATCCTGTTTTTGACAAAGTCAACCCCACAAACGTCAAAAAGCTATAAGTTTATACTAATCGGCGCCGTGATATTTACGGCGTTTTTGATGCTTGGACATTTCTCATTTTTAATCTCTAATACAGACCCGACTGGGGGATATTATTCCAGATTTACCAGATTAGAACTGCTTAGCCAATATTGGTTTCAGTTGGATTTCTGGTCTGAACTGGTAATTTTAGTAGGCGCATTGTGGTTGCTTTTTAAGGGCAAAAAACTTGAGACGGTCGCTAAACTGAATTAGTCGATTAGAAAAATATGAAAACAAAAATTCTAATTGGTTTAATAATTTTGGTTGTTCTGGGAGCAGCCGGAGGGGTGTATTGGTATAAGGAAATAAAAACAAAATGGGTTGCCATACCAACATCAACACCCTCAACAGAAAAATACTTTCCCGGCTGGGCGCCAGGCACTCTTGGATTAGCAATTTCTTCAGATGGGAAAACTGCTTACATCCCGTTTAATTTGGATGACGCATTACTGGTGGTAGATTTATCAACATTTACCGTTAAGGATTCAATAGACGTATCAGCCGCAGGCAGTATGCTTTTTTCAAATGCCGCCGTCTTGACACCTGATGGAAAAAAACTTTATGTCGCTAATGAAGGAGCTGGGAATGTAATGGTGGTCAATACAGAAACCAGACGCGTCGAAAAAGTGCTTCCAATAAAGCCCCTACACGCAGCGGTCCCCGCTGTATCGCGAGACGGAAGCAAGGTTTACATGCCTGGTGAAAACGGATTGTATATCGTTAATACTTCGGATAATTCTTATCAGTATGTTTTTGTACCAAATGTGATTTTCGGTCCTGTGGTTCCTTCTCCCAGTAATCCAAATCTGTTATATGTCGCAGGAAAGTTGATAAACATAGGGAGCAATGTTCTCCAGCCAACTTTCTTTACCTTTAATATTTCTAATAATACTGTCGTGCGTTCTTCTAAGTTGGTAAATGATGTCTTGCCGCCCGATACCTTCGCGCGCCGACTTGTTATCAATTCGAATGAAACATTTGCCTATTTTGGGTGGATGCAGATGGCGGGTCAATCAGGAGAAAGAGGGATCGGAAATTTAATTGTTTTTGATCTGAATACTTTTCAAGTTTCAACCTCCGCGCCTATAGAGAACGGCGTTGCTGATTTTGCTGTTAGCAAAAAAACGGACAAAATATATATTGCAGGATTTTGGGCTGGCGGCAGCGCTCCTCAAAAACTAACTATCCAAGAGTGGGACATTTTAACCAGCAAGATTATCCGTCAAATTCCCGTATCACCCTCAACTGACCAGCGAGCGATAGCCCTTGACACTGTTGACGCAAATTATTTGTATATGACCGAAGGCGACTATAATTTCATACGGAAGGTGGAGATTTCTACCGGAAAAGAGATTGGTAAATTGCAGTTCAATAAATCAGAAATTAAACCCTATGCCATAATTCGCGGCGACAATAATATAGGCTACATAGTTTCCCAGTCCTATGGTGGAGATAGACCAATAAGAAAAGTTTATAAATTTGATTTGGCATTTGGTCAACTAATAGCCAGTATGCAATTGCCCTTTTCATACTCGGCATACGGGTTTTACCAGGGCAAACTTTATTTTGGCGGCGAGGGCAATATTTACACCGTAAAAGCTGAAACTGGTAAAATAATAAAAAAATACCGCGTCGGTGGTAATCTTAACCCTAAGACCTTTGTCTTTTTTGGCGACAAAATGGTAACAATTGATTATGGAGAAGCAATGAATGGGAGACGACTCATTTTTTTTGACGCAAAAAATATGTCTGTTTTGAAATCCGTAGAGCTGCCCCGCGAACCTCATGGCGATAAAGTAATTGTTTCTCCTGATGGTTCAAAGCTTTACGTCTCTCGTGGTTCAACGCAGGGGAACGCCGCCATCACAATATTTAACGCCTCTAATCTTGAAATTATTAATACAATAGAAATTCCTTTTGTAGGCATAACTCGTCGCGGTATGACCGGTTTTGTTGAAGCTGATTTTGACGAAACAAAAAGAATCCTTTATCTGACAGGGTTCACTTCTGTTTATAAAATTAATATGGATACTGACAAGCTGATTGGTATTATAGATTTAATAGACCTCTATGAACCACAAAACATCCGCGGTTGGTCTCCCACTGGACTTAGCGGCGTGACGCTTTCTCCTGCCAAAGATAAACTTTTTATTATTTCGGGGGATGCGCATTCAATGTATACCTACGATCTCGCTCGGTCTGCGTGGATAACAAAAACCACTAATCTTAAAGGATATTTTATCACTGACGCTATTGCCTCGCTGGATCGGCGTTACCTTTACACTGTCAACCAAGAAAGCGATAGCATAACTATGGTTGATTTAACTTCCGGCGATGTTGTAAAAATAATCGATCTATAAATGCAAATGAAAACAAAAATTTTAATTGGTTTAATAGTTTTGATTGTTCTGGTTGTTTTGGGCGCCGGGGCATTTTTCTTTAAAAGGACGATCTCCCCCGATTGTATCTATTCCAAGGATTATGACATTCAGCTCATTATGCCTACCGCTTTCGGCTTGCCCGCCCAGTTTGCCTTACTGCCCAATGGCGATATGGCAATTGGGGATTTTGCGAATAACCGCATCATTTTGTTTCGTGATAATAAATTTGAAACTGTAGTGGCTGGTGACATCAATGCCTGGGCTGTGGCGGCGCTTCCTGATGGTCGCCTTGCTTATGCAAAAAGTAATAGTGAAGTAATGATTTTTGATTATCAGACGAAACAGGAAGAAAGCTTGGGAAGAATACCGGGAATACCGATACCGGGCGGCCGCTATCCGCAAGCATTGGCTTCTGATAAGCAGGGTAATGTCTATTTAGCAACTTCACAGGCCAGCCTTTTTCGTTTTAAAAATGGCCAGGTAGAGAAAATGGTTGATTCTTTGCCATTCCCCAATCCTGATTCTGTTCAAATCACCGACATCGCAATTGGGATTGATGGCACAGTATATGTAGCAGGATTTGAAAAGGTTTTCGCCGTTGATTCCGGCGGGGCTGTTGAAACCATTGCCGAGGGATTGAATAACGAACCTGTTTGGTTGGAGGTGGCGCCAGACGGCATGCTGTATATCAATGAATTAAGTCGCGGTTTGCAAAGATTTGACCCTAAAACAAAAGAGCTTAGCCAATTAAAGGTAAGGTATGGCTTTGGCGATATGCTGGCTTTGACCGCTGACGAGCTTTTCTTTCATGATTTCCGGGGAACTTTCTATACCTTAAATCTTCGGACTGGTGCGCTCAAGCCTCTTTATACGAATGCTGGTAATAGTCTTGCCTTTGCTGCCGGCACCGATGGCAGCGTGTTTTTTGCCACGCCTGCCCTGGAACCAGTTTTAAAACAGCGCATGGTAAAAATAAATAGCAATGGTGAGCGTGTTGACTTGCGTAATCTTGAGTATGGCACAATCTTCGCCGCTGATGTTGATAGCAAAAACAGCCTTCATCTTCTTACTGACAGGGGCATTGTGAAAGTTGGCCTTGATGGATTGATTACAATAATACCAATAAATATTCAAGGAACCGAATTGAGGGGTTTTGCCGTGGGTCAGGATCGTTGGTATGTGGTCACAACAGATTACAACGAAAAAATCGAGGTGCTGTCTGCGGACGAATCAGGCAAGGTAACATTTCTTCCATTTTATTTCAGTCGCGACTCTTTTGGGACCAAGGTATACAAAGTTGATGATGCGCGCATTGACATCGCCCCCGATGGTTCACTTGCGCTGATTGTTACAGCCAAGGGTTCTGCCTCGCGGGGCCCCTTCTTTCAACGTGTCTATCGCGCGGACGCAGACGGATCAAATTTGAAAGAGATTGCGCGTCTCGACTCGCCTCGCATCGCTGGCATGGTGGATATTGCGGTTAGTTCCGACAATAAAGTTTTTGTGTTGACTAACCAGGGCGACGCAATGAGTGGTTCTGATTCAATCTATCAAATTAATGAGAATAATAAAGCAGCAGAAGCGATTTACATTTGTACTGGCCGTGATCCCCAAAGCATTGACATTGATCCTGCTGGTAATATTTGGTTTAGTACAACAATTGGTATATTCAAGGCTACGTCTAAGGTTCGATAACGTAACAAAAAAATATGAAAACAAAAATTTTAATCGTTAAAGCGGGGCATTAGCATATAATTAAAAGGCGGTACGCCAGTTTCACTGGCACGGAATTCGGCGGCGGCGGAAAAGCGAGGGCGGGCAAAAATTCTCTCCCTTCGGGAGATCTCCCGTAGGGATGACTTCCCCCCAACCCCCTTTTTACTCGTTCGTAGTTTTAACGAAGGATGGCCTTTTTGCCCGCCCGAGCGTTCAGTTTGGCGCCCCGCAGTTGCGGGGCCGTCTGTTCCGTTCAAAGAAGGTTCGGATTTCGTCAAATAAACGCACCATTAAAATATCCCCGCTAAACGGGAATATTTTGTTTATAGCCGAGGGCCGTGGACTTGATTTTATCTTTCGGCTATGTTATACTTATAATAATTACGCTGTGTTGAGGTAAATTAAAGCGTTAGCTCCTCGATGTGATATCGGGGCAGGCAGCTGGCCCCGCAGCTTGCGGGGTCCTCGCAACCGGACGGACTCGCTTCACTCGTCTCGTCGTTGCGGGATTCGAGCGTCTCGTTTATTTACCCGCCAAAGTTTTGGGCACCTAGCTCAGCTGGTTAGAGCGTCTCGTTTACACCGAGAAGGTCACAGGTTCGAATCCTGTGGTGCCCAAGATGCCCAAAATTTAGGCGGGCAAGCCGAGAAGGTCATAGGTTTCCCGATTTCGATTCCAATCGAAATCGAGGACTCACGATAGCTAAAGCTATCGGAGCGAATCCCCAAGCGCGCAAATTTAGGCGGGCAAGCCGAGAAGAGCTCATATAGCATCCATTAAAATAATCCAAAATTTAAAATCTGAAATCTAAAATTACCATATGCCCGAGCAAAAACAATCACTATTAAAATCCGCCCTCTTATATGTCGCCGAAATTGTTCAGGTGGTTTTAATTTCGCTGGCGATTATCGTTCCCATCCGCTATTTTTTGGTCCAGCCGTTTTACGTGCAGGGCGCGTCAATGGAACCGAATTTCGTTGACAAAGATTATCTGATAATTGACGAAATCAGCTATCGGTTTAAAGACCCGGTCCGCGGTGACATCGTTGTTTTTAAATATCCGAACGACCCGAAGCAGATTTTTATCAAGCGGATTGTCGGTTTGCCGGGAGAAAAAGTCAAGATTTCCGGCGGAAAAATCACTGTTTATAATGGTGAACATACTGATGGCCTGGTTTTAGATGAAGAGCAATACTTAAGCCCTTATGTTTATACTTCGGGCGAGAAAGTAACCACGCTCCGCGGCGATGAATATTTTGTGCTGGGCGACAACCGTAATTCCAGTTTGGATTCGCGGATCTTCGGGCCGGTGGGCCAAAAATTAATTATCGGCCGTGTCTGGTTCCGCGGCTGGCCGTTTGACAAGATAAAGAAATTTTAAACTCATACGAACTTACTAATCCATACGAAATTACGAAATAATACGAAACTTACGAAATTTACGAAAAATTTTTCGTGTTTCGTACTTTCGTAAAATTTCGTAATTTCGTATGGTATATATGCCTAAGATCAAAAAAATCAAGAAAATCAAAGTCGCTAAACCGGTAAAAAAGGCGCCGGTTGCGGCCGTCGTCGCGCCCAAAGTTAAACCCCCGGAAGCGGTGCAACTTCTGCGCGGATTTAAAGATGTGCTGCCGGTTGACAGCGCTTACTGGTTATTTATTCAGGACAAATTACGCGAGCTGGCCATTTCTCACGGCTTTGAGGCGATAGAAACGCCGATTTTGGAAAATGTAAATCTTTTTGTCCGCGCCGTCGGCAAGCAGACCGATATTGTTGACAAAGAAATGTTTATTTTTGAGGATCGCGGCGGCGAGCGCGTGGCGCTTCGTCCCGAGGGGACGGCGGCTATCGCCCGCGCTTATATTACGCACGGCATGCTCTCACAGCCCCAACCGGTGAAGCTTTGGTATTTTGGCCCGTTTTTCAGATACGAGCGCCCGCAATCCGGACGGTTGCGCGAGTTTCATCAGGCCGGGTTTGAGATTATTGGCGACGCCAATCCGGTGCTGGACGCGCAATTAATGATTGCCGCGGTCGGATTTTTTCATGATTTGGGGCTCGGGGACATTACTTTACAGGTCAACAGCATCGGCTGTCCGAAGTGCCGCGAGAAGTTTAAAGAGGCGCTCACGGAATATTTCCGCGCCAACCGGCCAAAGCTTTGCGAGGACTGCAAGAAGCGGTTGCTAAAAAATCCTCTCCGGATTTTGGATTGTAAAAATGAAAGCTGTATCGCCCTTAAGCCCGGTGCGCCGCAGATTATTGACTGGCTGGATGATGATTGTAAAAATCATTTCACCCGCGTGCTGGAATATCTGGATGACGCGAACGTCGCTTATGTTTTAAATCCCTATTTGGTGCGCGGCCTGGATTATTATACGCGGACGGTATTTGAGATTTGGCCGGGCGAAGAAGACCGGGGGCAGAATACGCTTTGCGGCGGCGGGCGGTTTGACGGCTTGATGGAAATTTTGGGCGGTCGGCCGACGCCGGCGATCGGCATGGCGATGGGCATTGAGCGCATTATTTCGCGTCTCCGGGAACTCGCCGTGGCCGTTCCCGCGCCCCGAAAACCGGATGTTTTTGTCGCCGCTTTGGGCGAACCGGCAAAAAAGAAGTGTCTGCAATTATTTGAGGATTTGCGCCACGCCCAAATTCTCGTCTCCGAAAATTTTTCCCGCGATGGCCTCAAAAGCCAGCTGGAATCGGCCAATAAATTCGGCGCCCGTTATACGGTTATTCTCGGCCAAAAAGAGGTTTCCGACGGGACAATTATCATCCGCGATATGGATTCCGGGGTGCAAGAAGTGATTGATTACACTAAAATAGTCGGTGAATTAAAAAAGAAACTTGGTTAATATAATGCCAATCTACCATTCGGCAAGCTCATGGCGTGAGCCGTGTCGAATCGCAAATGATATGCGAATGCTGCGAATGAATAATTCGTTGTGGGTGTAGGTGTCGCAGCCCGTATCGGTATGGTTTAAGGTTGTCGTCAAAAACCCTTGACTACAACGTCTGACGATACGGGCGGCCACAACCACACCGAAACCGAACTCTTAACTATTTGCGGCATTTGCATACGATTCGCGCGATTGGCATAATATACATATATTGACTTACAATTATAATTGTGATATTCTAAGTCAGAAGTAAATAACTCAATTTTAAGAAAGGAAGGTGAATTTTTGTGGCAGAAGTAAAAAGAAAAAAGGGTGAAACCTTTGAGAGTTTGCTCCGTCGTTTTAATCGTCGGTTGCTTCAGAGCGGGCGGATTATTCAGGCAAAAAAAGTGCGTTTTCACGCGAAACATCAGAGTAAAAATAAACTGCGCGCCTCGGCTTTGCGCCGGAACGATATCCGCGAAGAGCGCGAGTATTTGATTAAAACCGGCAAGCTCCGCGAAGAGGATTTTAAGAAAAGCTACCGCAGATAACATTTGACACCTGACACCTGACATTTGACCACGACTCCGTCATTCCTCCCCTCGTAAAGGGGAGGCGAGGAGGGGTTGTGTCAATTGTCTCCGCCAAAGTCCGCCTAAGGCGGGCAAAGGCGGATCCGCCTCGGGCGGAAAAGGTCAATTGTCAATTGTAACAAGATGTCTTTACTCCAAAAAATAGAATCAGATTTGATTACTGCCTTAAAATCCAAAGACGGGCTTGTTTTATCAACCCTGCGTAACGCGAAAACGGCGATTCATAATGCCGAAATCGCCAAACGGCCGGCAGAGCTTACTGAAGATGATGTTTTGGAGGTGTTGGGTCGTGAGGTTAAAAAACTTAATGATTCCATTGTTGATTTTGAACGCGGCGGACGAGCTGATTTAGTGGAAGGCGTCAAAAAAGAGATAGAAATTTTAGGCGCTTATCTGCCGAAGGGATTAAGCGAAGAGGAACTCCGGGCCATTGTTAAAAAAGTCGTGGAAACGCTTAAGCCCGCCGGTCCGCAGGACTTTGGTAAAGTGATGGGTGCCGCGATGAAAGAAGCGAAAGGGAGGGCCTCGGGTGATGTGGTGAGTAAATTGGTCAAAGAAGCGCTCCAACCATAAATTATGAATCAAAAACGGCCATTCGGCCGTTTTTTGGTT